>JACQGX010000309.1 GCA_016199265.1 Chloroflexota bacterium | reverse complement strand
CGGCCAGGCCTGAGCGCCGTCGTGCGCTTCGAGTGGCGGGAAAAGGGCACAAAGCCGTTCCATTCCGGCGGGCATCAGGCGCTGGAGGCTGCCGGCAGCTCAAACCAGTAGCGCGAGCCAGCGCCGGGGAGGTTCTCCATTCCCATTGCAGCACGAGCGGCACGAGGTCGAGCGTCTCGGGCTGCACCAGGATTTCGCCGCAGGGGGTAGATGAAGGGCGCGCGGATCCCATGCTTGGCCAGTTCGGCGTAAGAGCCGAACCGAATCGGCGTAAGGGTGTCGGGCACCGCCACCGGCTCGCCGGCAGTGAGAACGTGCGTCGTCGCGCTGTCGGACCGGAGCGTCGTCCGGCGCAGACGGCCGAGGTGAGCATCATGGCGCACGTTCTCACGGATGTCAGTTACCAATTCCTACCACTCCGGGGCCCACGGCAGGGGGTCAGGGACCAGTTACCCGCGGCGCGGCGTGGGGAAGGAGGCGCGTGCTGGCCAGTGGCGGCCCGGCATCACCGTGTACCGCTGGGAAGACTGCTCCGATGCTTGGCCCCTTAGATGCCGGCTGTGCCTTACGCCACGGCGTGCGCGCGACTGCCCCGCTTCGCCGTAGTGCCGCCAGACCGCTTGGGGCCCGCACCGGCCGCTGGGGACTTGAGCGGTACGAGGGCAAGGCCGTAGCCGAGCGCGTGGGCGACCGCGGCCAGGGTGCTCACCGTCGGGTTGGCGCGGCCGCGCTCGATCCGGCTGATGTCGGCCTGCCCAACGCCGGTGAGCTTCGCGAGCTGGGCCTGGGTCAGGCCCGCCTCGCGGCGGCGCACCATCAACTCGTGCGCTAGGCGGTAGCGCTCGTCGAAGGCGGCGAGCTCCGCCAGCGCGTCCGGCCCCTCGGCGCGTGCCTCGGCCTCGATCTCTTCAAGGAATTCGCTGAACTTAGTGCTCATCGCCCGCTCTGCCTCGATGTCACGATTATGGGGTATGGCGCATAAAACGTCAAGTGCCGGGCCGCCGCTCGCGGCTGACGGTGGCGCGTCGCCGGCGGCGCCGCCGGTCCCGAAAGTCGTCTAGTCGCCTGCGCGCCTCGGCGATCTCCGTCTGCCGGCGCTTGCTGCTGGGGTGCTCGCCCTTGTCGTCGCCACCGAGCAGCAGGATGATCTTGTTCCCGTGCGGGTGGAAGAACACCCGCAGCAGGATATTCTCGGCGATCCCCTGCTCCTGGATCTCGTCGCGGGGACGGAACTCGTAGAGGCCGTCGCCGAGCGCCTTCCCCACTCGGTCTGGCAGACGTTGACGCCCTCCTGGGCCAGGATGCGATTCATCGCGGTGCCGATGGTGCGGCGCTTGGTGGGCGTCAGCTCCTCCCTCATCCAGCGACGGGCAGGCTGGTCGCCGCCCTCTGTCTCATAGAATTCGATCTCGTAGACAGGCTGTGGTGATCGTCTCATCAGGCGAGCCGTCGCTCGAACGAGATGCGCGCCGGCCGCGGCTGGAAGCCGAGCGCCGCGTTGATGCGCAGCATCGGCTCGTTGCCGGCGTTGCTGTTCGTCTCAATGAAGCGGTAGCCGTGGTCGCGCGCGTAGGCGATCGTCCGCCGCTTGAGCGCTAGAGCGATGCCCCGCCCGCGGTAGGCCGGGTGCACCGCGGTGTAGCCGGCCTCGAGCACACCCGCCATGCCTTCCACGCCTTCCACGGCTGCCGTGTCCGCCGTGTCTGCCACGCCTTTCGCCGTGTCCGCCGTGCCGGTCAACCGCTCGAGCGTGCTCAGACCGACGAAGCAGTGGCCGGCGCGGGCGTCGCGGGCAAGGAACCACGCTTCGAGGATCGCTCTCGGCCCGTCGACCTCGTTGGCGGCGAACGCCTCGAACGGCGGCGGCGTCACCGGATCGATCTCCTGCTGGCTGCGATTGCAGACGACGTGTAGGTCGTACACCTCCCGCAGTACGTCCGGATCGCGCGCCAGCTCGGCGGCGAGCGTCGTGATCGTCACCCCTTGACGTTCGACCCGTTCGGCCGCGCCCGCAAACGGCACCGGATCGAACGCGTCGACGTCGAGGCGCGACTCGAGGGTGCGCCAGATCTCGCGGAAACCGCGTCGCGTTAGGAAGCCGCTGCTCGCCGCGTCGCTCTCGGTCGCAACCGCCCGCACCAGCAGCGCATCGCGCGCGAGCAGCGCATCCAGCAACTGCTGGAAGAGCTGGCTCCCAACGCCCCGCTGCCGGTGCGCCGGATCCACCTCGAGCCGCAGGTCGTACTTGCGCGGATGGAACTGCCACGGCGCGTGCGCGATCTGCCCCCACCCGACGATCCGCCGGCCGGCATCGCCGGCATTGCTGGCCTCCCCGGCCACGTCGGCTACGAAGCGCACCAGGTGGTAGCGCTCCGTGGCCCACAGCTCGTCGCGGCGCCGTGCGTCCGCCAGGCTGACCGGGTGCGCCGGATCGACGGCGTTGCCGATGGCGAGGCACGCCGCTAGATCCGCCGCGCCGAACGGTCGCACCCGCGCTGCCATCACCTGCCGCTCTCTCGTTTCAGTACCCCGGAGTCAACTCCGACCTAAACCCAAGTCAAGGTGGAACCCGCAGGCATCCTCACGTTGCACTTTGCATCTTGCACTTTGCACTTGATCTAGACGCGCCTCACGTAGAGCACCGCGGGGCCGGCAAATGGGGCGGCGAGCGCGTGGCGGCGCGCGCCCTCGATGCACGCCCCCGTGTGGGTGCGGCCGGTAGCGGGATCGAACCACTCGACCGCGTACGTGCCGGGCGCCTGCCACAGGTCGAGCCCTTCATGGCCTCCCGAGGCGAAGAAGCAGAGGTACTCCTGTCCGGGGCTGACCAAGCAGTACGTCGACGTGCACCGCTCGCCGTGCGGGACGCACCGGTTGAGGTCCATGCGGTCGGCGAAGCGGCGGGCGTAGCCGAGGTTGCGCCGTACGGGGTCCCAGAGGTGGTAGTAGCGCTGGTTGAGCGAGACGCCGCCCTGCACCCAGCCGGGCATGCCGGCCGGGATGGGCTCCCACGGATCCATGAACAGAACGTTCATGCCCCGGCAGAACGACTTCCAGATCCAGCCCACGTCGGCGCCGTGGCCCCAGAGGTGATCGGTGTCCGTCAGGATCACCTTGGTGCCGTCCGCGGCCGGCGGGTTGTAGCGGTACTCGAAGAGACGGCCGTTGCCCGGCGAGATCCAGTCGGCGCCGGTGGCGAACAACCGGGCGTTGTCCTGGTTGCCGCCCTCGGCGGTGATGCCCACTGGGTGTTGCTTGGGCTTGCCGCGCTCGTACTCGTGGATGAAAGCGCAGAGGTGGTCCTGCCACGCCATCGCCTCGGGGCGGTTGGGCACCTCGTTGCAGATCTCGTACAGCACGTGGTCGAAGTCGTTCAGCGTACCCACCACCTGCTGCGCGTAGCGCTGCTGCCACGCCAGCAACTGCGGGCAGCGGAGCGAGAACAGGTTCCAGGCGCGGCCCTGGCCGGGGCCGCTCTCGATGCGCGGATCGTCCGTGACGCCGTTGACGTTGTTGTCCGGGTGCAGCGGGTGGTAGGGCCACGGGTCCTGCTCGGCCGTGGTGCCCTTGATCGTCCACGCCTCGAAGAGCATCACCCCGACGTAGATGCCGCGCCGCCCCGCCGCCGCGACCCGCTCCCGCAGGCGCGCGAAGTAGGCGTCGTTCCACACGGTGAGGTCGAACTTCGGCAGCCCGTCGTTCGCCAGGCCCGGGCCGGTGCGTGCGTAGGGCTGCGGGTCGAAGAGCGTGGTCTCGCTGGACCAGCGGGCGTTGCGGGGATGCATCCACTGCCAGAAGCGCAGGAAGGTGTGGCCGCACTCCTCGAGCAGGTCGAGAAAGCCCGCGTAGTCCATGTTACGGCGGGGCTGGCTCTCCAGCCACATGTCCTGCATCACCGCCCAGGTGTGCGAGCCGGTGAGATAGACTGCGCGGCCGGTGTCATCCGTGAAGTAGCGGGGGTTGGCGGCGTTCCGCCGCAGCGGCCCCGCGAAGGCGTGCCCTCGGGACGCAGAACGGGCGGATTCTTCCGTCTGGAGCTCAGACACCTTCATCAGGTCCTCAGATCTCTTCCGGTCCAACATCGGTGTGGCCGAGCGCCTGTTCCAGCGCGACGATGACGGGCGGCAGGTCCTCATTGATCGTCTGCCAAACGATGTCGTGATCGATACCGAAGTAGACGTGGCTCAGGATGTTCCGCATGCGGCGAATCTGCGACCAGGGGATCCCTTGGTGTCGCTGCCGCGTCGACTCGGACACGTGAGCAGCCGCCTCACCGATGATCTCAATGCACCTCACCAGAGCGTACGCCAGCATCCGATCGCTCTCCAAGTCGAGGCGCAACCGACCGGACGCGAATATCACCGCGTCACGGGCTGCCTCGAGCATGTGGTGCAAGCGTTCCGACTCACTCGGCGGCATAAAGCGGCTCCGCAGAGTCGATGACCTCGTCGCGGAAGTAGCGACTGAGGCTCCCAGGGGTGTGGAGGTCGACCTCTCGCCCCAGAAGCTCGTCAAGTTCGAGTGCCGCCGCTGCGAGTCGAAGGTACCCAGGCGCGTGTCCCGGCTCGAATTCCACCAGCACATCGACGTCGCTGTCTAGCCGGAAGTCTTCCCGCAGGACGGAGCCGAAGAGGGACAGCCTGGCGATATGGTGACGGCGGCAGAACTCCCGCAAGATCTCCTGGTCCAGGCGGACTCTGCTTTCGGCGAGCGCGCGCATCGTACCACTTTCAGGATACCCTTAGGGTGCAAACGATGAGAAGCGGTCGACGCGAATGGCCCGGCACGTTCTCGGGTACCGAATCATCCGCGAGCGCCGCGCGTCGCCGGACGACCGCGGCGACGGGGTCAGAGCCCATCCCGAGCGCAGAGAGGGAACAGCTTCCGTTGGCCAAGCGGCTGCCACGCTTCGCCTACTTCCCGTTCGGGGGCGGGCCGCGTCTGTGTATCGGCAACACGTTCGCGATGATGGAGGCGACGCTCGTGCTGGCCACCATCGCCCAGCGCTTTCGGCCCCGCCTGGTGCCGGGTCACCCCATCGTGCCGCAGCCGTCGCTCACGTTGCGCCCCAAGTTCGGCCTGCGCATGATCCTTCACCCCGCGTAGGCCACGTCTCGGTGGCGCATGGTCGAAGCCGCGAAGCCGGCAATGCAGTGGGTACCCGGTACGCCCTCCCGGAAGACCGCCCAGCACTGTGGGTAGGGGTCTTCTCTCGGGCAAGTCCCTGGACCCCCGCTCCTGATGGACGATCTGATCCGGCCCGGAACGATCGGTCAGTGTGTCAGGCCGGCGGCACACGTACCAGCATCACCGAATAGGGCGGCAGGTCGAGCGCCACGCGGTTGTCCTCCACTGTGACCGCAGAGTCTACCGGGGCGACGCGCTCGGGTGCGGCCAGGCTGTTGCCGTCCCAGGGATGTTCAGAGGAGAGCAGGCGCACCGTCGCCGTGGCCGCGGGCTCGAAGTCGCGCAGGTCGATCTGGGTCCTGACCGGCCCAGTCGTGCCGCGGTGCGCCAGCGACACCAGCAAGGCACCGTCGGGCGCGATGGCAGCAATGGCGTCGACGATACCGATGGACGCGCCGGCGAGCTGCAGCTCGCCGGCGCGCGGCAAGATTGCCGGCACGCGTTCGGCGCCGGCGGCGAGGTCGACGGCCACGGGGGTAGCGTTGGCGAACGCGGCCAGCATAGCGTGCGCGTCGTGGCAGGGGTTGGCGTAGACCCGCTCCCGCTCCTTGCGCAAGCCGCCGCCATGGTTGACCGTCGCCGAGTGGGTGATGATCTCGACGAACGGCGCCAGCCGCACCGCCAGGTGGTAGAAGAGCGTGCTGTACACCGCCTCGGCCATCGTCGGCGGCGAGACGAGTGTCTCGCTCGTCAGGCGGACCGTCTCCCCGCCCTGCGCCGGCAGAAGCCGGCCGAACAACTGCATCTCGGTGATGGCAAGGCGCGGCTCCGGCACGCCGGCAGCGCGCATCTGCGCCCACAGTGTGCGGTAAGCGTGCTCGTACGCGTCGGGAATGGCCATGAAATCGCGGTAGACGTCGAGCGGGTCGGTCGAGGCGGGGATCTGGCCGCCGATCAAGACGTGATCGGTGAGGCAGCGCACCAGTGGGTCATGCTGGGCCAGTAGCCGCCCGTTCCAGTCATCGCCGCGCCAGGTGGCGAGGCTGGCCGCGCCGCAGGCGATGAATTGGATGTGCGGATCGACGGTGCGCATCGCGGCGGTAAACTCGGCGTAGCGGTCGGCGTAGCCGGCGCCAGTCGTCCAGAAGCGCTGGTGCCAGCCGTACAGTTCGTTGCCGATTTCCCAGTAGCGGATGTGGTACGGCTCCGGGTGGCCGTTCGCGGCGCGCCGTGCCCCCATCGGCGAGTCGGCTGGCCCATTGCAGTACTCGACCCATCGCGCCGCCTCGTCCGGCGTGCCGTCGCCGACGTTGACGCAGATCAGCGGCTCACAGCCGACGGCACGGCAGAAGGCGACGAATTCGTCGGTGCCAAAGAGGTTAGGCTCGGCCCCACCCCAGGCGGGATTGTGGCGCGCCGGCCGGGCATCGGCCGGTCCGACGCCGTCCTCCCAATCATAGGCGCTGGCGAAGTTGCCGCCAGGCCAGCGCAGGATCGGCAACCGCGCCTCCTTCAGCAGGCGCACGACGTCGGGATCCGCGCCGCTCACGGCATCGTCCGGCTCCAGGAGTACGCGAGCGACGACGAACTGTCCCGGCTGCGCCGCCGTCAGGCGGAGGCGGTAGAGCGCGGCCGCCGCGCACGCCGCCGACAGCTCCAGCTCGCCGGTGAAGACCTGCCACGTCCGCGACAGTGCGCCCACCTCGGCAGTGGCAACGGACTCCAACTGCCCATCGACCGCGAGCGAGAGCCGCAACGACGGCAGATCCGGCGAGCGGGCGATCACCCGCCAGCGATAGCGGCGCGTACGATGCAGCGGCAGGTAGAGCCACTGCGCAATCCCCTGGTTGCCGGCGCGCACCTCGACACGCTGCGCCCGGCCGCCAGTTGGCCCGGCGTCGGGGCTGGGGCGCACCGCAGCGATGTCGCCCTGATTGCCCTGACCGGCCCGGCCAGCATCAAGGAACCAGTAGTGCGCCAGCCCGGCGATGCGGTCTTCCACCAGCCGGTCGATCACGTCGGGCGGCCAGCCAAAGCGCGTGGCTGTCTGGCCAATGAGCTGCGCGATCGCGCCGGCATCGGTGTGCCACATCTGGGCACCATCGGGCCAGCGTCCGGCGCCGGCAAACGGCCACTCGGCGAACGTGGGATTGCGCACGATCTGCGCCCACATGCCGTTGTTGACGTTCCAGTGGAGGTGCTCGGCAAACTTCCCGGTGAGCAGCGGAGCGATCCGGTGTGGTGCGCGGCGCGCCGCGTGGACGGTGAGCCGCGCCCGACTCGTGTCGTCGATGGGATGGAAACGTACCAGCGCCGCCGACTCAGCGCCATCCGTTTGAATGAGCTCGGCGACTGACATCCTCTCTTGACCCCCTGCCATCATCCCGCGGCCTCCGACACCCGGTCCGCGTGCCAGTGGTGTACCTGACCGGCGCGGCCGGCGGCAGATACTGTGCCTTTTGGACGTACGGGATGGCGGTGCCTGTCAGCCCACCAGGGGAGATCCTTCGCTGCGCTCAGGATGACAGGGCGAGGGCGCAGGAGGACAAAGGGGGGAGGGCGCAGGAGAACGGGGGGTTCAGGAGGACAAGGAAGAGAGGTTGAACTCGTACACGACGTGGCGAGTCGTGAGCTGGCGCACGCTTCCGGTCAGCCGGGTGCCGGATCGCCGGAAGAAGATACCGGCACCAAGCCGGTTCTCGATCACCCAACCTCGATCCGCCAGCAGCTTGTGCACGGGATCGCCGCTGCCGGCCGCCGTAGCCGCGCCACCGCCCGTGCAGCGCGACGATGGGATCGCAAAGCGCGGTGACCCGATAGCCGGGGAGGTGTTGGAGCAGGCTCAGCCACATACCCGAGCCGCGACCGCCCAGGCCGACGACTGCCATGCGAATCTCGTCCATACCTAGCGGAAGCTGCTCCAGGCACGATCCAGCTCGGCGTTCATTGCCTGGGTCGCCTCGCGCAAGATGGGGCCAATGTCTTCGCCATTGTTGTAGGCACGCGCGAAGATGGGGTTGATGGCCCTGTTCACCGTGCCGGCCTCGAAATACGTGTTGGCCGGTGCGCGCGAATCCTGGACCACCTGGTCGAGCGCCTTGGACCGGTGCTCGGGCGGCTTCTTGGCGTACCACTCCTTGGCCACGTTCGGGCGCGAGGGCGGGATGACGTACTCGAGCTCGGAGAACTTCTGCTGCCCCTTCTCGCCGGCCAGCCACTTGAGGAGACGCCAGGAGGTATCTGGGTCCTTCCCCGCCTTATAGATCCACCAGCCGTCCGACTCGGCGGACGTGGTGCGCTTGCCGGTAGTGGGGTGTTTCGGCTGCATCGCCACGTCCCAGGCAAAGTCCGGATTGCCCTTGACCAGATCGGCGATGTACCAGATGCCGTAGATGTACATCGCGCAGCGGCCGGAAGTGAAGGGGTGGGGCGCACCGCTCGCCGGCACCGGCGCCACGCGGTGGGTGTAGATGAGGTCATAGGCCCATTTGTAGGCCTCGATCGTCTCCGGCCGGTCGAGCCCGGACTTCTTGAAGTCGGGCGCGATGTAGCTGCCGCCGGCGGCGAAGACGAAGTTGCCCTGGTGGAGTGGGCCGGCTGCGGGCGCGGCGACGCCCCATTTGTCCTCGTCCGCCCGTGTCAGCCGCTTGGCCGCGGCCAGCAGGTCGTTCCAGGTCCAGTTGTCGGTAGGGTAAGCCTGGCCGGCCTTGTCGAACGCGGACCTGTTGTAGAAGAAGACGAATGGCTGCGCATCGCTGGGCAGGCCGTACTGCTTGCCGCCCTGGCCGCCACTGCTGAAGTCGCCCGTCCGCCAGCGGTACTGGGCGAGTCCGGCCGGCAGGAACTGACTAAGCGCGTACTTGTCGCGCGCTGCCACGTCGTCCAGCGCCAGGAGCGCGCCACCTTTCGCCAGTGAGACCGTCCACGAGAACGAGGCGATACCCACGTCCGGCGTGGTGTTGGCGGCAATCTGACTCTGGATCTTTTCGTAGTAGTTGCCGGTTGCGTACTCGGCCTGCACCTCGACGTCGGGGTTGTCCTGTTCAAAGGTGCGCAGCACCTCGCGCATGGCGTCCTCGAACTTCTGGAAAACGTAGGTGGAGAACGCCAGCGTCTTCTTCGGACCTGCCTTGGCCGCCTGCCCAGGGGTCTGCGGTGCGCCCGCGGCCGGTCCGCACGCCGTCAGCAGGGCCGCCAGCGCGGCTGCCGCCGGGCGAGCCAGCATCGTTCTGCGGCTCAACGCCCCCGTCACACTGGTCATCGTCGCCGGCCTCCCTCTGTGCCTTGCTGCTTTCGTTTCTGCTGCACTGCGTTCGTCTACCGCCGATTGCGCTGGGCTCGATTCTTGCACCCCGTTGGTCCTCCTTCTTACGTGCAACGCCCGCGCCGGCCGTGGAGCGTGCTCACGGCCCGGGCCGCTGTTCTCTCGTGGTTTTCATACCGGTGGTGGCGCAGGCGCGGCGTCCCGCTTGCGATAGAGCGATCCTCGCGGGTGTGGAGCGCTGCCGAGCGGGTAGAAGTTCCGCACCTCGTCGCTCCAGCGCACCGCGCGCAGCGGCATCACACCGCCGTCCTCAAACTGAACGATTGGCTCAGGGCCCTGCGGCCCCACCGGATACTGCGCCGCCTCCTCTTCGGCGAAGAGCGTGGCGCGCCCGCGACACAACCAGTCCACTATCTTCTCGCGGTGTGGCGGCGGCGGCAGCCATGCCTCCGGCACCCCTGGTGGCAGGTCTTCGCTCTCGTTGCGGTGCGTGGCGCTGGGCGATGTGCTGCCGCCGTCGTCACCCCAGCCGCGGGCACCCTTGAGACGCAGGTACGCCCGGCTGGCCATGATGCTGGCCTCCTTGTAGCGGCGCAGCGTGCCCTCGGTGTCGTTGGCCACCTGCCGGATGGCCTCGGCGCGGTCGATGATCTCCTGCACCGGCAGCGTCCCTTCGCGCGTGAGCAGCTCGCGCAGGCGTGCGGCCTGCTCCGCGGCGTCGTCCAGGCGTGGCATCGCGAGCCGCTGCATCGTCTCCACCACGGCCGCCAGGTCGTCGCGGAACGTCTCGTACTCGCGTAGCCGCCGCTCCATGCGCGCCAGCATGTACTGGCCGTCTTCCACGAGCATCCGGATCGAGAGCCGCCCCTCCGGCGAGGCGGCGACGACCGGCTCTTCGACCAGCAGGCGCTTGAGCTCGTCTGTGCCGCCGCAGACGTCGGAGAAGCGGGTGACCCGGATCTCCCCATCGGCGGGCGCCACTACCCCGCTGGTGCTCAGAACGTCACGCGCAACGGTCACTGCCTTGCCCCTGGTGCAGGACGAACTGGACGGCGGCCACCGCCAGCGCCGCCGACCGGTTCTAAGCCTACGACACTTCCCGCGCGGCCGCAATGGGCTGGACTACGCGATTCGGTGACGGATTACGTTGCCTGGGCCGCGTAGGTCGCGCGTGGCGTGCACCGCGCTGCGCGAGGCCGCCGCTGCTGCCACGATGCGCGCGTTGGCCGGCCCGCACCCTGCCCCCGACAGGTGGGGAGCACCGGAGCAGCCAGGCTCACGGCGGGGCGCTCCCGGCAGAGGCGCGGGCGAGGCGACGGTACTGGGCAGGCGTGCACCCTTCCCTCGCCTTGAAGACTCGGCTGAAGTGGTACGGGTCCTCGTGGCCCGCCCGGAGTGCCACTTCGGCCACGCTCAACTCGGTGGTGCGCAGCAGCGTGAGCGCGTGCAGGTGCCGGATCTCGCGGACGTAAGCCATCACGGAACGGCCCATGTAGCGCCGGAAGAGGGTGGCAAGGTAGTTTGGCGATAGCCCGACGGCGGCGGCCAAGTGCTTGAGTGTTACCTCGGTCCCGTGCTGCTGCTCGACGTACCGCGCCACCTGCTCGACATACTGGCTTGGCGGCAGTTCTCGTGCGGTGGACGTCCCCTCGCGACACTGGGTCTCGATCAGCGCGCGCACGATACGGCCGCACAGCTCGAGCAGCGCAGCCCGGACCAAGAGGTCGTGATAGGGCTGGCGGTCCGCGAGCTCGTGCACCAGTCGCTCGGTCAGCGGCCCGGTTGGCGCGTCGAGCGCGGCGAAAGTGGCCGCGACGCGATAGCGCTGGCCGTCGAAGATGCCTTCCGCGATGCCCACGCCGCGGGGGGCAAGAGTCCACCCAATGACGCGAAAGCGGTCGAGTTGCGCGTTGGGGCGCAATTCGTGCGTCTCGCCGGGCTGCACGATGCAGGCGCGCCTGGGATCGAGCCTCAACGCATGGCCGGCGACCCAGAGCACGCAACGCCCCTCCAGTACCCAGTAGACCTCATAGGCCGAGGCCGCATGGCGGCGGGCGACGCAGTACGCCGGCAGGCGCCGCAGCGGCTCGGCGTGTTCAGCCCTGGCCGCGTCCGAGCTGACGGTTTCGATTGTCCCGGCCGCCAGCCGTGGCATGACAACCTCGGCAATGAGGCGGGCATGATCTGCTTCCAGTATGGGTGGTGAGGCGGACTGAGGCGGCGCGAGCATGGCAGCGGGCCGTTCTGCGGGCAGAGCGCCGGCACTCGTGCCGGCTGGCTCCGTTCCGGCTGCCGCACGCCGCCCACTGGGTCGCCGGTGCTCGCGGCTCGTCGGCTCCATGACGGAGCTACCTCCTGGCCCAATATAGCATGGCGTGAGGCGCTGCTGCTCACGTTGCCGGCGTGGTGCTCGACGATGGTTAATTCGGGGATTTCCCTGATGCGGCGGCCGCGCGCCGCGCGGTAGCGTACAGCCAACCACAGCCGCCGTGCGAGCCGGGTGGTCCGGTCACGCCCGCGAAGGCAGCCAAGTCGAGGAGAGATTCGCATGAACTCGCGCGAGCGGGTGCGCCTGGCGCTCCGCCACCAGGAGCCGGACCGGGTGCCGCTCGACCTGGGCGGGAGTCCCGTCACCGGCATGCAGGCCAGCACCGTCTACCGGCTGCGCCAGGCGCTCCGTCTGGACCCGCCCGGCACGCCGGTGAAGGTGATCGAGCCCTTCCAGATGCTCGGCGAGATCGGGCCAGATCTGCTCGACGCGCTCGGCGTGGACGTGGTACCGCTAGGCAGCCCTAAGACGCTCTTCGGGTTCCGCAACGAGGGCTGGAAGCCGTGGACGACGTTCGACGGCACGCCGGTGCTCGTGCCCGCCGGCTTCAACACCGAGCCGGAGCCCAACGGCGACCTCCTGCTCTACCCCGAGGGCGATAGATCGGTCCCACCCAGCGGCCGTATGCCGAGCGGCGGCTGGTACGTCGACGCTATCGTCCGCCAGCCGCCGATTGACGAGGACACGCTGCGCGTGGAGGACAACCTGGAAGAGTTTGGTCCCATCTCCGACGCGGAACTGGACTACTTCGCGCGCGAGGCCGGCCGGCTCTCCCGTGAGACCGACCGGGCCATCCTGGCGAACTTCGGCGGCACCGCCTTTGGCGACATCGCGCTCGTCCCGGCGCCGTGGCTCAAACATCCCAAGGGCATCCGCGACGTCGAAGAGTGGTACGTGAGCACGGTGGCCCGCCGCGGCTACGTCTATGAGGTGTTCGAGCGCCAGTGCAAGATCGCCCTGCAGAACCTGGCGCGCATTCACCAGGCCGTCGGCGACCGCGTTACAGCGGTGTTCGTCACGGGTACCGACTTCGGCACGCAGAGCGGGCCGTTCATCTCGCCGCAGACCTACCGCGAGCTGTACCTGCCGTTCCACACGCGGGTGAACGGCTGGGTGCACCGGCACACCGCCTGGAAGACCTTCATCCACTCGTGTGGCTCGGTGGCGGCGCTGATCGGCGACTTCATCGCCGCCGGGTTCGATATCCTCAACCCGGTGCAGTGCTCGGCGGCGCAGATGGACCCGGCCGCGCTCAAGGCCCGCTTCGGCGACCGCATCACGTTCTGGGGCGGCGGCGTCGATACGCAGCGCACGCTCCCCTTCGGCACGCCGGACGAGGTGCGCCACGAGGTGGCGGCGCGGATCGGCATCCTCGGTCCCGGTGGCGCGTTCGTCTTCAACACGATCCACAACGTCCAGGCGCAGACGCCGGTGGAGAACCTCCTGGCGATGTACGAGACGGTGCGCGATGCCGGCCGCTACCCGCTGCGCGCACCGCAGTAAAGCGCCCAGGTGCCGTCGGGCCCTGTCAGTCGTGCCAGCCGCGAGGAAACGCGAGCACCCTCGCCTGTGTCCTACGCACTCGCCACGCGTCGCCGGATGCGCCATCCGTGGTGCACCGCCCAGATGGCACCGGACTCGTCTCGCAGGAACCGGAAGGGCATAGGGACGCCGACGACGATGTCGATCCCCACCGCATCGGGCGCGTAGGGCCGCGCGCGCAGCGGCGGGTACTCATCCCCGTGCCGCCCTGTCTCGCCCCACCGGTACCACTGGCGTTATTGCCAATTGCAGAGAATCACCCCCGAAACTGCAAAACGAACTCCAGAGTCCTGCCCGCGTCCCGTATCCTTCGCGGGAAGGGGACGCGATGGCCATTGTAGACGTACAGGGGCTGACAAAGCGTTACGGCACGCGGCGGGGCGTGGAGGACGTGACGTTTGAGGTGGCCGAGGGGGAGGTGTTCGGCTTCCTCGGCCCCAACGGCGCCGGCAAGACGACCACCATCCGCCAGATCATGGGCTTCCTCAAGCCCAACGCGGGCCGCGCACTCGTCGCCGGCCTGGACTGCTGGCGCGAATCGGTCGCCGTCAAGCGGTTGGTCGGCTATCTGCCGGGCGAGATGGCGCTCGATCCCGGCCTCACCGGCGGCCAGGTGCTCGAATACTTCGGCAACCTGCGCGGCGGCGTCGACGCGCGTTACGTCGACGAGCTGGCCGAGCGCTTTGGCCTGGATCCCTCACGCAAGTTCCGCCAGTACTCGCACGGCAATAAGCAGAAGGTGGGGCTGGCGCAGGCCTTCATGCACCGGCCGCGCCTGCTGGTGCTCGACGAGCCGACCACCGGCCTGGATCCGCTCAACCAGCAGGAGTTCGCGCGACTGGTGCGCGAGACGCAGGCCGAGGGGCGCACCGTGTTTCTCTCCTCGCACATCTTGAGCGAGGTGGAGGACCTGTGCGACCGCGTGGCGATCATCCGAGAGGGGCGGCTGGTACACGCCGGTACGCTGGCCGCGCTCAAGGAGATCCAGCGCCACGTGGTCGAGATCGGCTTCGCCGAGCCGGTGCCGGCGAACGGCTTCGCCGCGCTTCCGGGCGTGGAGCACGCCGAACTGGTGGACGGCGGCCGCCGGCTGCGCCTGGTAGTGCAAGGCGACCTCGATCCGGTGGTGAAGCTGGCCGGGGAGCACCGCGTCACTCGCCTGGTGAGCCACGAGCCGACGCTGGAAGAGAGCTTCCTGCGCTTCTACTCCGGCGACGGCGGCCCGTCCACCGGCGGGGCCGCGGAAGGGGCACCGCAGGAGGCGGCCCGTGTTCCTTAGGAGCATCTACCTCAAGACGCTGCGCGACCATCGTGTCGGCGCGCTCGCTTGGGGCTTCGGCCCCGGCGTCCTCCTGCTGGCCACGCTGACGCAGTTCGAGCAGCTCGTCGGCTCGGCGGAGGCGCGGGCGGCGCTGGTGGCGATGGCGCAGCAGTTCAGTTGGTACGAGGAGCCCATCGGCATTACGCGGCCGGGCGGCTTCGCCACCTTCCGCCTCGGGCCGATGCTGGGCATCCTGCCCTCGGTCTGGGCGTTGCTGGCCGCCAGCGGCACGCTGCGCGGCGAAGAGGCGCGCGGCGCGCTCGACCTGCTGCTGGCGACGCCGCGCTCGCGCGCTCGCGTCGTGTGGGAGAAGCTGGCCGGGCTGGCGACCGCCCTGGTCGTGATGGCGCTAGTGCTCGGCACACTGGTGTGGCTCGCCGGCGTCACGGCCAAGGCCGAGTACGGCGCGCTCGACGCGTACGTCTTCGGGCTGAACGTGGCACTGACGGCCGGGACGTTCGGCGCGATCGCGCTGCTCGTCTCGCAATTCACGAGCGAGCGAGGCACCGCCGCCGGCATGACCGGCGGCTTTCTAGCCCTGTCCTTCCTGCTGCACTCCACCGGCCGCGTGTCGCCGAACGTGAAGTGGGTAAGCTACCTCTCGCCGCTCTACTACGCCGGTCTCACCAAGCCGTTGGTGCCGGAGGTGGGCATCAACCCCGGCGCCATGCTCGTGCTGGCGGCGATCGTCGTCGTCTGCGCCGGTGGCGCCGCGTGGCTCTTCACGCGGCGCGATCTCGGCTTTGGCTACCGCCTGCCCTTGCTGGGCGTCCTGCCGGCATCGGGCCGGCCGGCGGCTGCCGATGGCGCGCTGGCCAGGTACGCGTTCAGCGGCGAATGGCCGCTACGCTCGGTCTACCTGCGCAGTCTGCGCACCAGCGGCCAGGCGGCGCTGTGGTGGGCGGGCGGCATGGCGGGCTTTGCCGTGTGGATGACTGCCATCGGCAAGCAGCTCCAGGAGAATCTGGTGGCAATCGCGGCGAGCTCACCGCTGCTGGCGGCCGTCTTTTCGCGCATCGCCGGCGGTGCGCAGGCGAACGCGCTCTTCCTGGGCATGCTGGTGTTCACCTTCACGCCGCTGGTGATCTCGGCGTTCGCCGTGACCCAGGCCGCGCGCTGGGCCGCCGACGAGGAGGAGGGCCGCACGGAGATGGTGCTGGCTTCGCCGGTGCCGCGTTGGCGCGCGCTGCTGGCGCGGTTCGCGGCCATCGCCACCGTGCTGCTTGGCATCTCGCTGGCGATCTACCTGAGCGTGGCCGTGGCTGCGGCGGCGAGCGGCCTCGCGCTCGAGCAGACTCATCTGCTGGCGGCGGCGTTCGGTTTGGTGCCCGTGGCGTTGGTCGTCGCTTGCCTCGGGGCGGCACTCGCCGGCTGGCTGCGGTCGGGCTCGGTCACCGGCGGCCTGATACTGTACGTCGTGGCCTCGTTCTTCGTCATGTTTGTGGGGCCGATCTTCAACTGGCCGAAGGCGCTGATCCGCTTGTCCATCTACGACGTGTACGGTTCGCCACTGGCCGGCGGCTGGGACTGGGCCGCGATGTCCGCGCTCACCACCGTGGCCGGCGTCTGCCTTGCGCTCGCCACCTACCGATTCCGCGTGAAAGACCTCGCGCGCTAAGCGCGCCGCCGCCGCCTGCGTTCCCTCTCCCTCTGGGAGAGGGCCAGAGCCTGCCCTGAGCGCAGCCCTGAGTGTGTCGAAGGGGGTGAGGGCAGCCGCGGCCGCCGGAACGTCTGATTACACCCCAACGGTAGTGCCGCAGTACCGCACGCGCTCATTTGTGCTACGATGCTCTGGCGTACGGCGGGGGCGGCACGTGACCGACAAGAATAGGAGGAACCGATCCATGGTCGGGGTTTCGATCCGCGCTTCAGACACGGCCACCACACGGCGCACACACCTCACGCTGTCGGCAGCGCTTGCCGGCTTCGGCGGCATCTCGCTTGCCGCCTGCGGCGCTCCTAGCGCCGGCGAGGCACCCAAGGGCAAGCTCTCCGACACTCCTGTCAGCATCGCCTTTTTTAAGCGGGGCACCCTCTCGGAGCCCGACATAGAGGTCATGCTCAAAGACTGGTACGCCAAGCACCCTACCTGGAAGGTCGAGTTCACTCAGCCCGTCAACAACCTCGAGAAGCTCACCCCCTATGTCGCCACCGGCGAGAAGATCGATCTGCTCGGCTGGTATCAGACCGTCCGCGGCCTCATCCTCAACACCGGCATCCCACGCGCCATCGACGACTTCGTCAAGCGCGACAAGTACCCTGTCCAGCAGTTCAGCGCCAAGGAAGTCGACCTCATCGGCCGCTCCGACGGCAAGCTCTTCGCGCTTCCCTACGCCTACGGCGGCAATCTCACCGCCACCTTCTACAACCGCGCCCTCTTCAAGCAGGCCGGCGTCCCCGAGCCACCCACCGACTGGAACAAGGCGTGGACCTGGGACGAGTTCCGCACCAACCTACGCAAGCTGACCAAGAAGGGCGGCTCCACGATCTCGCAGGTCGGCATCACCCACTACGGCGATCCCATCACCTCGCTCCTCGTCCACAGCGATGCCAAGTGGATCACGGACGATTGGAAGAAGGCGACCGCCGACTCCCCCGAGCTGCTCCAGACGCTCGAGCGCTGGGCGGATGTCGCCAAAGACGGATCGACCATGGCCAGTCCCGGCGTGGACCTCGGCACCACCAATACCCGGGAAGCCTTCATGACCGGCCGCGCCGCGATGTACACCATCTGCTGCGGCCCCGCCGCCGACGGCCGGAGGTTCAACGAGGCCGGGATGGATTGGGGCTTCGCCCCCAGCCCCAAGATGAAGTACACCTCGCCCGATATGCAGTCCAACACCGTCTTGCTCACCAAGCTCGGCGCGTATCCCGAGCATGCCTGGGAGCTGCTGAAGTACCTCATCGAGGACAACCGCTGGGGTAACGCCGAAGCGCGCCTGCCCGCGGTTCTGGAGGACGCCCACAAGTGGGTCAAGGAGGTGTTCAGAAACTCGCCCAACGTGCGCCCCGAGGTCGTGGCGGACGGCGTGAAGTTCGCGCGGACGGTAGACAAGGTCAAGTACCACCCCGCCGGCGACGAGATCTACAAGGTTGTCCAGCCGGTCCTCAAGGACATCTGGGCCGGCAAGGCTACCGTCCGCACCGCCATCCCACCCCTCCAGTCCCAGATCCAGGCGCTCATGGACCGCACCCCCATGGGCTAGGCCGGGGGCGAAGCGCCTCACGCTCGGTGCGACCTCGATCGCTAGGGCGCTGCCCCAAACCCCGATCGCCCGGGCGCCTGCTCGGCGCCGCGCCATCAGCTCGACACCAGTTCGGCCTGGTGCTGGCCCGGTAGAATATCCCTCGACATCGAATAGAGTTTCCCAATGGCGCTTGCGCGACAGACCGATACGACCACAGCGGAGGCCCCACAGGTCGTCCGTAACCCCAAGATACTGGGGGGAGAGCCGACGATCCGCGGCACGCGTATCCCGGTGCGATCTGTCGTCATTAGCCACCGGCGCTACCGTGACTTGGCGCGTGTCTGTGAGGCCTACCGCCTGACCCCCGAGGCGGTCGAGGCGGCGCTGGCCTTCTACGAGGCGAACCGCACGGAGATCGACCGGCACATCCGGGAGAACGAGGCCGCTGCCGAAGACTGATGGCAGCGCCGCCGGCTTATCTGGACGAATGCGTCGACCTCACGCTCACTGAGGGACTCAGGCTGCGCGGCTTCACGGTCACAGCGGCACTTGACGAGGGTCAACTCGGCCGGGATGACGACGAGCAGATCCTCCACGCGACACGCCACGGCTGGATCATCGTTTCGCACAACATTCGTCACTTCGAACGCTGGCATCGGACGTTTCGGAGCCGGGACATCTCGCACGGTGGGATCATTCTCCTTCCGGATACCGGCCCCATCTCCAGGCTCACCCTGCGCGCTGCCATGATGCTGGACTGGATTGGGCAGCAGGACTACCGCTCCAAGCTCTTCAAATGGGGCGATCTTCAGATGGTGCTAACTCAGAGCTTTCGCCTACCCGGCTACTCCGAGGACGAGGTCCGGCACGCGCTCGGCCAGCAGTAGCACACCCACACAGCCTGTCGCCACGATATTGCAGGTCTAGGTGACGCCTTCCTATACTGCCCCTCCAGCATGTGCGCAGACATGCACGCGGTCTAGCCAGGAGCAAGCACGGCAAAGACAGAACCGGGCGCCCAGCCGGCAGCGCGCGCCTGGGTCCCTCCTGTGTGCCGCGCGCTGGCCAGGCAGCTACCGGTAGGCGCTCGCCTGCAGTCGGTAGAGCCGCGCGTAGATGCCGCCGCGCTGCAGCAGTTCCTCGTGTGTGCCCTGCTCGGCGATCCGTCCCTGCTCCAGCACGACGATCCGGTCGGCCATGCGCACGGTGGAGAACCGATGCGAGACGAGGATCGTCACGGAGCCGCGTCGGTCGGCGCTGCGGGCGGTGCTGGCGATGCGGCTGAACAGCGTGTGCTCGGTCTCGGCGTCCAGCGCGGCCGTCGGCTCGTCGAACACCGTGAGCAGCGGCGCGGGGCGCATCAAGGCGCGTGCCAGGGCCAGCTTCTGCCACTGCCCGCCGGAGAGGTCGACCCCGTTGTCCCAGGCCTTGCCGAGTTGCGTCTCCAGCCCGGCCGGCAATGACGCGTGCACGTCGGCGGCGGCGGCGCGCCCGAGCGCGGCCTCCACGTGCGCGGCAGAGGCGATGTACGGCAGGTCGCCCACACCGACCGTCTCCCGCGCCAGGAACTCGAAGCGGCAGAAGTCCTGGAAGCCGGCGCTGATGCGGCGACGCCACTCGCTGGGGTCAAGGTTGCGCAGGTCGCCGCCCTCGACAACGATCCG
The DNA here is from genome assembly GCA_016199265.1 of Chloroflexota bacterium. Taxonomy (GTDB): domain Bacteria; phylum Chloroflexota; class UBA11872; order UBA12225; family UBA12225; genus JACQGX01. The sequence continues at coordinate 15,261 of JACQGX010000309.1, read as the reverse complement.
GCCGGGTGGCTGGGTGGAGCCGGGGGGAGTGCACGGCTCGTAGAAGCGGCACAGCAGTTTGACGAGCGTCGTCTTCCCGGCGCCGTTCTCGCCGACGAAGGCCACGACGGTGCCGGCGGGGAGGAACAGTGAAACGTCGTCCAGCACCAGCCGATCGGTCCCCAGGGGCCGGCCCTCTTCCGGCATGCGCTCCCCCGCATTCCGGAATTCACCCGGATACCGGAAAGAGACGTGCTCGAGCTCGATGCCGCGCATCAGGCGGTCGGGCACGGATGCCGGCTCGCCCGGTGCAGCCAGTGCCGCCGTCGCCCGGGCGGCGTAATCCACCAGCCAGAGGTAGCGACCGGCGGTCTTGAGCGCCTGGAGGAGCCACGTCGCGGTGCCAGTCATCCCCGCGATGGCGGTGTTCAGTTCTCCGGCGAGCCGCAGGGTCAGGAGCACGTCGCCCGCCGTCGCCTGGCCGTCGACCGCGCGCAGCACGACGAACGCGACCGCGGCGACGAAGCCCGCGGCGAAGAGCACGCTCCTGGCGAGCTCGATTGACCGGCTCTTCCACTCCGCGCGCATCTGCTCGCGCGTCATCTCCCCGACGACGGCGCGGTGACGGGCGGCGATCTCATCGCCAAGCTCGAAGACGCGCAGCTCTTTGCCGGCGGCGGCCGAGGCGGCGAGGCCGAAGAGGTGCTGCCGCAGGCGTCCCCCTCCGCGCTCGCCTCGCGGGCTCGTTCCAGGATCGGGCTGGCCCGGCGCCCGGTCAGCACGGAGGCCGCGCCGGGCAGGGCGAGCAGCAGGAGCCACGGCGAGATGCCCGACAGCAAGACGGCTGCCCCGACGAGCCGCAGGCCCGAGACGAGGTTGCTGACGACGGCGTTGGTCAGAGCCGTCAGCCGCCCCCGCTGGGCGCGCAGCAGCTCCACCTGGTCGGTGAACTCCGGCCGTTCGTGGTGCTCGACGCCGGGGATGCCGGTGGTCAGCGCCATCAGGCGCTGATCGATCAGCAGACTCGCTCGCTCCTCAACCTCCCTCGACAGGTAGAAGAGGCGTCTGAGCATGTAGGCGATCCCCTCGGCCAGCGCGATGAACACCCCCGCCACGACCGCCCCGTCGACGTCGCCGCGCACGATGGCATCGATGACCAGCTTGACGCCGTACACGGCACCCAGCGCCGCGACCTGGGCGATTGCCTGAGATGCGAAGAGCACCGCCGCCTGGCGGGGCGCAGCGCGAAAGCTGAAGCCGAGCAGCACCACCAGCGCACGCAGGTGGTTACGCATCGCCGCCTCCCGCCACCCGCGTCTGCGGCGTGGCGGCGGCATCCTCGACGAAGCACGATGCCTGGAGCGCGAACATGTGGGCGGAGCGTCCTCCGGCGGCGACCAGCTCTTCGTGCATGCCCTCCTCGACGATACGGCCGCGCTCGAGGACGCAGATGCGGTCGGCGCGCCGCACGGTCGAGAAGCGATGGGAGATGAGGATGGTGGTGAGGCCGGCGGTGATGTCGAGGAAACGGTCGTAGAGCTCGGCCTCGGCCCGGACGTCGAGATTGGCCGTTGGATCATCGAGAATCAGGACATCGGCGCCGGCATGGGCGCCGAACAGCGCCCGCGCCAGGGCGATCCGCTGCCATTGGCCGCCGGAGAGGTCGACGCCGCCGGCGAACCGGCGCGAGAGGACCGTGTCCCACCCGCGGGGCAATCCTTCAATCAAGCTGTCCGCGCCCGCCCGGCGCGCCGCCTCGGCCACCCGATCACCGTCGCCGGCTGCCTCGATGGCGCCAAAGCCGATATTGTCCCGCGCCGGCAGCGCATACTGGACGAAATCCTGGAAGATGGCCGAGACGTGTGACCGCCAGATCCGTGGATCGACGGTGCGGAGGTCGGCGCAATCGGTCATGATGCGGCCTCGGGTCGGGTCGTACAGGCGGCACAGGAGCTTGATCAGGGTGGTCTTCCCGGCGCCGTTGGCGCCGACGATGGCGAGCGAGTGACCGGCCGGAATGAAGAGATTGAGATCGGATAGCACCTCGTGCTCGCGGCCGGGGTAGTGGAAGCGCACGCCCTCCAGCCGAATCCCATTGCAGAGGTGGGGCGGCAGAGCCGCTGTCAGTTTATCGGTATCCGGTGCTGCCGGTGACGCGGGTCTCGGCGCGGGCGCCGCTTCGAGCCTGCGCAGGGCGGGCACGGCCGCGGTCCCGTACGCGAGCCCGTAGTCGGCCGCGCTGCGGGTGCCGAGGCTCATGCCGATGCCCCCGATCGCGCCGAGGTAGAGCGCCAGGTCGCCGAGGCCCACCTCGCCCCGGGCGCCGGCCCAGCCGACGAGGGCGTAGGCGAAGCTCTGGGCGAGCACGGCCGGCAGCGCGGAAACGACCAGGGCGCGGTTGCCCTGCCACCGCTCCTGCCAGATCGGCACCATCGCGCGCAGCCACTCGGATGAGAAGCGCTCGATCAGCCAGTCGCCGAGGCCGTAGATGCGGAGCTCGCGGGCGACGGTCGGCTGCAGGGCGAGGTCGCGCAGATAGCCGGCCCGGCGCACGGCGCGGGTGGTGCGGGCCGCGGCGGCCGCCGTGTTTATGAGCTCGCGGCGACCCGTGTCCGTTGCCCACAGCCAGGCAGCGAGGAGTACCGGTGCGAGCCACCAGTGGAAGCGGGCGACGATGACCGCCGAGCCCAGCCCCTGCAGCCAGAGCGGGGCTTTCTCGATAAGCGCGGCTGCGACGTCGCCGGGGGTATGCTGGGCGGTGCCAATGCCCTGGGCCATGCTGATGCGGTCGAGCGTCGCCGGGTCTTCCAGGTGGGCGATGCCGGGCGGCGCACTGACGGCCTGCATCACCCGCTGCTCCATCCGCGCGTCGACGTCCAGCTTGAGCGCCGCGGCGATCGTCGACCGAACGGGCGCCACGAGCCGGCCAGCGACCAGGGTTGCCGCGAGAAAGGCGAGCCCCTCCAAGGCGCGCCGCCCAGCCGGCGAGTGCAGTCCGTCCCGCACGGCCGCCGGCACCGCGCCGACCAGAAATCCGGTCGCCACGATCGACGCCAACGGCAGCGCGGTGCTGAGCAGGATCATCACCAGCGCGGCGGCCGTCAGCGCCGGACGCATCCTCACCGCCTCGCCCACGATCCACATGCGGTCCCGAAGCGAGGACGGCAGCACACGCCGCGTTCGTGGGTGCCGAAGCCACCGCTTTACGCTGAAGCGCTTGACCATTGTGGTGCTCTCGCGACCCTCACAGCTTCAGCCCGTCCACAGACGACCGCTTGCCGTAGCGGCCCAGTCGCGGCGTTTCTAACTGGAAACCGTTCTCGGTACCCATCATCAGCCGAACGGTAATGGGGCTCTCCGTACGAAGACCTAATGTGACAACGAGACTCTCACCTGGTGTCGGATGTAACCCCTATCATGCTGGACGGAGGGAAGAATCCGTACTCCTCGGCTGGTACAACGGATTCTTCCCTCCGTCCAGCATGGCAAAGTCTCGTGGTCGTATTAGGCGCTGGCCGGTGCGGGCGGCTCGGCGCCGCCGCTGCCGTCACGGCTCTTTTCCGCCTTATCTGGCGGCGGCTCGGGCGCCGCGGAGGGCCAGCGCTTGTTCTCAAGCTCCTTCGCCAAAACTTGCGCGGCCTCGCGCAGACGGCGGATGTCGGCGACGGTGGCGTACACCTTGTCGAAGAGGTCAAGATTGGCTTCGATTCCGGCGTGGATCAGCCACGAAGCGGCGTCGCTGCGCGTGGAGCGGATGCCGGCTTCCACGAGCGCGTCGATGGCGTCAAGGTCGTCGGAGTTGATGCGGCAGGTGATGACGTTGTCCTTTGGGCTAGCGCCTTCCTCGAGCGGTTTCCCCTGCCCCGGCTCGACGGCGTTCATCACCTCGTTTCGCACGCTGTCCATCGTGACCCCCATGCTCTCCAGTACACCGGCGGCGATGCCTTCACCCTCGCGGACGAGCCCCAGCAGAAGGTGCTCGGTCCCGACGTAGTTGTGGTTCAGGCGGCGTGCCTCGTCGACGGCCAACTCCATGACTTTCTTGGAGCGCGGCGTCAAGCTGATGTCTCCGGTCACCGGGCGATCGCCGCGTCCGATGATGAACTCCACGTTTGAGCGGACCTGATCGAGCTCGACGCCGAGGTTGGCCAGCACCTTCCCGCCCACGCCCTCACGTTCGCGAACGAGCCCCAGGAGCAGGTGTTCGGTGCCGATGTAGTTGTGGTTGAAGCGCTTGGCTTCTTCCTGTGCGAGGACGAGCACCTTCTTCGCGCGCTCGGTGAACCTGTCGAACCGCGCGCTCCAAGATCCTTTGCCGGCTTGGCGCGGGACCACACCACCGGCGAGCGCCTGACTCGCGAGGGCGAGGAAGCGCTCGCGCAACTTGATGGGCGTTTCTTTGGCCAGCTTCGCCTCCGGCCCCGGCGCGCCCTCCGCTCCAACTTGCGGCTCCATTGGCTCGGCCGGCCGGTCGCCTCGCTGGGGTTCCTTAGCAGAATCACTCATGGGATAGCCTCCTCTACAGTCGACGTGTAACTGAATTACTCGTCTGACTCTACTCCAATTACGCGTATGAGTCAAGAGGCCACGGGCAGCCGCGCCGCCGGCTTAGCTGGACGAGTGCGTCGACCTCACGCTCACTGAGGGACTCAGGCAGCGCGGCTTCACGGCTACCTGCTCGGTATCAGTGGGTATGCGCTACAATCGGTCCCGCTGAGGAGCGTTGCGTCCGCGGCCTCGAGGCCGTCGGTCAGGCTCAGCGAATTAAACGGCGCTCGCATCACGATCGGTGCGGGCGCTTCGTCTTTCGGGGCCCCGCCCGCAAGGGAAGGAGCTCTGCTAATGATCGAACTCGCCCCCAAGCTCTCGGACTTCCGAGTCGCAGACCTGTCGCTCACCGACTGGGGCCGCAAGGAGATCGCCATCGCCGAATCCGAGATGCCGGCGCTGATGGCGATCCGCGACGAGTACGCCGCGCAGCAGCCGCTGAAAGGCGCGCGCATCGCGGGGTCGCTCCACATGACCATCCAGACCGCAGTGCTGATCGAAACGCTGCAGGCGCTCGGGGCGGAGGTGCGCTGGGCCTCATGCAACATCTTCTCGACCCAGGACCACGCGGCGGCGGCGATCGCCGCCGACGGGACGCCGGTGTTCGCCTACAAGGGCGAGTCGCTCGACGACTACTGGGAGTTCACGCACCGCATCCTCGAGTTCGGGGACCGGGGACCCAACATGCTCCTCGACGACGGCGGCGATGCGACGCTGCTCGTGCACCTCGGCACCAAGGCAGAGCAGGACCCGGCGTTGCTCGCCAACCCCACGAGCGACGAGGAGCGCGCGCTGTACGCGTCGATCGGCAAACGCAGTTCCGGCTGGTATGCGCGGATCGCGAGCGAGATCAAGGGCGTGACCGAAGAGACGACCACCGGTGTGAATCGCCTCTACCGGATGGCGGCGGAGGGACGGCTGTTCTTCCCCGCGATCAACGTCAACGACTCCGTGACCAAGTCCAAGTTCGACAACGTCTATGGCTGCCGCGAGTCGCTGGTGGACAGCATCAAGCGCGCGACCGACGTGATGGTCGCCGGCAAGGTCGCCGTGGTCGCCGGCTACGGCCAGGTCGGCAAGGGCTCCGCCCAGGCGTTGCGCGGGCTGCAGGCCCAGGTGTGGGTGACCGAGGTCGACCCGATCTGCGCGCTGCAGGCGGCGATGGAGGGCTACCGCGTGGTCACGCTGGACTACGCCGCCGACAAGGCCGACATCTTCGTGACCGCCACCGGCAACGTGAACGTTATCACCCACGCCCACCTGCAGCGGATGAAGCACAACGCCATCGTGTGCAACATCGGCCACTTCGACAACGAGATCGACTCCGGCGCATGGCCTCTCACTACACCCATGGAAGGGCGAGCGTCGGCGGGTTGGCGTAGCGCTGCATCCCGACGACCAGCCGGGCGCTGGCGAGCGGCGCGAGCCGCACCACGAAATGGGAGCGGTCCACCGCCTGGGCGTCACCGCCCTCGCCGGCGCGCACGCTCGTGATCTGGTGCTCGGCGTAGGCGCCGCCCTGGGCGATCACCGTCCGCTCGTGCACCGGACTCAGGTTCACCAAGGTCACCGTGACCTCGTTCTCGGCGATGCGCTCGACCAACGCCGCGACGTCTTCCGGCAGTCCCGCGCGGCGCCGCGCCGGGTCGAAGTAGCGAAGCCGGCAATGCAGCGGGTACCCGGTACGCCCCACCGGAAGACCGCCGAGCATCAGTTGGACCAGCGCGTCGGTCGTCGCCGGGTTCATGCGGTTCGGATCGTCGGACATGGTGCAGTCCGGCGAGCGCGTGTCGGCGCGCATCGACCCTACCTTGAGCCGCAGCCGCTCGAGGTCCGCTTGAAGCGCCGCCACCGGATAGCCGGGATCTTCGCCGTCTAGGTAGGCGATCCATCGTGGCTGCTGCGGCAGGAACTCGAGCGCGCTGCGATCGAGCGTCCAGTAGTAGAGCTCCTGCGCGCCCGGCGCGAACTTCTGGGGCCGAAACTCGTACCAGCCCTCTGGCCCCTGCGGCGGCAGATCGTCGATCGCGCCGCCCTGCCGCAGCCGCTCCAGCCGGTCGAGCCGCCCGTAGAGGTGCGGGTACAGCGTCCGACCGTCCTCGACTTTGCTGTTGGCGTTGACCAGGTCGAGCATGCGGCGCCACAGGTCGACGTAGCGCCGCTCGCCGGTCAGCAGCAGGGCGTTGCCGAAACCGTAGACCGCGCGCTGGAAAATCGAGTTGCGGTGCGCCACCTGCCCGCGCCACGGGATCTGGAGGATGCTGAACCCCCAGCCATAGACGCCGCCGTACCAGCCGTAGCCGCTGTCGATCGTCCCGTCGAGCCCAACGCTGGAGGGGATCAAGCCGTTGTTGGCCTCGGTGTGCTCGACCCAGGCATCGACGTACTCGAGCACCCAATCGCGGTATCTGGGTTCGCCGGTGAGCGCGTAGGCGGTGAAGCCGAGTGTGGTGGCGCCGAGGTTCATGGGGTTGTCGCCCACGACATCGGTGTAGTCGCGGAAGTGGTCGAGCATCTCCTGAAACGAGGTCTCGCCGTGCCCCGCCCGAAACCGGCCGGCGACGTCGATCGGGTCGCCGGCCCAGTCGAGCGCCGTTGCCTTGCGCAGCAGGGGACCGCGCGACCCGTTAAAGAAGGAGCGAATGACGCGGTGCTCCGGGTCGTAGTTGGGGATGTGCGGGTCGTCGGCCATGTACATGCCCGCCCAGCGGCGCATGCGCCGCACCAGTGCGCGGTCGCCTGGCTCGGAAAGCCCGTGGAGGACGATCGGCGACCACGCCTCGCCGTGGTGCAGCCAGTCGAAGCAGGCGTGGAACTCCTGGTAATACATGCCGTCGCGGCCCATGGGCACCTCGCTCGTCTTCGCCTCGGTGTATTGGCGAAAGTGACCTACCATCCCCTTCTTGAACAGCGTCAGGATGCGGTCGTCCGCGCCGAGGGCGTGGAGCATCGTCCAGTTGAGCAGGTTCTCGAGGGCGTCGTCGGGCCCGTCGTCTCCGCTCCAGCGCGGCACGCAGAGCAAGTAGCCGCGCTCGTCGAAGTAGCGGGCAAAGAACGCCTCGCACGCCGCCGCCTGCGCCGCAAGGAGCTGGCGCTCGAGCAGCGCCCAGTGGGGCACCGGCTGGGGAGTGGCGATCTGGATGACGACGTCACGACTGCTTTGCGGCACGATGGCGATCCTCCGAGCGGAATCTAAAGGAATTAAACCAGATCTGGGACATGAGCGTGGGACAAAGCCGCGCGGAGGCGCACGCAAACGTTTCCTCTCCCTGTGGGAGAAGGCTAGGGTAAGGGCAGCCGCGGCCGCCGGACCAATCGCCTGCACCCGACGCGCGCAGCATTGGGGTCGATGATACCGCTGGCCGCGCCAGCGCGGCCAGCGGCTGATACCACGCCTCGTGGGCACAGCGGATGGCGGTGCCTGTCGGCGGACCAGGGGAGATGCTTCGCGGCGCACAGGATGACAGATGGACCGCCAACTTGCCGGATGCACGACGTGCGCAGGCGATCAGGCCAGGGAGCGGAGGAGCCTGAGGCTGATGGCCTCGACGATCTCACCCGCTTCCGGGTTGACGCGGCAGGCGCGGTCGACCTCGTAGCCGCCTTCCGGGTAGGCGGCGCGAGTGGGAATGTAGCCGACCGAGCCGTCGGTATAGCCGGCGACGGCTGTCCAGGGGAACGGCGATGAGTGTTTGATGGCCAGGCCAATCTCACAGAACAACTCGCTGGGGCTGCTCGCCAGCGCCGCGTCCCCAAGCCGTAGCGCGGCGATCTCTGCCGGGATTGGCGGCAGAGATCGCCGCGCTACACGGCGGCTGCGTCGAGGCGTGGCTCAGCCGACGATCCAGGCGATCACGTCGCACCGGCGTTCCAACTCGGCCTCGACCGTGCGGCCGTCGAGCCGGCGAACGCCGCGGCGCAGGGCGGCCTTGTCGGCGTCGTCGGTCCGATTCATTACGACCTGCACGGTCATCCGCAGTTGCGGCTTGAACGGTACGAAGGCGCGCTCGCGGGCCAGACGCACGGCCTGCTGGACCCGCTGGGCAGTGAGGGTGCGGGCCAGCTCCGGGGCCGGACCGGTGGCACGGTCAAAGCCGAGCGCCCGTTTCACCGGGGCGGTGATGACGCCGAGAAACTGCGCCTCTGCCTCGGCGCAGCAGGCCTCATCACCTTGCACCATGATCAGCGGCACGTCCCAGTGACCGGCATAGCAGGCTTCCAAGCCAACTTCGCCAACGCTCAGGCCGTTGATTCGCACGTCGAACCAGTTACCCGACCACGTATGCTCGAGAAAGGCGCCGCCGGTGCCGGCCTTGGCATGGTGGCCGAGCAGGATCAGGCCGTCGAAGGTCTCGTCGAGTGTGGGCATCACGCGTGCGGCCTGGGGCAGCTCGTAGGTGACGCGCTGGTCGGCGAGCACCTCATCCCACAGCACGTTGTTGCCGCCGTGGTGGGTATCGCACATGACGAGCTGATCGACACCCGCGGCCAGGGCGGCGGCGGCCGCTGCGTTGACATCCTGCGTGAGCAGACGTCGCGCCTCGGCGTGGACCGCCAGGGTGGCCTTGGGCTCCCAGAACCAGGCCTGCTCCCGCGTGTCTTGGCCCTGGAGGTCGGCGGCGGTTGGTACGACGCGGGTCTTCGGGCCCATGTCGGTCAGCAGTTGGAGCACGTCGAGCGCTTCGCGCCGCTCCAGCAAGCACTGCTTCGGCGCCTCCATGTCGTCGAGGAACGCGCCGCCATTGGAAGTGATCCACGCGCCGGCCGTGCCATTCCAGTTGGTGTTGTGGAGCGCCAGGCCGCCAACAGCACCGCCTGGCCGTGGTCCAGGTGGATGATGGCGTCGGGCGCGGTTCCGGCGACGGCCAGGGTCTTCACTTTCTCCACCTGCTCGGCAAACGGGCCGCCCAGCTCGTCGCGCTGCACGCGGACGCCCGGCCGTGCGGCCATGAACTGCTGCACGAACTGCTCGTTGAGCTGCTGGATCGATTCTGAGCCGCGCGTCATGATCCAGAGCGACGCCGGCTGGGCGTCGGGCCGCGTGGGTTCGGCACGCGGTGCGCAGGCGGCGGCGACTCCGCCTGCCAGCCACGGCCCGGCCTCCAGTACGACGCGTCTCGTGCTGGGCCGTCTATCGACTCGCTTGCATGCGCTCATGGATCCCGAATCCTCCTTCCGGGTGTTTTTGTCCGCGGCGATGGCGCCAGACTGACCGCGATCTCGCCGGCACTGGCGTTGCCTTTTCAGCGTATGCGTTATACACTGTCGATACACTGAATGCAAGGGCACGCCCTTCCTCTCTCCGGGCAGATACGATGGCGCGGATACGTAGCACGATGCTCAAGCAACTGGCGTTGAACGGGCCGCTGACGGCGAAGGCGAACGGCGGTTCGCGGCTGACCGACGTGGCGTACGAGCGCATCAAGGAACTGCTGCTCACTCGCGATGACCTGCCAGAAGTGCTCTCAGAACAGGTGCTCGCCACCCATCTGGGATTCTCGAAGACGCCGGTGCGCGAGGCGCTCTATCGCTTGTCTCAGGAGGGGCTGCTGCGCCTGATCCCGCGCCGCGGCTATCTCGTCCCCGAAGTGACGCAGACCGACGTGCGGCACCTTTTCGAGCTGCGAGAGGCCGTCGAGGGCATGGCGGCGCGCCTGGCCGCCGACCGGATTCGCGACGACGAGCTGCACGAGATCGAAGAGGCGGTCAACCGCGCCGGAGACCTGCGCGACGACGTGGAGGACGCAGAGACGCTGGCGGTCCTGCGGCACTGCAACGAGATCGTCCATGGCGGCATCATGTGCGCCGCCGGCAACCCGCGCCTGGAACAAGCGCTGGCGCCGATCCGCGACCAGATCAAGCGCGTGTTGATGGTCTCGTTGGGGATGCGCGGCCAGATTCGCGGCGGACGCATCGAACACGTTGAAATCCTGCATGCGTTGCAGCGGCGCGACCCGGACGGCGCCGATGCGGCGATGCGCGCGCACATTCGCGCCACCTATCAGCACACAGTACGTCGCGTCCGGTGAGGCAGAATGGGTGTCACGATGGACAAAGTAGAGTCGAGCAAGAGCGATGGCATGGGAAACCCGTGTCAGGACGGCGTTACCCAGCGCGTGAATCTGGAACTGGCCAAGTATGCCGCCTAACGTCCTTCTGATCACGACCGACCAGCAGCGCTACGACTGCGTGGGTGCCAACGGCAACCCCTTGGTTAAGACGCCGCACCTCGATCGCCTGGCGGCCGAGGCGTGCGATTCGAGCACTGCTATATCCAGAACCCGGTGTGCATGCCCAGCCGCGCGTCACTGTTCACCGGTCGCTACTGCCAGAATCACGGTGTACGCAAGAACGGCGCGCTGCTCGACCCGGTGCAGCCTAACGTCGCGAGGGCGCTCCTCGCCGCGGGCCACCACACCGCCAGCATCGGCAAGCTGCATTTCCTGCCGCACTGGGGACGCGACTACGACCGGCCGCACCCCAGCATGGAGTACGGCTTTCGCACGATGCTCAACTCGGACGAACCAGGCTGCTATCGGGATGAGTACATCCGCTGGGTGGAACGCGAACATCCCGAGTACCTGGAGGCGTTGCGGGCACCGCTGCCGGTGCCGCCCGGTTACCCGATTCCGCCGGCGAACGTGGATGTGCCCGGTGGTCGCGGCCTGGTCGAGCACGTCGACGTTTGCCCAACGCTGCTCGAGGCCACCGGGGCGCCGGTGTATTCGGGGATGAAGGGCACGAGCCTGCTGGCGTTGTCTGGCGGCACGACCGCCGCGGGCAGACCGGACGTGTTGATCGAATTCCGCGACGTGAGGACCGGGTTCTCGGTGAAGACGTTGCGGTCGGCGGCGTACAAGTACAGCCGCTCGCGGCGTGGTGACGAGACGGAAGAGGTGCTGGCCGACCTGCGCCGCGATCCGGACGAGTTTCGGAACGTGGCGGCCGATGCCTCGTACGCGCCGGTGCTCGGCGAGATGCGCAGCCGGCTGCTGGATCGTCTGCAGGATGCCGAGGACGACCTGCCCGAGCCCACCAGCGCCTGGTAGGCCCGGTCAACCGCTGGCCGCGAAGAATCGCGGCCAGCGCTTCGGCCGCCACGTCCGCCTCACCCGGCTCAAGCCACGCCGAAGTCAGGTCGATTGTGGACGCGCCGGCGATCGCGACGTCGATGGGCGGCCTCCCTGACGGGAGCGCATTGACCGGCGCGCCGCCCATTGCTTAGGATTTCTATCCAATGTAGATCGTTCATCGTTCTACGTGGTTGGGGCAGCACTGATGGAAGCAAAGGATGGAAGGAGCAGGCGAAGCGTGACAGGTACACAGGAGAGAAGGGACACGGTAGGCACGGAGGCCGCAGCGGACGCGGCATCCGAGCGACCGTCGAGCGACCGGTGCCCCGGCGGGCGGCCGTTGAGCCGGCGGCGGCTGGTCGCGGCGGGCGGCAGTGCGCTGGCGGGGGCGGCGCTGGCGGCCTGCGGGCGGGGCACTGAGACCATCGGCGGCGACGCGGCCAAGTCGACGCAGCCGGTGACACTGGAGTTCCAGCATCGCTGGGAAGGCGCCCGCACCGAGGTGATCGATCGCGTCGTGGCGACCTACCAGCAGCAGAAGCCGCACGTGCGCGTCAATAGCCAACTGGTGTTCGGCAGCGGCGAGGGGTTCTTCGACGGGATGCCCTACGACAAGATTCTGACCCAGATCGCCGCCGGAACGCCACCCGACGTCGTGATGATGGGCTCCGATGTGGCCTCCGCGTGGGCGCGGCGCGGGAGCGCGCTGCGGCCGCTGGACGAGGCGCTGCGGCGGGACAAGATCGAGCCGGAGAAGGTGTTCTATCCGGCGCTGGCGCAGATGGCGCGCGCGCAGGGCAAGTACTACGGACTACCCCAGCTTACCGGCACCGATCGGGCCTACCTCTTTATCAACCGGGATGTGGTCGCCTCGGCCGGCCTGGATCACCAGAAGGGGCCACAAAGCTGGGACGACTTGGTGGCGTGGTCGCAGAAGCTCACCAAACGAGACGGCGGCGAACTCTCTCAGATCGGCCTCGCCTCGCCGGGGGCGCCATTCATCGACTGGCTGGCGCGCAACAATGGCAAGGTACTCTCGGATGACAGTACGAAGGTCGTCTTCGACAGTCCGGCCGGCCAGGAAACGCTGCAGTGGATGCTGGACTCGGCTAACCGCCTCTACGGCGGCGTCCAGGCAGTCAGGGCGTTTCAGTCGGCCAACCGGAACAGTACCTACACCGGGAAAGTCAACCTCTGGACGTCGCAGGTGGCCGGGTTCTTCACTACGCTGAGCGACGCGCCGAAGGTGAATCCCTCGTTCCAGTTGGCGGTGGGTATCGTGCCGCACAACGCCAAGAACGCGCAGGCCAAGCCGCTCTCGCTGGCGGAGAAGATCTGGATGTACTCGCAGGCCGCCGGGGCGAGTGGGGCGCGGGTGGACGCCGGGTACGATTTTCTGAAGCACCTCACGCTGGGAGAAGGGAACAAGACCTTCGTCCTGGCACAATCCAGACCCTCCCCGGTGGTGCGCTTCAACGACGATCCGGTGTACAAGCAGCAGAATCCGTGGTGGGACTCGCACGTCAAACGGGCGCTCACGCTGATGACGCCCATGCCCCAGACGCCGGCGTGGAATGCCATGCGCACCCTCCTGGACAGGATGACGGACCGCGTCATGACGGGCCAGCGGGGCGTGCGTGAGGCGCTGACCGAGGCGGCTCGTGAAGGCCAGCGGCTGCTGGAGGAGGCCAGCCGATGAAGGTTGAGCCGCTGCCGGCAGCAGAGCCCAAGACCGCCGCCTCACCGGCGGTCGCTGCCTCAGATCCGCTCGCCGGTTGGCGGGGCAGTGTCGCCATCTCGCAAGTGTCAGATGTAGAGACCCGGCACGCCATCCACACCTACTACACCGCGTGCCCCGAGGATCCACAGGGCGGGCTGGTGCTGTTCTACGCCTCGACGACGCGTGAGGCATATCGAGGTGAGTTGCGCGTGCTGGACCGTGCAACCGGTGAGGAACGCCTGCTCGCCGGCGGCATCACGGTCGAAGACTCGCACCGGGCGGCGTGTCAGCAGTGGGTATCCGGCGGACGGCGAGCCGTGTTCCACGACGTCCGCGCCGTGCCGGGTGGCGAGGAGTGGGTCGTGGCGTGCGTCGAGATCGAGTCGGGCGAGGAGCGGGTCTTGGCCCGGGGGCGGCAACTGGGGTGGGGCCAGCCTCATGGTGACGTGGTGCCGCTCTACGGGCCACACTGGGATACAGCGGCACACCGGGATCTCGACCTGCTCGACGTGTCGACCGGCGAGCGGCGCACCGTGCTGACGGCGGATGCGGTGCGGGCGGCCTACCCCGAACTGATCCGGGAGGAGTTCGGCGAACGGGCGATCGCCATCTTTTTCCCCGCACTCAGCCCCGACCTGAACCGCGTCTTCTTCAAGATCGCGACGCCGCTCGGCGGGCACTTCCGCAGCAAGACGGCGAGCCAACGGGCGCTGCTGATCTGCTACGACCTCGCCGGCGCGCGCTTCCTCTTCGCGGACAAGCGCTGGGGGCATCCTGCCTGGCACCCGGACTCGCGAGCCATCCTGGACGTGCCGAACGTGCTGATCGACGGCGATACGGGAGCGCGGCGGCCGCTGGCGAACGTGCCGGTCCTGCCGGGATCGCACCCGTCGTTCAGCCCCGACGGATCGCTCTACGTCTCGGACGTTGCGTTGGAGCGACTGAGCGGCAGCATGGCGGGCAGCAAGGGCGAGTGGGGCATCGTGGTCGTCGACCTGCGAGCGCAGGCGCTGGTGCTGATCGACCGCTTCGACGACTCACTCGGAGCGGAGTCGTGGCGGCGCTGCCACCCGCACCCGGTGTTCAGCGCCGGCGGCCGGCGCATCTACTACTGCGTGGGCGCCACGCCGTGGAGTCAGCTCCGCGTGGCGCAGGCGGCGACCCGGTAGCTTGCGCCATCGGCCCGAGTGAGTCGTTCTCAGAAGGGAGGAAACCAGAGATGCAGGTACGCGGAGTTGACTTCGTGCTCTTTGGCGTGTCGGATGTCGAGCGCTCGAGGGCGTTCTACCAGGACACGCTGGGACTAACACCGGCCGCCGAGTGGCCGCCGAATTGGTACGAGTTCGACGCGGGCGGCACGACCATCGCCATCGCCAAGCCACCCGAAGCGGCGCCCCAACCACCGCACCGCGGCGGCACCACCGTGGCGCTGGCGGTGCCCGATGCCAAGGCGGCGATCGCCGAGCTGCGCGCCAAAGGCGTCCAGGTGCTCTGGGACGTGGGGGAGTCGCCGGTGTGCTACATGGCGCTCATCGCCGATCCAGATGGCAACGGCATCTGGATCCATCAGCGCAAGGACGGTACGGCAGGTTAGCGCTGGGCGCTGCCAGTCTGCCCCCGACTGCGCCCCGGCACTCGCGAACAGGAGGACACCGGCGCCGCGGTGACTTCCGCTTCAGCCTGCCCGTCCGGCCGTGAGCGGTGCGCGGTCGCAGAGACGCAGCGCCGCGCCGGCAACACGCCCGCGTGGCGCGCGGGGCACGGCAGTGGGCTCACTGCCCGAGCACCTGCCGCACCTCGCGCAGGCGCTGCACGTGGGCGTCCGGTCCGCCGAGGCCACCGGTGCCCACCGACAGGTGCGACGCGCCGAGCCGGTGCCACATATCGACGGTCTCGCGCCAGTCGTCCGGCGTGCCGGTGCCCGCGTTCAGGCGCCCCTCG
>JACQGX010000328.1 GCA_016199265.1 Chloroflexota bacterium | reverse complement strand
GGAGAGGGGCTAGGGGTGAGGGGTGACCGCGGCCACGCACATCTGTGACGCGCACCCGCCGCGAGGCAAAGGCAGAGCGCCCATCGGGGGGGTGATGGGCGCTCTGCCAGGAGGGAAGGGGGGCTCACGTGCCGCGGCGCAGGGAGGGACCGCTGGCAGCGTGGCCTGTCCAGAGGGTTAGGTAATATCCACTTTGGGTATCCCTTCTCGCTCCAAGCACAATGGTGCGACACCAACGCTGCCGCTACATCGGGAAAAACCCTGATCTGTGACTCTGGCGGCAGGTGCGGGTCATCGCTGGTCTTGGCGGGGTGGACTATGATAGAGACACAGCAGCCCGATGCGAGGCGAACTGAGGAGGAGTGCACTGATGACATCCGCCGCCGCCAGCACAGCGGTGACCACAGCAGCCGCAACAGAGGAGACGCCGAGCCAGGCTGGTCAATCTGGCTACGCTTTCGGCGTACGCGTGCCGTACGACCACGCGACGGCCGTAAGCAAAACAAAGGAGGCGTTGAAAGAGCAGGGGTTTGGCGTGCTAACCGAGATCGACGTTCAGAAGACGATGAAAGAGAAGACGGGGCACGAGATGGGGAAGTACCTCATTCTGGGCGCGTGCAATCCACCACTGGCGCATCGCGCGTTACAGGCGGAGAAGGAAATCGGCGCGTTGTTGCCCTGCAACGTCGTCGTGTACGAAGACTCCGACGCAGCCGGCCAGACCGTCGTGATCGCGCAGGATCCACAGATCATGGTGAGCGCCGCCGGCAACCCAGCGCTCGCGCCGGTCGCCGCCGAAGCACGTGAGCGCCTCGCACGGGCCCTCGAAGCGCTGGGAGGCACACCGCGGTAGAGCCGCACCTGGCGCGAGCCTTTGGAAGCATGATCAGGTATCATCGGCGCGGTGAACGTCGCTCATTCATGACAAGCCGCGCAACCGACCGTCCGCAACCTCCGACGGTGAGCCATGGAGCACGTACCACCAATTGGAGCTCGCTGACGTTTTTGACAGTTAATGTTATGGTGACAGCATGAGTGTGCTCACACGCGCCACTGAGGCCCTGCGCGAGCTCGAGGAAGAACTTGCCCACCAGCCATCCATGGCGGGCGACGAGACCTCGGCGCGCCTGGCTGAGCGTATTCGCGGAGTGCGCCGGATTCTGTCGGGAGACGAGGTGCAGTGGGTTGGCACCACAGATGCGAAGCGGTTGCTTGGCCTCGTCTCCGAGAACACGGTCAAGGCCTGGGCACGGACCGGGCGTGTGCGCAGCGGCGTGCAGCCCAACGGGCGCATTCAAGTGCTTCTCGATGACGTTCTCCGCCGGCGTGAAGAGACAGAGGGGCTTAGCGCGTTCGGTGGCGAGGACCTCACCGAAGACGAGCTGGAGGAACTGGAACGGGACCGACCGGGCACGTACCCGTGGGAGCGGGAACAGGCGGCACGGGCAGGGTGAGCCAGTCGGCTGAGCGCGAAATCCATCCATTCGCGGTTCTGGACAGCAGCGCGCTGGTGCCACGCTGGGCACGCGTGCGCCTGCAGCAATTGGCCTCAGAGCCAGGCGCCGCGTACACGCCCTTCTGGTCGGAGTGGATCATCGCCGAGACCTGGCGGATTCTCACCGAGCGATGGTTCCGCCGGCAACTGTCAGGCGAAGTGCCAGACTTTGCCCGTCTCCGGCGCGACGCTAACGAGATGATGCGCTATCTACTGCGGGTCATGCGTCTGGTGACGCTCCGCGGCTACCGTGGCGCTGAGCCGTGGCCCGGCCTCACCGACAGGAACGACCATCCAATCTGGTACACGGCGATCCTCGCCGGCGCGCAATACGTCGTGAGCCAGAACACCCGCCATTTCCCGTCACTGGTCGACGGCCGACACGTCTACCAGGGTGTGGAGTTCCTAACGGCTATTGAGTTCATCCAGGACGTGCTTGGGGCCGATGCGGCCGAGGACGGCCAGCCCCTCCCGCTGGGGGCATCCGTACGCAGCCGCTGCCGTCGCTGACCAAACGGCGTGAGCCGACGCGCCAGAGCCTCAGGGCACCAGCGCAGCGATACCTCGCCGGCATGCAGAGTTGGCCATGGGACCCAGCCGGTCGTCGGTCCTATGGCACCACGCCACCGCCAATCTACGGCGCCAGCTTGCCGTCTGCCTTGCCGTTGGCGTGGCTCGTCGCCGCGAAGAACTGGGCGAGGTCCTGGTACTGCCGCCAGCGGTTTTCGACGTCGCGCTGGGCAAGCTCCATCAGCCGGCCGGCCTCGGCGCGGTCACGCTGCACGAGCATCTTGTAGCGATCCTCGGCGTAGGCGTACTGTGCCAGCGGGATGCTGGGCGCCTTCGAGTCGAGCGTGAACGGATTCTTGCCCTGCTGTGCCAGAGCCGGGTTATAGCGGAACAATGGCCAGTACCCGCTGGCGACGGCGTTCTTCTGCTGGCCCAGCCCGAGACGGAGGTCGAGACCGTGCTCGATGCAGTGCGCATAGGCGATGATCAGCGATGGCCCGTCGTACGCCTCGGCTTCGAGGAAGGTGCGGATCGTCTGGCTGTCGTTGGCGCCCATCGCCACTCTGGCGACGTAGATGTGCCCGTACGTCATCGCCAGGAGCGCGAGATCCTTCTTGGGCAACGCCTTACCGCCGGCGGCGAACCGGGTGACCGCGCCGCGCGGCGTCGCCTTTGACATCTGGCCGCCGGTGTTGGAATAGACCTCGGTGTCGAGGACAAGGACGTTGACGTTCGCGCCCGAGGCGAGCACGTGGTCGAGACCGCCGTAGCCGATATCGTACGCCCAGCCGTCGCCACCCACGAGCCAAACGCTGCGCTTCACCAGCGCATCGGCGACGCTCAGCAGCTCGCGTGCCACTGGAAGATCGCTCCGTTGCAGCGCCGCTTTGAGCTCCCGCACGCGCGCGCGCTGCGCCTGGATGCCGGCATCGGTCGCCTGGCCGGCACCGAGCAGACCATCGACGAGCGCGTCGTCGAGCTCGCTTCGCAGGCGCGCGAGCAGATCGCGCGCGTAGGCCGCCTGATGGTCGATCGAGAGACGGAAGCCGAGGCCGAACTCGGCGTTGTCTTCGAAGAGCGAATTCGCCCAGGCAGGACCCCGCCCGTCGCGGTTGTGCGCCCACGGCGTGGTCGGCAGGTTCCCCCCGAAGATCGACGAGCACCCGGTGGCGTTGGCGATGACGACGTGATCGCCGAACAACTGGGTGAGGAGCTTGAGGTACGGTGTCTCGCCGCAACCGGAGCACGCACCGGAGAACTCGAAGAGCGGCTGGCAGAGCTGCGAGTCTTTGACGAGCGAGAGGTTGAGCTTGGTGCGATCAACTTCGGGAAGCTGCAGGAAGAAGTCGAAATTGGCGCTCTCGCTTTCACGCAGCGGCGGCTGCGGCGCCAGGTTGATCGCCCGGCGCGCGGGGTCGCTCTTGCTCACCACGGGACAGGCCTCGAAGCAGAGCGCGCAGCCGGTGCAGTCTTCGGGCGCTGTCTGCAGCGTGTAGAGATCACCGGCGAACGCGCGCCAGCGCGCGGGCGCCGACTTGAACGTCTCGGGCGCGCCTTCGAGTGCCGGCGTGGGATAGACCTTTTCGCGAATGGCCGCGTGCGGGCAGACGAGCACGCACTTGCCGCACTGGATACACCGCTCCGGGTCCCAGACGGGGATCTCAAGCGCCAGGTTGCGCTTCTCCCACTGCGCCGTGCCGAGGGGGAACGTGCCGCCCGGCGGCATGGCGCTGACCGGCAACTCGTCGCCTCGACCGGCGATCATCATCGCCGTGACCTCCTGCACGAAACCAGGCGCGGCCGGGGCGACCGGTGTCCGGAGAAGGGTATGGCTCGTGGCGAGCGCCGGTACGTGCACTTCATAGAGGTGCGCCAGCGCCTGATCGACGGCGGCGAAGTTCTGCTGCACAACCGTCTCGCCGCGCTTGCCGTATGACTTGCGGATCGCCTGCTTGATCGCCGCGATGGCTTCGTCCTTGGGCAGGACACCACTCAGCGCAAAGAAGCACGTCTGCATGACGGTGTTGACGCGGCGGCTCATGCCCGTCTCGCGCGCGACCTTGTAGC
>JACQGX010000311.1 GCA_016199265.1 Chloroflexota bacterium | reverse complement strand
GGGGCGGCGGCCGGGCGTATGGCGCTACGCCCCTACACGTCCTCCCCGCATCCGGAAGTTCTGCATGCACCCCCCGTTCAAGCCGAACGGTCGACGATCGCTCCCTGGCGGCGGAGCTTCTCCTGCAGCTCGGCCACCGGCACATCGCGCGGGCTGACGTTGTCGCGCGCCGCGAGCGCGGCGGCGACGCCTGCACCTTGTCCCATGACCCAGCACTCCGGCACCTCGCGCAAGGGGTTGTGCGCCGGCGGATCGGCAGAGAGATTGCGGCCGGCCGCGAGGATGCCGTCGACACGCTGCGGCACAAGGCATCCCAACGGAATATCGAGCGTCGGGAACTCCGGCGTCAGGCCGGGACACTGGCCGATGCGATCTACGTACCGGCCGCTTGAACGCCAGTGGTCGAGCGTGATCTTGGTCTTGCCGAGTAGCCGGCGGCTGTGCCGCGTGCCAATCTGCGGCGCAGTGTCCAGAATCCATGCCCGCTCGAACCCCGGCACGTTCGCCCGGAACCACGCGAGCCCCTGGCGCATCGCATCGCGCGAGCGGAACTCGACGGCGGTCAGGTCGGCGACGTTGATCGCGGAGTACCCGGTGAACTTCGGCGTCATGGACAGCGCCACCGAGTCATAGGCTGTAGCGTGGACGCGCATGTCGACGCCCGCTGCCGACGCTCGACGCATCAGCTCGTTGTGTGCCTGCGGCTGGTTGAGCCGGAAGTCGAGGTAGCGCGGCATGTCCACGTTGCCGAAGCGGAAGCTCGTATTCACCCGCGCGTGGATCGTCGCCGTGTCGACGTCGCTCTCGAACTCCGCGCCCGCGTCGGCAAAAATGTCGCCGTCGCCCGAGCAGTCGACCGTCACCTTCGCCAATAGCGCGCGGCGTCCCTCTTTGCTCTCGAAGACCGCGCCTCGCACGCGGCCCCTCGTCCCCTCTCCCCCTGGGAGAGGGCCAGGGTGAGGGCGGCGCTCCCCGCTATCCACGATTGCCGCCACTGCCCATGAGTGGAACAGCATGTGCACTCCCGCCTCGCGCACCATATCGTTCGAGACGAGCTTCATCATCTCCGGATCGACCGTCGGCGCCCACGTCACGACACCGCGATGCGCGCTCGAGCGGATGCTCCAGTACGCCACCGCCTCCTTGTCGCGCGAGCCCCACAGCTCGTGTGGCGGGCCGAGGATGGCATCGTGTCCGCAGCGCTCCATCAGCTCCTGTCCGACGCCGGCGACGACGAGATTGCCGTGCCAGTCGGTCATCCGGTCGATCCAGAACACCAGCCCGCCGGTGGCGAGCCCGCCGAGGTGCCCGTACCGCTCGACGAGCACGACGTCGGCCCCTTCACGCGCGGCCGCAACCGCGGCGGAAAAGCCGGCCGGTCCGCCGCCAATCACCAGCACGTCGCAGTGACCGTACACCGGCACCTCACGTGCCGGCTCGGTAATCGTCTCGCCATTGCCCGTTCGCATCGCGTGAGTAGCTCCTCCCGTTTATCGGTTCATCTATCGGTTGTTGGCGGCTGCCTCGGTGCAGTCGTCCCAATACGCCACTACCAGCCTGCCGTCGTGCCATTCCAGCCGGGACAGACCGCAGTTGCTCAGTTCCCAGCAGCCCTGGTCTTCCGCGGGCGTGCCCATTAGACCGCACATCAGCGCGCGAATTGACGCACCATGGCCGACAAGCAGGACGGTCGCGCCTGCGGCAAGGTGCGATTCGATCTCGTCCCATGCGTCGAGCAACCGCTCGACGCATGCATCGAACGTTTCGCCGTCTGCCGAGCCCTGCCACATCGGAGACAGTGCTCCTGGTGCCGGCTCGCCCGAGTCGTCCGCTGCTGATACGCCAGCGGTGGCATTGGCGCTCCGTACCTCGGCCATCGAGCGACCTTCCCAACTGCCGTAACCTCGTTCTCGCAGCGCCGGGCGGACGTGCAGCCGCACGTCTGTCACAGCCTGAGGTGTCGCCTTGGCTCCCACCGCGATTCGGCGCGCGGCCCGCATTGCCTCTGCTATGCACGTCGCCGTGTCGCGTGCGCGGGCCAGGTCGCTCGTGAAGACCACATCCACCGGCTCATCCCGTAGCCGCTGCGCCTGGTGCGCCGCCTGCGCCCAGCCGCGCTCGCTGAGCGGCACATTGGTCTGCCCCTGGATCCGCTGCACCGCGTTCCAGAGCGACTCGCCGTGTCGAGTGACGTACAGAACGCTCATCCGCCGGGTATGACCTCCACCACGCGTGCTCCCCAGTCGGCGATGATACGATACGTGATGCCGTCCATACCTGCCATTCGAACGCGGAGCCGCGGCGCCGGCTCTTGGCCGGCCCGGTCGTCGGTCTCCCAGTGGCACGCCCCGCCGGAGCGCCAATCGCCTTCCGCGGGATTGGCCACCATTCGGACACAGCTCTGCTGCACGATTGCTCCCCCCGGAAACTGCCGCGGCCCCGAATGGAGCGGCCGGCACAGTACGGCATACCAGGCGCTCATGTCGGTCGCGTTGCGTTGAGGGAAAGTGCGAACCGTCCAAGGCTCGGCGGCATCGTCGAGCAGCTCGGCGCCGAGCAGGTCGTCGACGACCAGCCAGCGGCTACCGTTTCCCTCCAGTCGGGGATCAGGCGCCTCACCGGCGACGAGCGCCACCTCGCCGCCCTCGAACCGCAGCCGCCGCCGGTAATCGTTGAACAGGGCGTTGCCCAGATTGAGACGCAGCCCTTCTTGAAAGAGCACTGTCAGATCCCATCGGGCGCGCACGTCGTCTCGCCATTCCCGTTCTCATTACTCTCTCCTTACCCTATATGAGTGCAGTCGTTCCAGTAATCGGTGCTCAATGTGCCGTCGTACCACGATAGGCGGGAGATACCGGTGTTGCCGAGTTGCCACCGTCCCTGTTCTTCTGAGGGCGTGTTTGTCAGGCCGCACATCAACGCCCGTATCGCCGCGCCGTGCCCGACCAGCAGGACGTGTGCACCGCCGGTGAGGTGCGCCTCCATCTCGGCCCAGGCGCCCAGTTGGCGCGTAACGCATGCGGCGAAGCTTTCGGCGTCAGGCGGGCCTTTCCACCAGTTCGACGACCCCGCCGCCGGTGCCCCTGCAGGGGCACGTGACG
This sequence comes from Chloroflexota bacterium, assembly GCA_016199265.1. Classification (GTDB taxonomy): domain Bacteria; phylum Chloroflexota; class UBA11872; order UBA12225; family UBA12225; genus JACQGX01. Next base: position 11,919 of record JACQGX010000311.1, on the reverse strand, counting down.
CCACCAGTGCGAGACCTGCCCCCCGCACTTCGGCCGCCGGGCGTCCTTCCCAACTGCCGTAGCGTCGCTCTCGCAGCGCCGGCAGAACGTGGAGCGACACGTCCTCCGGACGCCCACCGGCGGCGTTCACACGCGCGACCCGCAGCGCCTCCACGACGCAGGTCGCAGTATCACGCGCGCGAGCCAGATCGCTCGTGAAGACGATGTCGATGGGCTCGTGCCGCAGCCGCGCTGCCAGCCGCGCCGCCTGCGCGCGGCCGCGCTCACTCAGCGGCACGTCGGTCTGGCCTTGAATCAGGTGCGCCGCGTTCCAGGTCGATTCGCCATGGCGGGTAATATAGAGGGCTGCTATCACGCCTGCCTCGCGGCCAGGGCATGCACGGCGCGGCCCTCGAGACCCTTCGATTCGTACAACTGCCTCACAATGTACGTGAGATAACGATGCCCGAGGACTAGCGCCTTTTCCAACCCGATGTCGCGCAACTCGGCCACTGAGCGGCGCGGCTTCGCTCCGCCAATCTCCAGCACAAGTGGGCCCCGATACCCAACCTCGTCCAACACGGACAGGATAGCATTCCAGTCGAGGTGCCCTAAGCCGGGCGGCAGGTGATCATCTGTCTCGCCGAAGGTATCTTGCAGGTGCGTAGCGACGATCCTGCGGCCCAAGATACGGGCCGCATCCTGGGGTGCAACCCCTGCCAGCGCGGCGTGGCCGGTATCCAGCACACATCCGACATCTGGGCGATTGAGTGCATCGACCACTTGTCGCGTGTATCCTGGATCGGCGCTGCTGACGTTCTCCACACCCAGCGTGAGACCAAATCGCGCGGCCTCATCTGCCGATGCCCCCAACCGGTCGACGTCCCGCTGCAGATCCGGCGCTGTGCCACCGGCTAGCGTGTGATCCACCAGTACCCCGGCTCCGAGTGCAGCGGCAATCCGAGCGCAGACTGGCTGGGCCGCCCGGTACCGGGCATACGCCTCCGGCGCTTCACTGCCAAGTACCACCGAATGCACCCAGGTAGGAGCCAGGCCCAGTTCGGCGGCGGTGTTGCGGATGCTGCGTGCGGCGGCTTCGGTCAACTGCTGCACCTGTCCGTAGGCGACGTACCGGAAACCGACCCGCCGCACGAGCTCGAGAGCCGGCCCGTAGTCCGCAGCACGCAACGTGTCGAGACCGTCCCATTTGACGCCGCCGAAGCCCAGCGGCGGGTCTACGCAGAGCCAATGATCGTGTTGCTGCCCCTCATCGCTCATCACTTCCTCACTAAAGGTGAATACCCCGGGCCTTCCGCCCAACCGCGGTCTACGTACACAGTGCTGCCGACTCGCACCACGCGCAGTTGCTGTCGGTAGACGCCACTGGGCAGCCCGGTTTCCGCCGCAAGCTCGCGCATGTCGGCTCGCATGGCGGCGCCGGTCGGCCCAACACGCAGCGCCTCGTGGAGGATTCGGCCGGTGGCTCGCGGCAGCCCGTCGAGGCCGAGCGTCCACAACACCGTCGGCGCAATATCCACAATCCCGCACGGGAAGTCGGATTCCACGCCAACGCGGAAATCTGGACCGGCGGCGATCAGCGTGTTCCGCAAGTCGTACGGACTCGTCGTCCCGTGGGACGCTGCCGACGCCCCCACGCCCAAGCTTGCGCCACAGATCCCGGCGGCATTGGCGACATCCGACCATGAAACCGAGTACTGAATATCGGGACACCGCTGGTGGACGTGACCATCCCACAAGGCCGACAGCGGCAACGTGCCGGGCAGGCCGGCTGCTGGCCCATTGTCTCGTACGAAGACGTTTCCCATCCATGCCTGCCCCTGTAGGTAGGCGACAATGGTCCCAGCGCGGGCTGCGGCACTGCTGCTCAGATGGATGGTGCCGTCGCCCACCACGACGTCGGGCGAATCGGCTGTCTGCTTCAGTCCCGCCGCCACCAAGCCCGCCGCCACCGATCCACCTGCTCGCGGAACCACGGTCGAAAACCCATGGTCTGACGTGAGAAAGACATTGGTCGCCGACGACAGCCCAAGCCGGTCCAGCGTCTCGATGGTGCGAGCCAGGTGACGGTCGTTCGCCTGTAGCGCCCGCAGCGCCGCAGGGCTGCCGATACCTTGGTAGTGCTGTGACGTGTCGGGATCGCGGAACCAGCAGATCGTGACGGTTGGCTGCAGCTCGGGCAGGATGTATTCCGTAAGTACGCGCGCTGCCCACGCATTTTGGGCCAGCGCCGGTTCGGGGTCGGGCCGTTCAGGATGCGGTGGCACCGGGCCAAAACGGTGACGCACAATCTCGGCGAGGCCCGGCGGATTTACCACCTTGCGGTTAATCAGAATCGTCCGCGGATGGCTGCCGGCGAGTGGATTGGCCAGAAAGGAAGAGCCGTCGCCACCAGAGGCGACGACGGCGACGGACCCGCCGACAGCGCACACGCGGTCGGCCATGCACTCGGTTTGTACGAGCGGGCCGCTGATGCGATCGATCGTGTCCAGCACCGCACGGTCCCCCGTATTGAGTCCACGGATGGCATCCACTTCCCTGATAAAGAGGGTGTTGCCCACAATGCCGTGAATGGGAGGATAGGCTCCGGTGGAGAGCGCCGCGGCATTGACACGCGTCTCACTCGGGAAGACGCAGTGGCTACGCGTGAATCGGACGCCCCGTCTAGCCAGGTCGGCCGCTGCTGGTGTGATCTCCTCCTCGATCGAGTCGGGTCGAAGTCCGTCCCACACGAAGATCACCGTGCGACGCACTAGGAGCTGTGGCTGAGCCGTGCGCCCATTGGGCCGGACATGTGCTTCGTTCGACATCGCTCGCTCTCCTATCGTGGCTACGGTATCGGTCAGCATGACAAGCTGTCGTTGTCGTACGCCCTGGTTGCCCGCCCGATCACCGCGCCAGCAATTGCCTCACTTGCGCGGCAACTGCGTCCAGCTCCGCCCGCGGGTTGGCCGACGCATCCTGCTCGACCTTCTTGAACGCCTCCTCCAGCGCCGTCCACATCAGCTCGTCGGCGCGTTGGATCGGGTGCGCCTGGAGATATTGCAGTTGCTTGCCCGGCACCTCCGCGTACGGGTGCTGCTTGAAATGCGCCTTCAGTCGCTCGGTCTGCATCGTACTTTGGCGTAGGGGAAGATAGCCGGTCTCCTCCACAATTCGCGCGCCCATCTCGGTGCCGGTGAGCCAGTTGACGAAATCCCACGACGCCTTTTCTGCCACCGCTCTATCGCTGCCTACTGCCTTGAAGATGCCAATAGCGTTTCCGCCGATGCTGACCGCGTACTTCTTCCGCTTGGGCAGGAACGCGATACCGTACTTGAGCCCGTCCTGCCGGTTGAAGTTCGCCTGTGCCGTCTGCGACGACTGCAGCATGCCTGTCCTGCCGGCGCTGAACTCGCGCGTCCCATTCGGCCGCTTAGAGGGCGTGACGCGGTACTTGTGCACCCAGTCCTTCCACCACTGCGCCGCCTCGACGCCGGGTGGCTCTTGAAAGCGCGGTTGCCCCTGCCTGTCGACCACCTCGCCGCCGTTCTGCCACACCAGCGCATAGAAGTACCAGGCGTAGCTGCTGAGCAGGTGGCCCCACCGGCTCGTCTCGCCCGACGGCTCGTGCTTGACCAGCTTGCGTGCGACGTCGAGGTGCTCGTCCCACGTCGCCGGCGGCTTTTCCGGGTCGAGCCCAGCCGCCTGGAACACCTCTTTGTTCCAAAACAGCACCGGGACGCTCGACTGAAACGGCAGCGCGCGCAGCTTGCCCTTGTAGGTGAACTTCTCGATGAACTGCGGATAGAAGTCGGTCCGCTCCTGCCGCTTGAGCAGCGCGTCGATGTCGACCAGCGCATTACCATCGGCGAGCTGCGTGATGCCGTGCCGCTGCCCCAGCACCGAAACATTCGGCGGCGTGCCGGCCGCGACGTTCGCCAACGCCTTTTCCGCCAGCACCGAGTAATCGCCAACCTTCAGCCCTTCGATCCGCGTGTTCGGCGCACGCTGCTCGTACTCCTTGGCAAAATCGATGGCATCGTCGCTGTTCGTCCAGAACTGCAGCGTCACCGGGGCGGTCCTAGTGGCGCTGACGCTGTCGACGGCGTTGCCCGTGCTGCACGCCGCCGGAAACAGTGCGGCCGCGCTGGCGGCCACCCGGGCCATGTCACGGCGAGTCACCGTGCGACGATAGGGAAAACGTCCTTTGTCATAGCGTCGCACGACCGACGCTTTCGCCTCATCCTCACGCTTCGCTGGCACGCGTTGTTCTCCTTTCCCCTTCGCTTGGCGGTTGCGACGTCGCCCTCGCACGCTCGGCATCGTTCACGGACGCTGGCGCTCTTTCTCTAGTTCCTGCTCAATCAAATCGGCGGCGGCAGACAGCGCATCCCGCGTGCCGCGTGTGCCGTCGACGGCCTCGAGCAGGATCCCCGCCGCTTTGTCCCGCCAACCGATAAAGCTTGCCGTTACTGGGAACGGAACGGCGACACGTGCTGCGGCGTCTATCCCTGCCCAGTTCCGCGGCGGCATGTCGGCGGGTCTCAACTGCGGCAGCCGCGCTACGTCCGGCCGGGGGACATTGGCACCAGCCTGCGCGATCTTGAGTTGGGCCTCGCGCGACGTATACGACTTGATGAGTTCCCAGCAGAGCGCCGGCGCCTGCGTGATGGCGCTCAAGTACCAGGCGCTCCCATTGGCCGAAGCAAAGCTGCGCGCCGGCCCACGGGGCAGCGGCACCACATCCCAAGCGAACTCTAATGGGCGGTCGCCGCCGGGACGGTAGCGTGCGATACGTGCCGTCGAGTCCAGTGCGAAGCCGACGTTCCCCTGCGTGAAGTTGACGCCTTTTTGCTCGCCCTTGATGTGGTCCGGCGCAACGTGCCAGCGCTTTACCAGATCCACGAGGAACTGCAGAGCTTGTTCGCTGCTCGCCTCCCGGAGCAGTGTCTTGGAGCGGGCGGCGTTCAGGTAGTCGTTGCCGAACATGCCCCAGAAATTGAACTGACCGCCGCCGAATCCTGCGTGCGTGTCATAGCCGAAGACTGGTGGTGTAGCGGCTGGCCGGCTCACCTTGCGCAGCACATCCATCCACTGATCAAGTGTCCAGTCGTTCTTCGGAAACGAAACAGTGGCAGTCTCGAGGAGATCTCGGTTCACGTACAACAGATTGACATCCCATCGCCACGGAATGCCGATCTGCTTACCCTGAAGATTGAAGCCGCGTATCGCTACCGGATCGTACTCCTTGAGCGCGACGCCACCGCCCTTCAGATAAGCGTCAAGCGGCTGTGTTACTCCCTGAGTCGCTGCCGGGATGCCGCGCAGGTCCTCGAAGGCCAGAACTTCCGGTGTGGTGCCGGCCGCGGCCTGCACCAAGAGCTTGTCGAACCAGCCGCCACCAGCCCCAGAAGCGGTCACGATGTTCTCCACCTCGGCACTCGCCCCCGGCTGCGTGTGAAGGACCTCAGCGGTCAGTGCGACCACCACGTCGACGATTGGTTGGGCAGCATTGACCGAAACGCGTGCCGTGCCGGACAACGCCTTTTTCGCCGTCGGCGGCCCACTCTGGCCCGGCACACACGCGGTGAGCGAAACGCTTGCCATGCCTGCGGCCGCTCGTTTGCCCACATCGCACACTCGCCGCCGCGTCCAGGTCGGCGCAGGAAACATGGTCAGTGGTCGATCAACCTTATTCATCAGACACTCTCCTCGCGGTGGCTTCATTGTCAATAGCAGCGGTACGTTCGGTCGCGGCCCGGACGGCGACCAGTAGGGCATGCAACGCGTCGAAAAGCGCCATGGCGGCAAGCCGCCCACGGGTCGAATCGCCGGGCCAAAGTGGCTCCTCTGCCGAGGTGAGCAGACGGATGTCAGCCGCCATGGCAACGGGGGAGCCCGGCCGCTGCGTTACGGCGATCGCGTAGACGCCACGTTGGCGTGCGTCCCGCACGGCATCGACGACGTATGCTGTCTCACCCCGGTGGGAGATAGCGATCAGCACGTCATCGGGCGTGGCCAACGCCAAGTGATCGCGACACGTCGACGGATCGCTCATGGCGACCGTGGCCACACCTAGGCGCAAAAACTTCTGAGCAATGAAGCTGGCGACAATTCCTGAGCCGCCGCTGCCTACCAAGAGCACATGACGCGCCCGATCGATGCGTTCGACAGCCGCCTCCACCGCAGCCCGATCGAAAATGCGGAAGGTGTTGTAGATTCCAAGGAGAATGCTCCGACATGCCTCTAGCGCCGGCTGCGGTACATCGCCCAGGACGGTAAGGATCTGATCCCAGGCAAGACGCGTCCCCGCAAGATCGGCAGCCAGGCTGCGCCGAAGCGTCGCCAGATTGGCATAGCCCAGCGCCCGGCAGAACTTGCTCACGGTGGCCGGGCTGGTCTGGCAACGACGCGCGAGCTCGCCAATGCTTGCCACGACTGCATCTCCGGGACTAGCCAGTACGTAATCCGCCACTCGGCGCTCCGCCGGACGCAGCATGGGAAGATGCGTACGTATGCGGATCGAGACCTCGAGCGAGGCCTCGTGACGTACCGTCAGGCCGCCGCATCCGTTGTCCCTACTCCCGTTTGCCGGGCGCGTGGTGGGCGCTATGGCGACTTCCATGCGTTCTGCATACTCCACGTGACGAACAGCCACAGAAGAGGGCGGATACGATGAGTTTGCTGACACGACGCCGAGACAGAAAACGACGGAGTGCAGTGCGGCCCAGCCACGGTGTTCATCCCCGCACTCGGTGGGCCAGTACAGGATACAGACTGCCGACTCTGGAGTCAAGGGCAGCGCCACGGTGGCGTAACCAACCCCATTCCGTTTTCCTAAGATGACTCGTCGCAGTGAAATCAGACCCCTGCGACGCCTCCTGGACACGAGATCCCAACCCCGGGTGAGAGCGAACAGTGGTCTGTTGACGCTCGGAGCAGGGGCGGAAATCGCACAAAACCTTTGGCCGCCTATGTAGGACACCAGGTGCCAAAGGTCACTCGGCCAGCGGCATAGACGCTGTGGCAACTACCCGGCCCGGACACAGGAAACGGCACGTCGGTGCCAGTCCGCGACAACGCGATAGTCGACGCCATCGAAGCCGGTCACGATTGCCTCCAAGCGCGGCGCCGGCGGCTCGCTCGCCTCCGGCGCGGTGCGCCACCGGCACGTCGCGACGGTACGCCACGCCGCGCCCACCGGATTCGCCACCAGCCGCACACACGTCTGCTGGACCGCCGCCCCGGCCGGAAACTGCCGGGGCGCCGATCGCAATGGCCGGCACAGTGTGGCATACCAGGCGCTCATGTCGGTCGCGTTCCGCTGCGGGAAGGTGCGAATTGTCCATGGCTCATGTGCGGCGCCGCTCTCATCGAGAAACTCGATGCCGAGCAGATCGTCGACCACCAGCCAGCGACTCGCGTTGCGTGCCAGGTGCGGATCGGGTGCCTCGCCGGCGACGAGTGCCACCTCGCCGCCCTCGAACCGTAGTCGCCGCCGGTAGCCGTTGAACAGGTCGTTGCCCAGGTCCAAGCGTAGCCCCTCCTGGTGCAACACCGTCAGGTCCCAGCGGGTGCGCACGTCGTCCGCATAGACGGCGCTCCGTCCGTCCGGCAGCGCCACGTACAGCACGTGCTGGACGAGCGCCCCGCCGGCCAGCCGCACCGCGCCGAGCGTGGCGAAGCCGCCGTCGAACGTCACGGTCCGCCGCCAGGAAACCGACCGGCCGCTCCCGGCGTCGAGCACGACAAACGACGGCGCCAGATTCCCATTCCACTCCACCAGGTGGTCGCCGTCGCGCGGGACGAACAGCCCCTGCGCCACGTCCGGATGCGCGTTCCAGCTCCACGACACAAACCGCCCCGCATCGCGCCGCAGCACCAGCCCGGCATCGGGCTCTTCAAATGTTCCGAGTTCCTGGTTCCGAGTTCCTGGTTGGTAGTCGCCCGAACGCGAGCTAGGAACTCGGAACTCGGAACCAGGAACTGCCTCCTCATGGATGAGCTGAGCCAGCAACAGATAGAACGGCGGATCGGCCTCGGCCCGGTAGTACAGCACGCGCGAGCGATCGCCGGCGCGAAGCTGCGGCCCCGACTGGCTCTCGAGCAGTGCGCCCATGCGCTCGCGGACGAACGCGCCGTCGCCGTTGCGCGCCTGCTCGAATAAGAACAACGCCGCGAACTGCTCTTCGAGCGCAGCGGCGGCCGCATCACCGTCGCGCGTGGCCAGCCAGGCCACCACGGGCAAAAGATAGGTCATGCCCCATCCGTAGCGGTGGTGGTCTTTACCCGCCGGGTAGGCGATGCGCCCTTGCCAGAGAATGAGGTGGCGCAGCATCTGCCATTCGTCGAGCAAGTGGTGGCTCGTACACTCGGGCGCCGGCCGGCCATGCTGCTCGAAGGCGCGCGCCGCCAGGATCATGAACTCCATCGTTCGTGCGGCGTAGCAGGGGTGGAAGAAGCCGTGGTGTTCGAGGGCGAAGTGCGGGTGGACGTTCGCCCCGACGAACCGCTCGCGCACCGGCAGACCATCGACCATCACCTCCGAAGACGCATCCTGCGGCACGCTCAGCGCGTTGACGAAGTGCCGCTTCAGCGAATCGTCCCAGCGCGCGGCATTGGGATGATCCGGCTGCGCCAAGAGCGCGGCCGCGAGCACGGTGCCTCGCCAGGCGTTGCTCTCCGGCCACGAGCTGCCGAAGCGGCCCGTCGGGATCGGCGGCACCTCGCGGAAGTAGCCGTGGTGCTCGAGCACCGTGCACCGCTGGTCGGCGAGGTTGGCGTCGGCCTCGAACGACAGCACGCGTCGAACCGCGGCGGCTTCTGCCTCCGGCAGGGCCTCGCCCAGCGCATCGGCGACCATCGATAGGAAAAACGCCGGCACCGGCGTCCACCCATCGCCGCCCCACTTCCTGCGCCTCTGGTGCCCGCGCCCCGCGGGTTCGCCACCGGGACCGACGGCCCCGGTCGAACCGAGCACGCACTCGAGCCCGCCGGTGGCATGCGTCTCCGTCAGATACCGCAGCCCGGCCAGCGCGCGCTCGACGAGCATCTCGCGCGAGAGCCCACCCACCGCCGCGTCGTACTCCGGCCGCCGCGCCAGCGTCGCGCATACAAACGCATGCTCCGCCACCGCCTCCAGGCTCTGAATGGCCACCGTCCCGGTCCCAAAGTACCCGATCTCAGCTCGACCGGGATACCGGTGCCAATGCCGCTCCGCATACGGCAGCCACCTGGCCGCGGCCTCGACATAACTCGTCGATACGCTATCAGTCATGGGAATCGGTTACGATGCCACCGCCGCGGAATGCCTTGTTGAATCCCGCATGCTTCACGTAGCCGTCGAGCGGCCGCAACAGACCTTTGCGGCCATGGCTGCCGATGAAGTCGTCGCTGATGTGCGTCACCTTGGCAGGGGTGCCGGCTGCCATCATCGTTGCCTGAATCGTCGATTTCATCGAATTTTGGCAGTGAGGGTATATGCCGGTGCCATTGTAGCCTGAAGGGTGTCGATGCTCAAGCCGCGAACGGTCATTGCGCATCGCGCATCACGCATGGTAGTGTCGGCGTCGAAAGGAGCTGCTCCGTGGCGGAAACCCGAGCGACTGAACCCTGGTACGTCCGGCCGCTGCGCTGGATGCAGTTGAATACGCGTGCCAATGAGGTCGAGTCGTTCGACGTGGCGTGGTGGGGCGACTACTGGGCGCGCTGCCGAGCCGAGGGCGTGACGGTCAACGCCGGCGGCATCGTCGCCTTCTATCCCACCGACGTGCCCTTCCACCGGCGCGCGCCGGGAGTCGAGCGCCGAGACCTGCTCGGCGAGATCGTCGCCGAGGCGCGCCGACGCGGCCTGTACGTCGTCGGCCGGCTCGATCCCAGCCAGGCACACGCCGACGCGTACCAGGCACACCCCGAGTGGTTCGCCCGCCGCCCGGGCGGCGCGCCGTACGTCAACCGGCCGCCCAACGGGCCGCTGCTCTACCAGACGTGCGCCAACAGCTCCTATCATTCGGAGCAGATCCCGCGCATCCTGCGCGAGATCCTGACGCGTTATCAACTCGACGGCTTCCTCGCCAACGCCTGGGACTCGATCCCGCGCCGGCGCAACGTCTGTTATTGCGAGTCGTGTCGGCGCCGTTTCGCGGCCGATACCGGCCACGAGCTGCCGGAGCCGCTCGCTGCCGAGTGGGCCAACCCGCTGTGGCGCCGCTACGTCGAGTGGATCTACGAGACCAAGACCGCCCTCTCGCGCATGATCCGCGACACCATCAAGAGCGTACGGCCGGCGGCTATCTGGCTTTCCCTCCAGCAAGGCGACCTGATCAGCAACGCGGCGCGGGGCATGGACCTGATCGCGGTCTCCGAAGTCGCCGAGGTCGTGCAGCTCGAGGCACAAGGCCGCGGCCGCGGTCAGCCGCTGTGGTGGCCGGGCGAAGCCGGCCGCGTCTTCGGCGCCGCTGCGGACGGCAAGCCGTGCCGCGTGGCGATCAACTACCGCTGGGGCTCGTGGCGGCGCCTGAGTAAACCGCCCGCCGAGCAGCGCCTGTGGCTGGCCGAGCTGCTTGCCGGCGGTGCTCGTCCGTCGATCGGTGTCCACGGCGCCGTCCAGGACGACCGGCGCGGCTTTGCCGAGATCGAACGGCTGAGCCAGGCATACGCCGCCCACGAAGACGCCTACCGCGGCCTGCGCTCGCTCGCCTCGGTCGCGCTGGTCTACAGCCTGCGCACGCAGGACTTCTACGGCCGCGACCAGCCCGAAGTGCGCTACCTCGACCACTTCCGCGGCGCCTACTTCGCGCTGCTGCGCGCCCGCGTCCCCTTCGATGTCCTCGAAGCGCGCCAGCTCGACGAATCCCACCTCGCGCGGTATCGCGCGGTCGTGTTGCCGAGCGCCGCCTGTCTCTCGGAAACGCAGGCCGCCGCTCTGGCGACGTTTCACCGCCGCGGTGGCGGCTTGGTGGCGACATTCGAAACCTCCCGCCATACCCTCGACGGTGATCCACGTCCCGACTTCCTACTCGGCGACGTATTGGGCCTGCGCTGGGCGGGCGCCGCCGGCTCCGAAGCCGCGGGTCCCCACCCCAACGCCTACGCACGTCTGGTGGATAGCCATCCCGTTACCGCCCACGTACCGCGTGGCACCGCCGGAACCGACGTCTTGCCGTGCGACGGCTACCTGTGCCCGGTAGAAGCCGTGCCCGGCGCGACGGTGCCGCTCCGCTTCGTGCCCCCGACGACGATCGGCCCGCTCGAGTACGCCTACTTGCCCGTTGCGACGCCGTCGGATCTGCCCGCGGGGATGCAGCCAAGCAAGGCGGCAGCCGCAGAGCCGTTTGATCCCTTCGTTGGCGGCGAGCCGGTTTCGTGCGAACTGCTCGACTCGCCGGTGCTCGTCTGCCGCGCGCCGCAAGATGGCGGTGGTCGCACCGTCTACTTCGCGGGCGACGTCGACCGCCGTGCCTGGCGCGACACGCTCCCCGACGACCTCGACCTCTTCGCCGCCGCCGTCCGCTGGACGCTCGGCGGGGAAGAGGCATCCGTCGCCGGTCGGCAGTCGTCGGTGATTAGTGGTCGCGTTGGCCTCTCGGTCGAGGTGACCGGCTCCGGTCTGATCGACATCGCCGTCTACGAGCAGCCCGGCCGCAACCGCTGGGTCATCCACGTCGTCAACCTGACGCACGCCGGCACCTGGAAGGGTCCCATGACTGAGCTTCAGCCGCTGGTTGGCCAGCGGCTTCGCCTGCGCCTCCCGGATGGCAGCCATGCACAAGCGGTGCGCTTCCTCGTCTCTGGAGACGTAGCGCCACTTAGCGCCACCACTGGCGGCGAGCGCGGCGTCCTCGAGTGCCCCATGCCGGAAATCGTCGACCGGGAAATCGCCTGCATCGACCTGTAACGGGCGCCCATGCCCCGGGCTTGCGCAGCGGGTGAGGGGTGGCG
>JACQGX010000312.1 GCA_016199265.1 Chloroflexota bacterium | reverse complement strand
GTGAGGCGGCCTGCGGATTCCACCTTGGCTTTGGTTTAGAATGGCCGGTAGCGGCAGACTGGCGCCATTCCGGTACTAGCGCAGATAGAGCGCCTCGGGCCGGGCGGCGAACTCGGTCCCGCAGCGTGAGCAGCGCATCGTCACCTCGGTGATCTCGCCGCCGTGCTCGCGGACGATACGCCAGACGCCGGCGGGTTGGCCGTCGGCCGGACAATCGGCGTACATCGACCGGTGGTAGCCGGTGCCGGTATCGGGCACGGTGAGATGGCCCGCCGCCAGCGCCTGCCTAATGGCCTCGGTATCGCGGTGTATCGTGACCATAGAGAACCTCCTCGCAAAATATCCAGTCTATCTCCAGCATATACCTGCCGGCGGGGTTTGTCTATGGGCATGACGTTGCGGTTTCGCTCAGGCTGCGCGCGTGTGCTTGGGTGCTTGTTTGGCCGTCTGGGCTGGGAGTTCGAACCAGAAGCGCGACCCCCGTCCCGGGGCGCTGTCGAGCCCAACGCGGCCGCCCTGCGCCTCGACCAGCGCCTTCACCACCGCTAGCCCGATGCCGCTGCCCTGGACGGGGTGGAATTGCGTCCCTAGATCGCCCCGGACGAACTTCTCCCAGATCCGCTGCTGTTGCTCCGGAGGGATACCCGGCCCCTGGTCACCCACCTCTAGCCGAACCCAGCGTTCTTGGCGACACGCACCGTTGGCCGGGCGCCGCACCGACCGGCCGCGCACTTCGATGGGCCCGGTGGGCGCGTACTTCGCGGCGTTGTCGATGAGGTTCGCCACGACTTGGGTCAGCCGGGCACGGTCGGCGTGTACCGGCAGGCGAGCCGGCAGCCGCCACACGAGGCGATCGCCTCCTGGCCGGAGGCGCAGCGCCACCAGCAGCTCATGCAGCACCGGCACCAGATCGAAATGCTCCAGTTGGAGCGCTACCTCACCGCGTTCAAGGCCCGTGAAATCGAGTAGTTGTTCCAGGAGCCGACCGAGTTGGGCCGAGCTGGTCTCGATGCGTGCACCGGTTGTGGCCACGGCGGCTGCGTCGAGCGCGCTCGCTCGTTCCTGTAGGCGCTGCGCGTACGCGTGGATCACGGTCAGGGGCGTGCGCAATTCGTGGGAGATCGTAACGAGCAGCTCGCTCTTCAACGCGTCCATCCGCTGGAGGGCGGCGGCTTCCGCCTCGCGCATGACGAGTTCCTCCCGCTGCTGAGCGAGCTGCAGCAGCGCCGCCTCGCGCGCCGCTTCCAGGCGGAACCGCTCGATCGCGGCGCAGGCCTGCGTCGCCAGCGCCTCGGCGATCGCCAAATCCGCCGAGTCGAAGAAACGCGCCGCCCGATGGTTGACGTGCAGACTCCCGACCGGCTTCCCGCCGGCCACGATTGGCACGTTCACCGCGGACCGGATGCCGCGGCGGCGCATCGTCTCATACAGCGGATACGCCGACGGATCGAGCGCTCGGAAGTCTTCGACGATTCTCGCCGGGCCGCCGGCCTGGATGGCCGCGGAGATGCTGCCTGGTGGGAGCAAGGGCGTGGTGGATCGCGCCGCCGGTGCGCCGCCGCGCTCGAGGCGCAGCATGAGGCGGCGTTCGCCCAGCTTCGCTCCAAAGAGCTGCGCCACACCATCGTCGCCGTCCAGTAGCTCGATGGCGCCACGCAGGAGCGCCTCGAGCGCCTGCTCCTCATTCGGCGCACCATCGACGCGCGCGAGGGTGGCCGCCAGTTGCTCCATCTGGTTCGCGCGCCGCCGCTCTGCGTACAGCAGCCGCACCCGCTCCAGCGCTGCCGCTGCGTGCCCGGCGAAAAGAGCGAGGATCTCCTGGTCCTCGGCCGTCAGCGCCGCGGGGCGGCCGAAGCTGACGGTCAGCACGCCGAGAATGTGCCCGCCCGCCTGCAGCGGCACAAGCACGAAGGAGCGGATACCCCGCTCGGCCACCTGCGGGTACCAACCGAAGCGCGAGGCCGCCAGCGTGTCGGGCACACTCGCGGCCTCTCCTGTGGCCAGAACGTGCAGCGTCGCCGGGTCGGGCTTCCAGCGGACCCGAAACAGGTAGCTCCCCTGCTGGTCCTGGTGATCACGCCGGCGCTCCTGGCTCGGTTGGCCCGGCGGCCCCGGCGGCCTCGGCAGCCGGGGGCGGCCCACGCGGATGAGGCCCTGCTCGCCTGCTGCGGGACCGGAGTCGGGCACCAGCTTTCGCCACGCCCGATCCTCGGCGAGCACGAGCCGGCCGTCGCGGCCGCCCACGGCGGCCACCGCGCGCTCGACGATCTCACTCAGGAGCGCCGCCACGGCGTCGGGCTCGGCCGGCAGAGGCGCGGCGAGCCGCAGCGACGCCTCGTGTAACTCCCGCAGTCGGGCGCCGCGCCGCGCGGCGCGCTCATCCGCCGGCAATTCCGCAATTGGCCCACTACCCGCCCACGCAGCAGACGCCATACTCTGAGACATCTCCTCGCCCAACGCAATCCCGGTTCGCATCTCTCGTTGTTACGACGTTACGACGCACCCATCCTGCGCGCCGAATGCCGCAGCATGCTACATCGACTCTACGTACGGCATTGTCAAGAAATACCGCACAGTAGGATGAATGGCCCATGTCCGGGCACGGCGGCGTTCCCCTCCAAGTGCACCGCGTTACGCGGCGTGACGCGATAGTACCAATAGGCTATGCACGGATTGACAACCAAGGGCGAGGCGTATTCTGCTGCCAGCCGGCCTTACGTTGATTGGGCGAGAAGGGCGGCCAAGACTGTAGCGGAGGACTGGAACCAATGCGGCGGCATCACGTAGCGGTTGTTTCTGCTGTCGTTTGGGCAGCGGTACTCGGCACGCTCATCTTCTTGCCTCTCGTGCGCGCGACCGGCGCGGCCGGGTACGTCGACGGGCGCACGAACAGACCGGTGATACTCGACCGGACCCAGCGCGCGCACCCGCAACTGCAGTATGGCGCGCAGGTGGAGCCGGACAAGCTCGCGCGCGTCATCGTGCAGAAGAAGGATCCCGCGGCGAGCGCCAAGGCCATTGCCAAGACGGTCGGCAAGGCGGTGCTCTCCGAGTACCCGATGACGGGCGCCTTCGTCCTCGAGATACGGCAGCAGCAGGCGGCGGCGCTCGCGAACCATCCGCAAGTACGTTACGTCAGTCTCGATACGGCGGTCAGGGCCCAGGCGATTGACGTCTCGTCTCTGAAGACCGTCTACCAGCAGACGCTCAACATCCCGCAGCTCTGGAACGGCACGGTGCCGGTCACCGGCCAGGGCATCGCCGTTGCCGTTCTGGACAGCGGACTCAACGACGCTCATCGCGACCTGACCACCGGTGTGATGTGCGTCACCTCCAACACCGACAACGCCGACTGCAAGGACCCCAACGGCCACGGTACCCACGTCGCCGGCATCATCACCGGCAACGATCCACTGGGCCGGTATATCGGCGTCGCACCGGATGCCACAGTCATCAGCGTCAAGATCGGCAACCGCTTCGGGATGAGCAAGGAGTCCGACCTGCTCAACGGCCTCCAGTGGGTCTTCGACAACCGCGCCGTCCATAACATCCGCGTGGTCAACCTTTCGGTCAGCGGTGCGTCCGCCGTCAGCTACATCAGCAGCCCCATCGCCGCATCTGTCGAGCAACTCTGGCTCAACGGCGTGGTGGTCGTGGTTGCGGCCGGCAACCGCGGCACGCAAACCTCCAGCCAGATGTGGTACGCGCCCGGCAACGATCCCTTCGTGATCACAGTCGGTGCTCTCGACGACAACGCTACCGTCGGCACCGCCGACGACAGCCTTGCCTTCTACAGCAGCCGCGGACTGACTCAGGACAACTTCTACAAGCCCGACATCGTTGCCCCCGGCCGCAAGATCGCGGCGCCGCTGGCGGGCAGCAAGGTCGTGCAGGCCCACGAGCACCCGACTCAGATCGTGGACACGGATTACATCCGTCTGAGCGGCACCTCCATGGCTTCGCCGATCGTGGCCGGCGTCGTGGCGCTGCTGCTGGAACGCTATCCAAGCCTGACGCCCAACCAGGTCAAGTGGCTGCTCCTCCAGACGATGACGTCCTATCCCGGCCAGGCCGACTCGGCCGGCGTGATCGATCCGGTCGCCGCCTACCAACTCGCCGCCACCGGACCCATCGGCGCGGCCAACCAGGGACTGACGCCCAGCTCGCAACTGGACCCGGCCAGCAGCACGGTGCAGACGGGTTCGTCGTACTGGGAGTCCTCGTACTGGGAGTCCTCGTACTGGGAGGCCAGTGGCCCAGATGGGGCAATGCTCGACGACCCGAGCGGCGTACCGTACGACCCTACGACCGATCCGAACTTCTTGACCGAACTCAACGCTACGCCGACGCCGACGAGTACACCGTCGCCGGCATACACGGCAACCGCCACCCCGGCGAGCACACCGACGGCGACAAGTACTCTCAACGGTACGGCGACGCCCACGGCCACGGTGACGCCTACACCCACACCGGCTGCGACTCAGACGCCACAGGCGGCAACCGCAACGGCAACGCCGACGAACACGGTACCGTAACGTACGAACGAGCGGCGGATCCGGAGCCGTTTTGCCTGTTCCGGATCCACCTACGATACGAGAGGACAGCGGCGAATGGGACGAGAGCAGGTCTCGCTGCGCGTATGGGCATGGACGCTGGCTGTAGCCATCGCAGCCGCCACCATGTCGGTGGCAATGGTAATGCGCTTCCATCCGCACGGTGCCAGTGATGTCGGGCACGCCGGTCCCGCGGAGGTGGTGACTCTGGTAGGCGTAGCGGGAGCGCTGGCGCGGTCGGATTGGGCGGTGTTCGGCCTGTTCGTCTTCTGCGCTGCTGTCGCAAACAAGCTTTCGACGAAGTCCGCCGCCGGTGGTACCTCTTTCCGGTTCACCAGCGTGTTCATCATCGCCGGCGCGGTGCTCCTGCCTCCGGCAATGCTGACTTTGCTTCCGGTCCTGGCAGTCGCTCCCGATTGGTGGCTGCGCCGTCACCGCCCCAGAGCGCGCGTGCTCGTCGGCTGGATTTTCAACGCCGCCCAGACGGTACTGGCTGCCCAGACCGCCAGCTTGTGGGTGCACTGGCTTCGTGGCTACGATGCTGCCGGCGTGCTCAACGTGGCTGTGCTCCTCGGGGCCGCGGCGATTTTCACGCTCATCCAGGCGGTGCTCGTAGGCGCCGTGATCGCGCTCGATAGACGCATCCCGATCACACGGGCCGATACCTTCACGGTTCCCGCCCTGCTGAGCGATGGCTTGATCGCGGTGTTAGGTGTGCTGGTGGGAGCGCTGTGGCTGGCTAGCCCGGGCTTGCTCCTGCTCGTACCGCTGTTGCTGCTCATCGCGTACCGGCTCACCCAAGATGCGCACCTCTCCGCCCTGGCGGAGGTCGACGGCAAGACCGGCCTGCACAACTCCCGGTACTTCGAGCGGATGGCCCAGGCGGAGCTCGCGCACAGTCAGCGCGTAAAGCGCCCG
Source organism: Chloroflexota bacterium (assembly GCA_016199265.1). Lineage (GTDB taxonomy): Bacteria > Chloroflexota > UBA11872 > UBA12225 > UBA12225 > JACQGX01. Next base: position 8,736 of record JACQGX010000312.1, on the reverse strand, counting down.
CTGGCGCTCCTGTTCGCGGACCTCGACCACTTCAAAGACGTTAACGATCGTTTTGGCCACGCCGCCGGGGACGAAGTGCTTCAGCAGATCGGGTCGCTCCTGGCACGGACGGTCCGGAAAGGCGATCTCCTCGCCCGGTTCGGCGGCGAGGAGTTCGTGGTGCTCCTGCCGGGTACGGACGCGGACGAAGCCTCTTATTTGGCGGAGCGGATACGCAGCGCGGTCTCCGACCAGTTGATCACCCTGGCAAACGGCGACACGCTACAGTGCACCGTCAGTATCGGGGTGGCCAGTTTCCCCCAGGACGGCACCAACTTCGCGCAGCTCTTCGAGCAGGCCGACGCAGCGATGTATCGCGCGAAACAAAGTCGCAACGCCGTCGCGCGAGTAGAGGCGTTCCCGCCGGTTCCCCGGCTGCGCACCTCACGCGGCGCTGGTAGCGCCGCCTCCGTCCCTGCCGGAGTCGAGGCGGAGCATCGACTGCCGGCGCCACCTCCCCGATCCGCACTGGCGGCCGTCGTGCTTTGGGGGAACGTCGCCGCCGGACTGCTCGCAGTCGGCTGGAGCCTGGTGGCGGTGCACCAGGCCGCCGGCTGGCGCGTGCTCCTCCCGTTTCTCCTCGCCGCCGCGGGCGCGGAGTTCGTCAAGGTCCGCGTCTATGAGGCAGATCGGGACCAGAAGGTGGGGTTCTCCTTCGCCGTGGCGGTCGCCATGGCCGCGGTGGTCGTGGCGCCGTTCGGCGCGCCGCTGGTCAGCCTCCTCGCGGCCGCCGTACACGTTGGGGTGGTACTCCGGCAGCGTCAGCTCGACAAGGCCCTCTTTAACCTCACCAATCTGCCGCTGGCGGCCGCCGCTGCCAGCGGGGTGTACCTCTTGCTGGGGGCGCCCGCCGCGGTTGGGGAAGCCTTCACGCTATGGCAGCTTGCGGGGGCATCCGCGGCCGTCCTGGCCTACTACGTCGTCAACACCGGGCCGCTCCTCCTCATGATTAGCCTGCACTCCGGGCAGCCTCTGCCGGCCGTGCTGCGCGATTCTGCGTGGTACGCCCCGACCAAGATCTTCCTCGGCCTGATCGGCGCCTACCTCGCCGGCGTCTACACGCTGCTCGGGCCGGCGGGCGCCATCATATTCGCCGTGCCGCTGGTGATCCTGCGCTACAGCCTGGTCCTGTACGCTCGCAAGAGCGAGCAGACCATTGTCACGCTGCGGGCCGCGAAGGCGGAGGTGGAGCAGGCGCACGAGGAAAAGGAGCAAATCCTGCGCAAGCTGATCGAGACCGTGGCCTCGATCATCGACGCCCGAGACAAATCCGTCTCCGGCCACTCCTACCGCGTCGCACGGTATGCCGTTGCGCTGGGCCGGGAACTGGGTCTCAAACCGACCGAGCTCGCGCTCCTCCACACGGCCGGGCTGCTCCACGACCTTGGTAAGGTCGGCATTCCCGAGGCGCTTCTGCACAAGCCGTCGCGCCTGACCCTGGAAGAATACCAGGCGATCAAGGAGCACGCCGCGTGCGGCGAGCGCATCCTCGCCGAGGTGCCTCAACTGGCGAACGTCGCTCGCATCATCGGCGAGCACCACGAGCGCCACGACGGCGCGGGCTATCCGCGCGGCCTCGGCGGAAAGGACATCAGCATCGCCGGGCGCACCCTGGCAGTGGCGGATGCGCTGGAAACTATCCTTGCCGACCGGCCGTACGCCAGGCCGAGAGAGCTTTACGATGCAGTGCGCGAGCTGGACCGCTGCGCCGGCACACAGTTCGATCCCATGGTAGTGGCGGCGGTGCACCGCGTCATCGACGCGCTGGGGCCAGAGTTCTTCACCACGCAAGAGCAGGAAGCGGAGCCCGACTGGAGCGCGGGGTGGCCATCCCACGCGGCTCCTTGGGAAGATACAAGCGCTGCCACAGCCGCCTGACGCACGGGATCGCCACGCGCGAATCCGAAAGCAAAACAGCGAACCCTGAGTGACCTCGCGGCCTCCCAGGGTCCGTGTCGCTGCGCCTAGACCGCGCTTCGAGAGCAGTCGAAGTACCTGACCTTGCGGTCGGTCCAGACTTCCCGCCGAGTGCCTGCTCTGCGCCCGACGTGCCCCGCCAAGAACCTCACGACCCCCGGCGGATTCGCTTCCTCCGGTACGGCCGGAGTGCTGTCGAGGGAGTGACCCCCAACAAGCCATACTCTACACCCCTCTGCTGCGGGAGTCAAGGGGTTTCGCGCACCAATTTGTGGAATCCACGAAATCCACGTGGCCGGCGATTGCACCGCCCACTGAGGTTTGTCCACCCTCGCGTGCCGGCACGGAACTTGTTGGAGCATGGCACACGGCACGTGGCCCCCAAACCGATGAGGATTGCTCATGAGTTCTGCACGACCGACGCCTCAAGCGTCTCGCACGACGGGCGCCGATCAGTCGTCCTCCGTCAGCGCAGCTAGAAGGTGCCTTCGCGGCTCTGGAACTTGGTTGGTTTGTCTAGGGTGCGGCCGCCTTGGCGCAGCCATGATGCCGTCCAGGTGAGCAGCCAGGCGAGCGGCACGGTGGGGTAGCCGAACAGGCCGTGCATGCGGGAGCAATTGCTCAGGATGGCGGTGTCGGCGGGAGTACTGACAAGAGTGGGCAGCGGCGCGTCGAGCAGCCCGGCGAGGCGCGTGGCGAGCCAGGATACCGACGCCGTCTCCGGCCCTGACACGTTGAGCACGGCCGGCGGGCTAGAGCACAGGCCGAACGATTGCAGAATCGCCGCGTTGGCGTCGCCCTGCCAAATGACGTTCACCACGCCCATGCCGACGTCGATCGGCGCGCCCTGCAGGACAGACTGGGCGAGATCGACCAGCACGCCGTAGCGGAGGTCGTTCGCGTAGTTGAGACGGATCAGCGTCGTCGGCGTACCGCGCCGCTCGGAGTAGTAGGCGAACATCCGCTCGCGTCCGAGGCACGACTGGGCGTACTCGCCCACCGGTGCGAGCGGATCGGTCTCGACGGCGCCGCCCGAGCGCACGTCGGCCAGGCCATAGACGTTGCCGGTGGAAAGCGCCACAATGCGCGCGCCGGCAAAGCGCCGGGCGACGAGCCCCGGCAGAAAGGTGTTCATCGCCCAGGTGGCCGAAGGGTCGCCGGTGCTGCCAAACTTCATGCCCACCAGGTAGAGCACGTTCGGCGCATCCGGCAGCGACTCGACCGCGCCGTCGTCGAGCAGGTCGAGCGAGAGCGACTCGACGCCCGCTTCCTCAAACGGTTGCGTGCGGCGGCGATCGCCGAAACGCGAGACGGCGATAACGCGCCGTTTTGTGTGTCCGGCCGCATCGAGGCAGCGTCGCGCCATGCGGCTCAGGCTGAGCCCCATCTTGCCCCCCGCGCCGAGGACGAGGAAGTCGCCGGAATGCTCGGCCATCGTCTGGATGGTGCCGGGGGTGGGGCGGCTAAGATATTCCTCGAGGGTGGCCTCCGAGTCGGGTGGTGTACCGTCGAAGCAGGCGACCGGGGCGCTGCCAGGCGTCTCGCCGATGGGCTGCTCTGGCCGGACGGAATGATCGATCACCGGGGAACTCCTTCTGTCACATCTGTTACGTGCACGCTCGGCTCGTCGAGGGCGTGTCTGACCGCGTGCCGGATCTGCTGAAGATGTGCCGCGTCGCGCGTTTCGACAGTGACGACGACCATCGTCTACGTAGGGGATGGTAGAACACCGGCTGATGGAATACCAGCTTGCTATCCTTCGGGGGCAATGAGCAAGGAGAGGAGCGAACAGAGGGAATGAAGATCGGTATTCGCACGCCGTCGCTGAAGCAAACGCTACCTGAGGCGCTGGAAACGGCGGGCCGCATCGGGTACGACGGTCTCGAGGTCGTGACGCCGGACGAGGCGCAGTTGCGCGGCTGGCTTCAGCACGATGGCCCCAGTGGCGCGGCGAGCCTGCGCGCGCTGGCGGAACGCGCCGGCTGCCAGGTGAGCTCGTTCAGCGTGGCGATTTTCCGGCGCGTCAACTTTGCCCAGGAAGACGAGGCGCTCCGCCGGGAGGGCGTGCAGTTGGTCTCCGACGCGCTGCGCGCGTGCCGGAACGTCGGCGGCGAGGCGCTCCTGCTGCCGCACTTCGATCGCGTGCGGTTGGACATCAGCCCGGACGAGGAGGCGCGCTACGTCGAGGGGTTGCGCGCTTGCGCGCCTGTGGCCGAAGAAACTGGCGTCGCGATTGGGCTGGAGACGAGCTTCTCGGCCGGCCAGTTGTCGCGGATCGTGCGCGCGGTCGACTCGCCGAAGGTGGGCGTCTACCAGGACCTGGCGAACGCGATCGCGTACAAGCAGGACCCGGCGACGACGCTGCGAACGCTCGGCCCGGCGATCGTGATGGTGCACGTCAAGGACACGTCGGGCAACGGCCAAGCGTTGCTCGGCGAAGGGCTGGTCGATTGGGCCGGGTGCCGCCGGGCGATTCGGGATAGCGCCTACGAAGGGTGGTTCGTGCTCGAGACGCCGGCGGGCGACGATCCCGAAGCGAACGCGCTGCGGCACCTCGAGTTCACCCGCCGCTGGCTGGAGTCGTAGGGAGGAACGGGTTCACCGCAGAGACGCAGAGATACGCAGAGAGGATTGGGGGAGCGTGTGGGGCGGACCAAGCCAACTCTGCGCTCTCTGCGTCTCTGCGTCTCTGCGGTGAACTGAAAGCTGGGAGCGAGGACGAATATGGCCATAACAGGCGAGTGGCACAGCTACATGACGCACCTGGAGTGTACGTATTGCGGCGAGCGGCACGACGCCGACGTGCCGCAGACGGTGTGTGCCGCGTGCGGGAAGGTGCTTTACGCGCGCTACGATCTCGCCGCCGTCCGGCGGCAGGTGAAGCCGCACGACTTCGCCGGGCGCCGCTGGGACATGTGGCGCTACTGGGAGCTCTTGCCGGTGCGCGATCCGGCGAACGTCGTGACGCTCGGCGAGGGGATGACACCGCTGCTCAGCGCGCGCCGCGAGGCGGCGCAGGCGCTGGGCCTCGAGCGCGGCGAGCTGCTCATTAAGGAAGAGGGCAAGAACCCTACCGCCAGCTTCAAAGCGCGCGGCCTCTCGGCCGCCGTCTCGCGCGCCAAGGAGCTGGGCGTCGAGGCGGTCGCGCTGCCGAGCGCGGGCAACGCCGGATCGGCGGCCGCGGCATACGCGGCGGCCGCGGGGCTGGAGGCGCACGTGGCGATGCCGCGCGACGTGCCGGCGATGAACCGCGTGGAGGGCGCGGTGTATGGCGCCGACGTGACGCTGATCGACGGGCTGATCAACGACGCCGGGAAGTACATCCGCGAGCAGGCGGCGCTGCACGGCTGGTTCGACGTGTCCACGCTGAAAGAGCCGTACCGCCAGGAAGGCAAGAAGACGATGGGGATCGAGCTCGCCGAGCAGGGCGGTTGGGGCGACGACTGCCTGCCCGACGCGATCTTCTATCCCACCGGCGGTGGCACCGGCATCGTCGGGATGTGGAAGGCATTTGCCGAGCTGGAAGCGCTGGGCTGGATCGGGTCGAAGCGCCCGAAGATGATCGTCGTCCAGGCCGAGGGGTGCGCGCCGATCGTGCGCGCCTTCGAGCGCGGCGAGCGGCACGCCGAGCCGTGGCAGAACGCGCACACCGCGGCGGCCGGCATCCGCGTGCCGGTGGCGATCGGCGATTACCTCATCCTCGACGCGGTGCGCGCCAGCGGCGGCACCGCGATCGCGGTCGGCGAGGACGAGATCCGGCAGGCGCAGCTCGATATGGGCCGGCTGACGGGCCTTTACCCGGCCCCCGAGGGCGCCGCGACGTGGGCCGGCGCCAAGAAGCTGCGCGCGCAGGGCTTCCTGCGCGGCGACGAGCGCGTCGCGCTGTTTGATACGGGGATGGGGATCAAGTACGACCCACCCGTGCGGCTTGGGTGAGGCGGGTCAGGGGCCGGGGACAGGGTCTGGGGAGTTCCCTCTCTCCTTGGGAGAGGGTTAGGGTGAGGGCAGCCGCGCCCGAGGAAGGGCGGTTGCCAGAGAGTCAGGTACACCGTGGGTACCCGCGACATGCAAGCTAGTCACGACGCACTGCTGATCTCCGGCGGCATCATCCACACGCGGCACGAGCGGATCGAGCCGGGGTGGATCTTGGTCCGCGACGGCGTGATCGCCGACGTCGGAGAAGGCAAGCCGCCGCCGATCGGCGAGGGGGTGCGCCACGTCGACGTGCGCGGCCTGATCGTCGCGCCCGGTTTTGTCGACCTGCACGTACACGGCGGGGGCGGCGCCGACGTGATGGATGCGACCGGCGCGGCGTTCCGTACGGTTGCGCGGGCGCACGCCGCGGGTGGGACAACAGCCTGGGTTGGCACGACGGTAGCGGCGCCACACCACGAGCTCTTGCGGGTGCTCGACGCGGCCGAAGGCGTCGTCGGGCGGCCGCTCGACGGCGCGACGCTGCTGGGCATCCATCTGGAAGGACCGTACCTCTCGACCGAGCAGCGCGGGGCACACCGGTGGGAGTACGTGCGTCCGCCCGAACCCGACGAATACGAGGCACTGTTCGCTCGACTCGACCGTCTCCGCGGGCGCAGCCGGGTGACGGCGGCGCCGGAGCTTCCCGGGGCGATCGAAATGGGGATAGACCTGGACGAGCACGGGCTCCACGGTGCGATCGGACACAGCAACGCCGACCTGGATACGGTAGGACGCGCGCTGATGTTCGGGTACTCGCACGTGACGCACTTGTACTCGTGCACGTCGGGGCTGCGCATCCAGGGCGGCTACAAGACGCCTGGCATCCAAGAGGCGGCGCTGCTGTTCGACGACCTCAGCGTCGAGCTGATCGGCGACGGGCATCACGTGCCGTCCTCATTGATCCGGTTGGTGACGAAGGTGAAGCCGGTCGAGCGCGTCTGCCTGGTGACCGACGCGATGCGTGCGGCGGGGCTTGGCCCAGGCACGTACCGGGTAGGCGACGTCGAAGCGATCGTCGAGGACGGCGTGGCGAAGCTGCCCGACCGCAGCAAGTTCGCCGGGAGCGTGTGTACGATGGCGCAAGCGGTGCGCACCGCGGTCTTCGGGGCCGGCGTGCGACTGTCGGACGCGCTACAGATGGCCAGTCTCACGCCGGCAAGCCTGCTCGGCGTTTCTGACCGAAAGGGCGAGATCGCCAGGGGAAAGGATGCGGACATGGTGCTGCTCGATCTGGAGTTAGAAGTGCAGATGACGGTGGTTGGTGGGAGAGTGGTTTTCACCACGGAGACACGGAGACACGGAGAGGGTCTGGGGCAATCGGCGTAAGCGACCGGATGCCGGTTACCGGCAGGCGCTGGCGGCAGGGCCGTAGCTGAAGGAGAGAGGGAGAGAGCACCGAGAAGATATGAGTCAAGTAGCTTTGAACGCGCCGGAGTATCTGACGATCTCGGCGGAGGGGCTGGCGGAGCGGGCCGGGAAGCGGCTGGTGGTGCTGCCCGATCGGGCGGCGGTCTACGAGCACTTCGCGCGGAGTATCGCGGATGAGATCAAGGCGAACGACGAGGCGGGCCGGCGCACGGCGCTTATTCTCCCGGTGGGGCCGCTCGGCGGGTATCCGGCGCTGGCGCGGGTGTGCAACGCCGAACGGATCTCGTGGCGGCAGGTGCATACCTTCAATATGGACGAGTACCTCGACTGGGAGGGCCGGCCGCTGCCGGAGGGGCATCCGCTCAGCTTCGTGGCGTTCATGCAGCGCTTCTTCGCGCAGCTCGATCCGGCGCTGCGCCCGCCGCCATCGCAGACGCACTTCCCCGAGCCGGCCGATCCGGACGCGATTGGCCGGGCGATGGAGGCGGCCGGCGGCGTCGATACGTGCTACGGCGGCGTCGGCATCCACGGCCACCTGGCGTTCAACGAGCCGCCGCTCGATCGCTGGCGGACGTGTGGCACCGACGAGTTCCGGCGCGCACGGACACGGGTGCTGCCGCTGGCGCCGGAGACGGTGGTGATGAACTGCATCCGCACGGTAGGCGGGCACTTCGCGTCGCTCCCGCCGATGTGTATCACGCTGGGGATGGCCGAGTGTCTCGGCGCGCGGCGCATCCGGCTGTACTGCGACGGCGGCGAGTGGCAGCGTACGGCGCTGCGCACCGCGCTCCTGGGTCCGGTCGGCGTCGAGTACCCGGTGACGCTGACGCAGGACCACCCCGACTGCGTGTTCATCTGCGATGCGGTGACCGCACAGCCGGCGGTCTCGCCCGAGCGCACACTGTGGGACATGGCGCTGGCGGCGGCGGGGGCGAGTTAAGAGGGTGGACCGGCCGGGCCCACACCACCAAGAGGCGCTCGAGGGCAGGCACGCACGTCCCCTCGAGCGCCGTCTCGTTCCGCCGTTCCGGCGTTCGGTGCGGTATTCAAGGTGCTGCCAAGCGCTCGCGCTTAGGCGGCCTTGGTGCTGGCCTCGTTGTCGCTGGCCTCCTTGCGGAACTCGCGGATGCCCTTGCCGAGCGCGCCGCCGACGTCGCCCAGCTTCCCGGCGCCGAAGACGAGCACCACGATCAGCAAGATGACGATGAGTTCGAACGGGCCAAGACCCATTGGCATGACGGTTACTCCTTCTCTGAATCCTCTACTTTTCGCTAACTGAGGAAGCGGGGGTGGGGAGCTTTCTGGGGTAGGTTTTTGAACGGGGAGAGAAAGAGATGATCCGACATGGCGATTTCCGGCATCCTGTAGGTCGCGAAACACCGCAGGACGCGAGGGAGGCGCAGCATGTCGGACCACACGGCACTGTAGCAATGGATC
>JACQGX010000298.1 GCA_016199265.1 Chloroflexota bacterium | reverse complement strand
CTCCACCCTCTCACCTGAAGACACAGAGCGTATCCGCACGCTGGATGAGAACGATATTGAGGCGATGGCGGGAGCTGGAGCCACGTTCCCCCTCTCCATCGGAATGGAGAGGGGGCCAGGGGGTGAGGTTCCCCCGGAGAGGAGCCCAGAGGGTGAGGTCATCTCCTTCCTCCACCACGACTGCGCCCTCGACCGCAACTCCATCGTCCAAATCGTCGACTACTTCTCGCGCCAACTCGAGGCGGTGGGGCAGGTGGCGACCGACCGCAACGTCGTCGTCGAGACGTTCGAGGATGCCGTCGGCGATCCTCGCATCGTCGTCCATTCGCCGTTCGGCGGGCGTGTCAACGGCGCGTGGGCCATCGCGCTCGCCGGCGCCATCCGCGAACGCGCGGGCGTCGAGCCCCAGATCATCACCGGCGACGACGGTATCCTGCTGCGTTTCGTCAATGCCGGCCAACCGCCGCCGGCCGATCTGGTGACCCGCATCACGAGCCAGGAGGCCAAGGAGCGGCTCCTCGCCGAGTTGCCCGGTTCGGCCGTCTTCGGCGCCCAGTTCCGTATGAACGCCGCCCGCGCGCTGCTCCTGCCCCGCCAGCGCGCCGGCAAGCGCACGCCCCTCTGGCTCTCCCGCCTCAAGGCCAAAGACCTGATGCAGGCCGTTCAGGGCTTCGACGACTTCCCGATCACCCTGGAAACCTACCGTGACTGCCTGCGCGACGTCATGGATCTCGACGGCCTGACCGAAGTGCTCGACCAGATTCAACGCGGCGACATACAGGTCACCATCCACGAGTCGCAGTTCCCCTCCCCCGTCGCGGCCGGTCTCGAGTACCGCATGGCCGCGCAGTACGTCTACGAGTATGACGCGCCCCGCGGCGAGCGGCACCTGACCGCCCTCTCGCTCGATCGGTCGCTGCTCGCCGACCTGCTCGGCGATCGCTCCCTCGCTGACCTGCTCAAGCCCGCCGCCGTCGCCGACATCGCCGCGCGCGTCAGCCGCACCGGCCCCGACAGCCGCGCGCGCAGCGCCGAGGAGCTGGCCCAGATCATCTACGACCTCGGCGATCTTTCGAGCGACGAAATCCAAGCCCGTTGCGATGACTCTCCGCTCGCCCTGAGCCGGTCAAAGGGTGGGCCAGCGGGCCCTTCGATCGGCTCAGGGCGAGCGGAAGGGAGCGAGGAGCGAGCGCAGGGAGCCACCGGAGATCCCGCGTACACCCCATCTGACGTCTGGATTCACCAGCTCGCCGCCGCCGGGCGTATCATCCTGCTCGAAATCGGCGGCGCACCGCGTTGGGTCCACGCCGAGCGACTCGCCGACTACGACCAGTTGCCTCACAGCCCTCTGCCCGCGTTGCGGCGCTGGCTGATGCATGCGCCACCCACGTCGGCCGCCGCGCTCGCCCGGCGCTACGGTCTGTCGGAGGCGCGCATGCGCGAGTGCCTCACCGCGCTCGCGCCCGACGTCATCTCCGGCGAGTTCACACCCGGTGGCGGCGAGCAATGGGTCGACCGTCGAACCCTCGAGCAGATGCACCGGCGCACCCTAACCCTCCTCCGCAAAGAAGTCCAACCCGTCCCGAACCACGCCTACGCCGAATTCCTCCGCCTCTGGCAAGGCGTCACCCCCCCTCTCCCCTTGTGGGAGAGGGGGCCGGGGGGTGAGGGGAAGCAAGCGCCGTGGGAGAGGAGGTCGGAGGGTGAGGCCTCCACATTCCCCCTCTCCACCGGAGTGGAGAGGGGGTTAGGGGGTGAGGTTTCCCCGGAAAAGGTACGAGCGGGCACCGCCCTCAACCGCACCCTCCAGCAGCTTCGCGGCTTTGCAGTACCCGGCGTATCGTATCTGCGCGACGTTCTCCCAACACGAATCGCTGGCTTCGATACTGGTCTCCTGGCCGAGCGGTGCCAATCTGGGGAGATCATGTGGGTCGCCGAGGGCGGCCGCGATCCGCGCCGGGCGCGCGTGTCGTTCTTCTTCCGCGGTGAAGGCGGCCTCTTCCTCGCGCGCCGGCCCGACCCCGTCGTGCTCGACGCCCTCGACGATGCGCCTCGCGCCGCGTACGAGTTCCTCTCCGAAGAAGGCGCGGCGCTACTGGCCGACATCGCCGACGGCGCCGCGCTCGATCGGCCGGCGGCGCAGGCGGCGCTCGTCGCGCTCGTGCTCGCCGGCTTGGTCACCAACGACACGCTCGAAGCGCTGCAGGCCGTGCTCGGGTACGATGCCCCCGCGGCGGCGCGGTCCGGACCGCACAGCAGCCTCGAGACGCAGCTCGCCGCGCGCATGACCGCTCTGCCCAGGCGCATGACCGCGCACCGCATGCGCGACGCGCGGCGCCGCGCCCGCGAGGCCGTCTTCGCCCGCATGGCCACGCCGGTGCGCGGCGGCTGGATCGGTCGCTGGTCGCTCGTCCACCGGCCGAGCCTCCTCGGCAAGCCGCTCGGCGATGACGAGCGCGCGCTGCGCCAGGCCCGCCAGTTGCTCGCCCGCTGGGGAGTCGTGACCAGAGCGTGCCTCGAGCGCGAGCCCGGCTCCTTCAGTTGGGAGTCGCTCTACCCGTTGCTGGCCCGGCTCGAGATGCGCGGTGAGGTGCGGCGCGGGTATTTCGTACAAGGCCTGCCGGGCGTCCAGTTCGCGCTCCCTGAGGTCGTCGAACAGCTCCGCGCCGTCAACGGCGGGCGCGAGCACAGCCAAAGCGAGACGCCGGTCATCGCGCTCTCCGCCGCCGACCCCGCCCAAGTCTTCGGCAGCGAGACCCACGGCGGGCCCCTCCGGTTCGCCCGCCTGCCCTCCTCTGCCGTCGCCCTCGCGTGGGGCGAGCCTGTCGCGGTCATGGAAGACAGCGGCGCCTCGGTCAGCGCCGTCGAAGACCATCCGTCCCTCGTCCCCGCCCTGCGCGCGCTGGCCCAATGGTGGGCGGCGCGCCAGCCCGGCCACCAGCGACTGCACGTCGAACGCTGGCACGGCGAACCTGTGCTCGCCACCCGCGGCGTCACGCCCCTCGAAGCCGCCGGTTTCGTCCGCGAATCCGGCGCCATGCTATGGTTGGCCTAAGCAACCCTCCCCCTCCGGCGCCCGTTACTCACCACGACGACCATGCCCGAGACTCTCTACCTCATCGACGGGTTCGCCCAGATCTTCCGCGCGTACTACGCCATCCGCAACGGCATGCGCAGCCCCATCACCAGCGAGCCGACGCACGCCGTCTTCGGCTTCGCCGGCATGCTGCTCAAGTTGCTCGGCCAGCTCAAGCCGGACTACGTCGCCGTTGCCGTCGATTCTCCCGGTAAAACGTTCCGTGACGAGCTTTACCTTCCATATAAGGCCACACGTCGCGAAACGCCGGAGGACCTCACATCGCAGATTCCGCGCGTTTTCGAGCTGATCGAAGGATTCGGTATCCCCATCGTCGGCGTGCCCGGCATCGAGGCCGACGACGTTATCGCCAGCATTGTGCAGCGCGTGCTCGACGATTCGGCGTGTGCCGGGTTGTCCGTACGCATCGTCTCCAAAGACAAGGACCTCGAGCAGTTGCTCTGCGACCGCGTCGCGCTGTTCGACATCCACACCGATACGACGATCGACGTCGCCGCGCTCTTGGCCAACAAGGGGATCACGCCGGACCAGGTGATCGACGTGCTCGCGCTCACCGGCGATACCGTCGACAACGTGCCGGGCGTCGCCGGTATCGGCCTCAAGACCGCGGCGCAACTCGTCCAGCAGTTCGGCTCGCTCGACGGCATCTTCGCCAATATCGACCAGATCAAAGGCAAGCGCCGGGATAACCTCGAAAAGGCGCGGGGCCACCTCCCTCTTTCCCGCACCCTCGTCACCCTCAAACGCGATGCCCAGGTGCCCTTTACGTTAAAAATCGCGCGCGCACGCCCGCCGGACGCCCATAAGCTCATCCCCCTTTTCCAGCAGCTTGGCTTCCACCGCTACCAGGACGAGGTGCGAAGGCTGGCGGGAGGCGACGGGGCCGTTCCGCCTCTTCCCCTGGGAGAGGCCGCCCAAAGGGCGGGTGAGGGCGGCGGCGCCCCGAGCACGAACGGTGCTCCCGTAGACCGCGGCCGCCCTCACCCGAGCCCTCTCCCAGGGGGAGAGGGGACGAACTCCGGGCGAGAGGGGACGAGCCCTCACCCCCCGGCCCCCTCTCCCACGCTGACGCGGGGAGAGGGGGGGTCGGTCCGCCAGCTACCCGGCATTGAGACCGACGGCAGTACGTCATCCTCCTCTCCTGCACTCCGCACGGCCGTCCGTGCCTCGTCCCCCTCTCCCGCCGTACACCCCGACGGTGCTCCGTCGTCCCCCTCTCCCCGCGTCAGCG
>JACQGX010000295.1 GCA_016199265.1 Chloroflexota bacterium | reverse complement strand
CGCCCGGAACGCCCCGGCTACCCGTCGAAACTCGCGCTCGTCCATGCATCCTCCGGCGTCAGATCGGCATCCCCGCCGATCCGCCGCAATAGATTACCCTAGAAAGTCTCGTTGCAGTAGTAGGCACAAGGGCAACAGCATGTTCATCGCTCTTCCACCTTGGACTCTGGACCTTGGACTTTGGACTGATACAGCGCGCGCCGGCCGTGCTGCATCATGATGTGAATCGGCGCCAGGCGGCCCGTCCACCGTTCGAAGGAGGCGGCGCCCTGGTAGATGAGCATCGGCAGGCCTTCGAGCGTCTGGGCGCCGGCGGCTTCGGCGGCGGCGAGGAGTGCCGTGCGTGCCGGATTGTAGACGAGGTCGTAGACCAAGAGGTGTGGGCCAAGCAGGCTGGTGGGAACGGGCGCAGCGTCGGGCGCGGGACCGTGCGCCATGCCGACGCTCGTGCTGTTGACCAGCAGCGTCGCTCCGGCCAGCGGTCCGCGGAGCGCGTCTGTCTCGAGCGGCAGCGCGGCGACGCGCTCGCGCTCGAAGTGTACTGCCAGATCCTTGGCCAGCGCCTCGGCGCGCTCGACCGTCCGGTTGGCGAGCGCGACCGCCGCCGCGCCGGCGCGCAGCAACGCGACCGCCGCCGCGCGCGCGGCCCCTCCGGCGCCAAGCACCACTGTGCGCTTGCCGGCGACGTCGAAACCGGCTTCGTCGACCAGCGCCCGCAGAAACCCGGTGGCGTCGGTGTTGTGTCCGGTCAGCGCGCCGCCAGTATAGATCACGGTATTGACCGCGCCGATGAGCCGCGCCTCCTCGGTCAGCGAATCCATCAGGTCGTAGACCGCTTTCTTGTGCGGGATGGTGACGTTGCAGCCCAGCCAGTCGCCGGCGCGCAGGCCGGCGATGAACTGAGGCACATCGGGCGGGGCAATCTCGCAGGCGCGGTACGTTACGTCGAGTCCGAGGGCGTCGAACGCCGGCTGCTGGAACTGCGGGCTGATCGAGTGCTTCAAAGGGTAGCCGATGACCCCTGCTTTCATACTTGCCACGGTTATGTGTAACGTCCCTACTGAACTGCCGCCGTGCTTGCGGAGACTTTCTGTTGACCGGCAGCGGCGTGTAGGGGCGTATGGCGATACGCCTGTGGGCGGCTGCTGGGCGTATGTCTATACGCCCCTACAAGATTGTGCGCCATTGGAGTATTCCCTCAGAGTTCGCGCGTGCTGCCCGGGGCGAGGCGCTCGAGGTCGGGCCAGAACGTCGGGTACGAGATGTCGACGCACTCGCCGCCGTTGATCAGCACCGGCCCCGCAGCGGCGAGCGCTGCAATCGCCAGCGACATCGCCATGCGGTGGTCGCCGTAGCTCTCGGCCTCGCCGCCGGTCAGCCGGCCGCCGGTGATGGTGAGCCCATCCGGATGTTCCTCGACGGCAGCACCGAGCCGGCGCAACTCGCTTGCCACCGCCGCCAGCCGGTCTGATTCTTTGACACGCAGCTCTTCGGCGTCGCGGATGACGGTCACGCCCTCGGCTACGGCGGCGGCGACGGCGAGCACCGGCACCTCGTCGATCAGCCGCGGGATCGTTGCGCCGCCGACCTCGACGCCGCGCAGCCGGCTCGACTCGGCGGTGACGTCGGCGACTGGCTCGCCGCCCTCGATCCGCTCGTTCTCGACCGCGATCGTCGCGCCCATCTCGCGCAGCACGTCCAGAATACCGGTGCGGGTGGGGTTCACCCCCACGTCGCGGACGGTGATCCGCGCGTTGGGGTGAACGCATGCGCCCACGAGCCAGAACGCGGCCGACGAGATGTCGCCCGGCACGCGCACGTCGACCGCCCGCAGCGCCGGGCGCCCTTCGATGCGCAGCCGCAGCCCCTCGGCATTCAGCCTCGCTCCTTGCGCGGCGAGCAGTCGCTCGGTATGGTCGCGGCTCGCTTCGGGCTGAACGATCTCGGTCGTCCCTTCGGCGTAGAGGCCGGCCAGCAATAGGCACGACTTGAGCTGCGCGCTGGCGACGCGCATCGCCAGCTCCCTCCCGCGCAAGTTGCTGGGCGCGACGGCGAGCGGCAGCAGCGTGTCGCCGCGCCGCGCCGTGATCCGCGCGCCCATGGCGCGCAGTGGCTCGACAACGCGCCCCATCGGCCGGCTGCGCAGGCTAGCATCGCCGGTAAGCACCGAGAAAAACGGCTGGCCGGCGAGGATGCCGGTGAGCAGGCGCGACGTCGTGCCCGAATTGCCCGCGTCCAGCACGTCGGCCGGCTCGGTGAGGCCGGTGAGTCCGACGCCCTCGACAATCAGCACGGCATCGGCGCGATCGTCCTTCCCGGACACCGGGTCGCGCCGCAGATCGTCGGTCAGCTCCGCCGTTGGCCACAGGCGCCGCACCGTCGCACCGAGCGCCCGGACACACGCCGCCGTCGAAAGGCAGTCGGCCCCCAACCCGGCCCCCGTGACGGTGGCGGTGCCCGAAGCGATCGCGTTGAGCATCACCGCCCGGTGCGTGATGCTCTTGTCACCCGGGACCGTCACGTCGCCGCGGAGCGTGGCCGGCGGCCGGACGGCTCGGAGGGCAGGAGACGCGGTGTGGTCGTTCGTCACGGGTCAGATACTCAGTCTACGTAAACACTAACTCGCGGCTCGGCGTGCGGCTGGGGACGCGGCGGCCGACGGCTTCGGCGACGCGCCGGATGCCCTCGACGCAAGCGGCGAAGTTCTCGACGGTGAGCGACTGGCCGCCGTCGCACAGCGCGGTATCGGGCGTCGGATGAACCTCGATCAGCACGCCGTCGGCGCCGGCCGCGACGGCCGCCTGGCACATCGATTTTACGAGGTACCACTTGCCGGTGCTGTGACTCGGATCGACGATCACCGGCAGGTGGGTTATCCGCTTGACGAGCGGCACGGCCGAAAGGTCGAGCGTATTGCGGGTGGCGGTCTCGAACGTCTTGATGCCGCGCTCGCACAGCATGACTTGCATGTTGCCGTGGCTCATGATGTGCTCGGCCGAGAGAATCCATTCCTCGACGGTGCATCCGGGGCCGCGCTTGAGCATCACCGGCTTGTGTACCCGGCCGATTTCCCGCAGCAGGGGGTAGTTCTGGCAGTTCCGCGCGCCGATCTGCAGCACGTCGGCGTACTCGCAGACGAGCTCGACCGTCCCCGGCTCCATCACCTCGGTAATGATGGGCAGGCCGGAAATCTCCTTTGCCTCTCGCAGCAGGCGCAGGCCCTCCGGGCCGAGCCCCTGGAACGAGTATGGGGATGAGCGCGGCTTGTAGGCGCCGCCGCGCAGCACGTGCGCGCCGTGAGCGCGGACGCCGCGTGCCGTCTCGACGACCTGCTCGCGACTTTCGACCGTACACGGCCCGGCCATGACGACGACGTCGTCGCTCCCGAGCACCGCGTCGCCGAGCTGGATCGTCGTCGGCCCGGCGCAGAAGTCCTTGGAGGCAAGCTTGTACGGCTTGGAGATCGGTGTTACCTGGTCGACGCCGGGCATGCGCTCCATCCGCTCGAGCATCCCTTCGGGCCGCTGGCCGATGACTCCGATGACCACGGTCTCTACTCCCCGACTGGTGTGTGGCAAGAGTCCCTCCTGCCGAATTCGCTCCTCAATGCCGGCGATCTCCTCGTCGGCGACGCCTCGGCGCATCACGATGATCATGGCTGCTCCTCTGGTCCTTTCTTCTCTGCTCGCGGGCTTTACAGTGCCTCACAACCGCGGCCCATCAGCGCTGCCGCTGCCCACTTTCTTCGTGGACACTCTGTGCGCATCCGTGTGCATCTGTGGTTTCCGTTCTTCGTCCTTAAGCGTTAGGCTGCGTCTGGTTCCTCACCGGCGCTTCGACCGGTTGGCGCCGGACAAACAAAAAGGCAGAGGTCGCGACCTCTGCCTTACCCGGTACAATCACTCACGGCCCCACTGGGGGCGTCTGTCATTACACCGGGCGACTAAAGTAGTAGTACCAGGAGGCGGCGGCAACCGACGCGGCAGGCGCGCTCTCGATTGCCGAAACAGCCGACGTGGTAGTCATCTACTCTGCTGCGCGGAGTATAGACGTTCCTGAGCCGCACGTCAAATTTGACATCGGCGTTCAACCCAGTACAATACGCCCTCGTGCTTGCATCAACTCTCAGTGGACGCGGCCGGTGCGGTTAAGCGCGCGGCCGCGGCGGCACGTGCTGTGGCGCTCGGTGCCTGCCTTCGCCGATGCGGCGGCGTTCGCGGCGCCGGCAGCGCGCGTCTCGGCGGATTCTGGAGCAACCGGCGCCGAGGCGGAAGCGGCGCTGGCTGACGTACCCGAAGAGGCGCAAGTTGGTGAGCCCATCGCCGCCGTCGCGACCGACCAGGTGACTGGTACGCCGCGCGCGATCGGCCCGCTCGAGCTCCAGATGCTCGCCCTCGTCAACGGCGCCCGCATCACACGCGGCCTGCTGCCGCTGGAGTGGTACGCAACGCTGGCGGCGGTCGCCCGCGCGCCTGCGGCCGACATGATGACCGGAGGGTTCGTCAGCCACACCGGTTCGGACGGCACCGCCCCCCGCGACCGTCTGCGCCGCGCCGGCGTCCAGTTCCAGTACGCGTCCGAGAACATTTGGACGTACTGGGGCCGGAATCCGGCGGAGGGGCCGTCGACGATGCACGCGGCGATGATGGCCGAGCCGCACGCGCCGGGGCTGTGGAACCACATCGGCAACATCCTGTATGCCGGGTACCGGCGCATGGGCATCGGCATCGTCGTCGCGCCATCCGGCGTACAGTACCTGGCTGAGGTGCTTGCCGACTAGATCAGCCTTGCCCGCACGATGACGCGGTGCGTGTCGACGCGGTAGGGATAGCACGAGATGAGCGTCGCCACTGCGTCTACGGTCGGATGCATCCAGCGCGCGTTTTCGAGACGCTGCGCCTCTGTCGCGCCGTCCTCGCGCACGATCACTCGCGTCTCGACGACGTAGCGGAACGCTCGTTCGCCTCGGTAGAGCACGATCTGGTCGCCGACCCGCAGCTCGGGCAGGCGGCGAAAGACCTCGCCCAGCGTATCGTTATGGCCGGCGATCACGGCGTTGCCCGCTTCGCCGGCCTGCGGCGAGTACACCAGCCGGCCGGCAGCGTAGGCCGCCGTCGCCATCTCACCGCTCGGCAACACACCGACGTCGATAACCTTGGCATCGAGGCCGGTGCGCGGTATCACGATGCGATCGGTGGGGCCGAGCGGCGGCGGCGCGGCCGGTTGCTGCGAGGCGCTACTGTCCGTCGCCGCCACCGCCGCGCCGGTGCCGGCAGACGTAGAATCGGCCGCCGGCGCAACCGTTGGGGCGACCTGTGGCGCGGCCGATGGGGATGGGGATGGAGCATATGTCGCGGGGGTTTCCGATGCTGAAACCGCCGCGTTCCGCGGCGAAAGTCGATCGGCACGCGCTTCACCGCCGTTCGCGGGAACGCCGCCGAAGAGGCTGGACCGTCGCGGGCTGGCGATGAGGCGTGCCGGAGCGTTCGGCACGCCGGAAGCTGTGACCGGCGCGAGCACCGTCGCTTCGCGATCAGCGCCGGCGGGACCGGCCGCGCTGCGCTGCGAAGCGAAGAGCAGGACAATCCCTAAGGCGATCAGGAAGCGCCCGCCGTAGCGCGCCAGCCGCTCATTCACGTGTGTTGCCACTTACCTTCGGTCCGAAACCATGGAGAAAAACCAGAAGTTTACTCCCGTAACCAAGTTTGCACGATTTGTGCCAGGTCTCCCGACGCGCAGCGCCGCCGGCTGGCGGGAGGTAGCGAACGGAGGAACGTCTGGCCGTAACTCTTCGTCCACAGGCGCGAGTCGAGGATGACGACGACGCCGCGGTCGGTGCGGCTGCGGATCAGGCGGCCAAACCCCTGCTTGAGGCGCAGCACCGCCTGGGGTACGGCATACTCGAAGAACGGCGCTTCGAACAGCTCGGAGCGCGCGGCGAAGACCGGATCGCTGGGCACGCTAAACGGCAGCTTGACGATGACGAGACAGCTCAGTGCGTCGCCAACGACGTCGATTCCCTCCCAGAAGCTGCTTGTACCCAGCAGAATGCAGTCCGGCGACTCGCGGAAGCGCTGGAGCAGGTGCTGGCGCGGCCCATCGATCCCCTGGCCGAGGACCGTCACGCCGCGCAGCCGCTTCTGCAGATGCGTGTGCGCCGCGCGCAGCGAGGCGTGGGATGTGAAGAGCACGAGCGTGCGTCCGCGCGTTGCCCGGCAAATCGCTTCGAGTGCCTCGAGCGAAGCGTCGCCGAAGCGGAGCGACGACGGTTCCGGCAGATTGTCGGGCACGCACAGTAGCGCCTGCGACGAATAGTCAAACGGCGAGGGCACCGCCAGCGTGTACGCGCCGTCTCCCAGGCCCAGCCTTTGTCTGATATGCCGGAAGCTCCCGCCGACCTGGATCGTCGCCGACGTGAGGATGACGCTCTCTTTCTGTGAGAAGAGCTGCTGCTCGAGGA
Source organism: Chloroflexota bacterium (assembly GCA_016199265.1). GTDB lineage: Bacteria > Chloroflexota > UBA11872 > UBA12225 > UBA12225 > JACQGX01. The sequence continues at coordinate 8,762 of JACQGX010000295.1, read as the reverse complement.
GTGGCCCGACTTCGAGCGGGGCCGAACGCAGGGCGATACCGCGATCGTTCGCCGCGACCCAGCAGACCGTCTCATCCGACGGCCGGGCGACGATCGCGCCGAGGTTCGTGCGAACCTCGGCGACCTGTCGCTGTACCCCCGCCAGGTCGGCAAGCGCCTCGTCGACGAGATCGGACGTGCCCTGCAGATCGTCGAGCACCTCCGAGAGGCGCGCCAGCGCGCGGTCGGTGCGGCCAAGCGCAGCGTCAAACGGCTGCCACGCCTCCTCGACCGCCGACCACCACTCGGTCCCGCGCTGCGCGGCCGTCAAGCGGATGTCGCGCTCGCCGAACAGCGGACCATCACCGGCGCCGCGTACGAACGTCGTGACGGCGACGAAAAAGTCGTGCAGCAGGCGCCGCGCTTCGTCGATGGCGTCGTTCGCCGGTTGGGTGAGCTCGGGCGCCTGGCTGCGCAGCGGCGGCCCACCCTGCGTCATGAGCACCGTGAGAATGCGTGAGATGAGGCCGGCGTAGCGCCCGGGTCCCTGCTGCTGGCTCACGGCTGCCAGAAAAAACGCCAGCTCCTGCTGGTCGATGGCGACACTGAGCTGCTCGGTCGCCGCGTCCTCGAGGTGGTGTGCCTCGTCGACGATCAGGTCGGCGTACTCAGGCAGGACCTTGCTTTCCAGCGCCTGGTCGGCGAGCAGCAGGGCGTGGTTGACGATGAGGAGGTGAGCCGCTTCGGCGCGCCGGCGCGCTCGAGCAAGAAAGCAGCGTCCCGCGCGGTGGTCGCGGCAGAGCGGGTGCGTGCAGTGAAGCGCATCGGCGGCGAGCTGCGTCGCCCAGCGCGCCGATTCGTACTCGTCGAGCGCCAGCTCGTTCCGATCGCCGGTCTCGGTCTGGCGCAGCCACAGCAGCACTTTGGCGGCGAAAATGCGATCGGCATCGCTGGTGAGGCCCTCCCGTAGGAATCCCCGCCAGCGGCGCAAGCAGAGATAGTTCGCACGTCCCTTGAGTGCGGTGGCGCGAAACGGCACTCCCAGCGCCCGCTGCACGAGCGGCACGTCCTTGAAGAACAACTGCTCCTGCAGATTGATCGTGTTGGTCGAAATGACGACGCGCCGCCCGTTGGCGACGGCGTACTCGGCGGCCGGTACGAGGTATGCGATCGACTTCCCGGTACCCGTGCCCGCCTCGACTACGAGGTGGAGCTGCTCGCTCAGTGCCTTGGCAACGGCGCGTGCCATCTTGACCTGACCGGGACGCGCTTCGTAGCCGGTCAGAGACCGGGCAATCGCGCCGCCGGGGCTCAGCGCCCGCAGAACGTGCCCCTGGTCGACCGCCTGACGTAGTTTCGACGGCTGAAGCGCGGGGCCGGCCGGCGCCACCGGCGCGAGCGCCTCTGCCGCATCGAGGTTCGAGGCGTCGGCCGCCTCGTCGCGCTCGAAGGCACTATGGGCACGCGCGCGGAAGACTTCTTCGATGAGCTGCGCTTCGAGGATGCGTGAGCCGGCGAAGATGCGGGCGAGCTGCTGCAGCACCGAGAGATCGAGCGCCGCCAGCCGGGTGCGGCACGCATCGACGATCGCGGTGCGTTCCGCCTGAACGGCGGCAGGGCTCGCCGGCTCGTGCAGTGGAAGGGTGAGCCCCAGCGCCTGGCCGAGCTTCGCGCGTTCGCCGCGGCCGAGGCCCGGTACGAGCATGCCGGCGAGCCGCCAGGCGTCGATCTCATCGGGACCGGCCGGCGTCTGCTCCGTCGGCGGCGCGCCGCGTGACGTGCCGCCGCGCGAGGTCGTTCGAAGTCGAAAGCGCGTCATCGCCGAGAGAGTTACTCCGAGGTCGCCGGCCGCGCGGCCACGTCGCCGGCCAGCCAGTGCTCGATCAAGCGGCGCGCGGCCACGGCGGCACGCGCCCGGTGGCTGATCCGGTTCTTTTCTTCGGGCGGCAGCTCCGCCATGGTACACCCCCGGGCGGGCAGCCAGAAGATCGGGTCGTAGCCAAAGCCGTGGCTCCCGCGCGGCGCCGCCGAGATCTGCCCTTCCACCGTGCCCTCGACGGTGCCGGCCAACCGCTCCGGCGTCGCCAACGCCATCGCGCAGCGGAAGCGGGCGGTGCGCTTGCTCGGTGGCACGTCCTTCAGCCGCTCGAGCACGAGCGCGTTGCGGCCGGCGTCGGTCGCATCAGGCCCGGCGTACCGCTGCGAGCGGATGCCCGGTTCGCCGCCGAGCGCGTCGACCTCCAGTCCCGAATCGTCGGCCAGCGCCGGCAGTCCGCTCGCCCGGGCGAAGCCCCGCGCCTTGAGCGCCGCATTTTCCTCAAACGTCGCGCCCGTCTCCGGCACCTCCAGCGTGAGGCCGAGCGGCGCCGGCGTGACGAGTTCCACCGGCAGATCGGCGAGAACGGCGGCGAGCTCGCGCAGCTTCTTTTCGTTGTTGGTCGCCAGCAGCAGCCGCGTGCGGCGAACGGAGGAGGGCGGTGCCATCGGGAGCCAATACTCAGTCCCAAGTCCAGAGCATGTCGTATCAGGCACTCGACCTTGGCCCTTGGCCCTTGGCTCTTGGACTCGGTTTCGGATATCGAGGGACCTACAAATCGTATCAGCGTGTCGCCCCTCGTATCACGCCACCGATGGGCGCGGCTGACCGCGCCCGTACAGTCCCCCGTCCCCGGCCCGTACCCCTGGTCCCTCCTCTTTCTGGCCGAGGACCGCCCTGCCGTGTGAAGATAGTAAGTAGAGAAAAGGGGGAGTGGACGCAATGACGACACAGGTCAATCCATTTGGCGCGCGCTCACTGCTTTCGGACGGCGAGTGGACGGCGACATATTACAGCCTGCCGGCGCTCGCCAAGCAGGGCATCGCCAACCTGGATCGGCTCCCGTTCACCGTGAAGGTGCTCCTGGAAAATGCCCTGCGGCACTCCGACGGCGGGACGGATTACGAGGAGGACATCCGGGCGCTGGCGGCGTGGGACCCACGACAAGATGAAGGCACGAACGAGTTCCCGTTCATGCCGGCCCGCGTGCTCCTTCAGGACCTAACCGGGGTGCCGGCGGTCGTCGACCTGGCGGCGATGCGCTCGGCGGTTGCCCGGATGGGCGGCGATCCGCAGCGCATCAATCCGCTCGTGCCGGCCGACCTGGTGATCGATCACTCGGTGCAGGTCGACACCTTCGGCTCGGCGCTGGCGCTCGCGACCAACGTGAAGAAGGAATACGAGCGGAACGGCGAGCGCTATCTCTTGTTGCGGTGGGCGCAGCGGGCGTTCCAGAACTTCACCGTCGTGCCGCCGAGCACCGGCATCGTCCACCAGGTCAACCTCGAGTATCTGGCCAGGGTGGTGCAGCTGCGGCAGGTAGGGTCCGAGACGTACGCTTGCCCGGACACACTCGTCGGCACCGATTCGCACACGACGATGGTGAACGGCATGGGCGTGCTCGGCTGGGGTGTCGGCGGTATCGAAGCCGAGGCCGTCCTGCTCGGCCAGCCGATCTCGCTCCTCTCGCCGATCGTCGTCGGCTTCCACATCTATGGCGACCTGCTCGAAGGCACGACGGCGACCGATCTGGTGCTCACGGTGACGCAGCGTCTGCGCAAGCACGGCGTCGTCGGGAAGTTCGTCGAGTTCTACGGTAAGGGTCTCAGCCAGTTGAGCGTCGCCGACCGCGCCACGCTTTCCAACATGGCGCCCGAGTACGGCGCAACGTCGTCGATCTTCCCCGTCGACGACCAGACGATGCGTTACCTGCACGTCACCGGCCGGAGCGATTCGCATCTCGAGCTCGTCGAACGGTACTGCAAGGAACAGACGATGTTCCGCACCGACGAGACGCCAGATCCGGTGTTCTCGGAAACGGTCGAGCTCGACCTCTCGTCTGTGGAGCCCAGCCTCTCCGGCCCACAACTGCCACAGGATCGCGTGCCGCTCAGCCGTGTCAAACGCAGCTTCCGTGTGGCGTTCCCCAAGCGTTACGCGGCGCCCGAGCGGAAGGCCGCCGAGGTGGCCGAGGAGCGCTTCGAGTGGGAAGGCGGCAGCGCCCATACCGCGCAGGCGGCGGAGGCAGCCCAGGCCGCCCCCGAGGAGATTTCGCCGGAGGACTTCGTCCCCACCGGCAAAGCCGTCGAGCTCGACTTCCACGGCGTGCAGGCCGAGGTCGGCGACGGCTCGGTCGTCATCGCCGCGATTACGAGCTGCACCAATACGTCCAATCCCTCCGTGATGATCGGGGCGGGCATCCTCGCCAAGAAGGCCGTCGAGCGTGGCCTGCGACCGCGGCCGTGGGTCAAGTCGAGTCTCGCGCCGGGCTCGCGCGTTGTGACCGACTATCTGCGCGAGGCCGGCCTTCTACCGTACTTGGAGGCGCTGCGCTTTCACCTCGTCGGCTACGGGTGCACGACCTGCATCGGCAATAGTGGCGCGACGCTGGCGACCGACGAGGTCAACAAGGCTGTCCGCGAGCATGGCCTCGCTGTCGCCGCCGTTCTCAGCGGCAACCGCAACTTCCCCGGCCGCATCCATCCGCTGGTGCGGGCGTCGTACCTCGCATCGCCGCCGCTCGTCGTCGCCTACGCGCTGGCCGGCTCGGTCGACGTCGATTTGACGAAGGAGCCGCTGGGCTGCGACCCGAGCGGTGAGGCGGTGTACCTGCGCGACATCTGGCCGACGACCAAGGAAGTGCGCGACGCCATGGAGCAGGTCATCAAGCCCGAGCTCTTCCGTGAGGCGTATTCGAAGGTGTTCCAGGGAGACGAGCAGTGGCGATCGCTCCCGGTACCCGAGGGGAGCCTCTACGAGTGGGACGAGTCGTCGACGTACGTCCAGGAACCGCCGTTCTTCCAAAATCTACCGCCCGAGCCGGAGCCGCTGGAGGACATTGTCGGCGCGCGGGTGCTCGTCTTCGCCGGCAACTCGGTGTCGACCGACGAAATCTCGCCGGCCAGCAGCATTCCGGTAGACAGTCCGGCGGGGCAGTTTTTGATCGAGCGAGGCGTGCAGCCACGCGACTTCAACAGTTACGGTGCGCGGCGCGGCAACCATGAGGTGATGGTGCGCGGCACGTTCGGCAACGTGCGGCTGAAGAACTTCCTCACCCCGGAGCGCGAGGGAGACTGGACGGTGTACCTGCCGACCGGCGAGCCGATGCGCATCTTCGATGCCTCGCAGCGCTACACCGAGGACGGCACGCCGCTGATCGTCCTCGCCGGCCGCGACTACGGCATGGGCAGCTCGCGCGACTGGGCGGCGAAGGGGCCACTCCTGCTCGGCGTCAAGGCGGTGATCGCCGAGAGCTACGAGCGCATCCACCGCTCAAACCTCGTCGGCATGGGGATCCTGCCGCTGCAGTTCAAGGCGGGACAGACGGCCAAGTCGCTCGGTCTGACCGGGAGGGAGACCTTCGAAATCACCGGTATCGCCGATGGTCTCGAGCCGGGCCAAGAAATACAGGTGCGCGCGCGAAGCGAAGACGGCAAGGAGAAAACGTTCACTGCCATCGCCCGCGTCGACAGCCCAATCGACGTCGAATACCTACGGAACGGCGGCATCCTCCAGATGGTCCTGCGCAAGCTCATGCACGCAAAAGGCGGCACCGCTGGCGCCGAAGAACCGACGACCACACTCCCGGCCGAGACCGTCAAAGGCGGTGGCGCCGCCGCCGGTGCTGCCGTCTCACAAGTGTCGTAGCTCTTCACCGCAGAGACGCAGAGAACCGCAGAGTTTCGCAGAGAGATGGTTGGCGCTTGGCACAGAGACCACAGCGCTCACAAGGACAGGCAACGAACGCCAGCAAGCTTCTCTCTGAGAACCCTGTGCTCTCTGTGCTCTCTGTGCTCTCTGTGGCTAAACTCTATAGCTCTGCGCCCTCTCTGCGCCCTCTCTGCACCCTCTCTGCACCCTCTCTGCGCCCGACTCTGCGTCTCTGCGGTGAATACAGAAGATTCCTTACTTTGAGGATGTGACACGTTGACGACCGATTCCGCCGAGCAGCTCGGCTTGGGTGACTTTCCGTATCCTTCTCGTCGGATGCCCGTGATCGCGGCGCGCGGCGTCGTCGCGACGAGTGAGCCGCTCGCGGCGCAGGCGGGGCTGTTCGTCTTGCGCAGCGGCGGGAACGCCGTCGACGCGGCAATTGCCACCGCCGTCGCGCTCACCGTGATCGAGCCGACGTCCAACGGCATCGGCGGCGACGCCTTCGCGCTCGTCTGGGACGGCCGCCGGCTGCACGGGCTCAACGGGTCGGGGCGATCTCCGGCGACACATTCGCCGGAGTTGTTCCGCCGCCTCGGACTGGGCGAGGTGCCGGCGAGGGGCTGGCTGCCGGTGACGGTGCCCGGAGCGCCGGCAGCGTGGCGCGACCTCCACGGGTGCTTTGGCCGCCTGCCGTTCGACGCGCTCTTCGAGCCGGCGATCGAGTATGCCGAGCACGGCTATCCGGTGGCACCGGTTACCGCCGGCACCTGGCAGGGTGCCTTTCAGGCGTACTACCAGGCGAATACGGGGCCGGAATTCCGCGGCTGGTTCGAGACGTTCGCGCCGGGCGGTAGGCCGCCGAAGGCGGGCGACGTCTGGTCGTCGGCCGGCCACGCGCGCACGCTGCGCCTGGTCGCGGCCAGCAAGGCCGAGGCGTTTTACCAGGGCGAACTGGCGGCCAAGATCGCGGCATTCGCCGCCGAGACCGGCGGCTACCTGACGCGCGATGACCTCGCGGCCCACACCAGCACGTGGGTCGAGCCGATCGGCACGAGCTACCGCGGCCACGAGGTGTGGGAAATCCCGCCGAACGGCCAGGGCATTACCGCGCTCACCGCGCTTAATATTCTCGAGGGCTTCGACCTCGGCCGGTACCCGCGCGAGTCGGTCGAGAGCTACCACCTGCAGATCGAGAGCATGAAGCTCGCCTTCGCCGACTCGCAGCGCTACGTCGCCGATCCGGAACACGCCGATGTACCCGTGCGCGGCTTGCTCGACAAGGAGTACGCGGCGACGCGGCGCAAGCTGATCGGCGAGCGCGCGTTGACGCCGGTGGCCGGCGAGCCGACCCACGGCGGTACCGTCTACCTGTGTACCGCGGATGCCGATGGGATGATGGTCTCGTTCATCCAGTCCAATTACCAAGGGTTTGGCAGCGGTGTCGTCGTGCCCGGAACCGGCATCGCGCTGCACAACCGCGGCCGTGGCTTCTCGCTCGATGCCCGCCATGCCAATCTCGTCGCGCCCCACAAGCGCCCGTTCCATACGATCATTCCGGCGTTTCTGACGCAGGGAGTCCGGGCGCTCGGGCCGTTCGGCGTGATGGGCGGCCACATGCAGCCGCAGGGCCACTTCCAGATGGTTGTCAACCAGGTCGACTACGGGATGAACCCGCAGGCGAGCCTCGACGCGCCGCGCTGGCAGTGGCAGCGCGACAAACAGGTGGCGCTCGAGCGCGCCGTACCCGCGCACGTCACACTCGGTCTCGGCGCGCGCGACCACGCCGTCGCCATCCAGCACCAATGGGGCCCCTTCGGCAAAGGCCAGATCATCCGCCGCCTCGGAAACGGCGTCTACGTCGCCGGCAGCGAGCCGCGCTGCGACGGTTGCGCCGCCGGGTATTGACCAGACCAAAGCTGCACACGGACGAACACAGATGAAAGTCACAGAATTCCTCGAGCGCGAGCGCGTGACACTCGCCGCCGAAGAGGAGCAGGCACGCGCCGACGCGCCGGACAGCTATACCGCGATGGTGAAAACCTTCCCGTTCAAGTGCCGGCGCGAGTTTCTCGATTGGCTGGGCGATGGTTCGGACCTGCCCCACGACTCGTTCGAGACCATCCTCCGGCGTGTCGCGAATCACAACGAAGTCCACGACCGCCTCGGAATCAGCCCGGCCTACGCGCAGCAGCTTGTCGACCGCTGGCGCGCGGATCACGCGCACGAGTAGGGACGAAGGACGAACGACGAAGGGGTTGTACGTCAGGACGGCTTCGTCGTTCGCCGTTCGTCAGCTTCACCCGCGGCCACAGAGGCTACGGGCACGTCGATCAGACTCCTCTCGGGTAGACTCAGCCGTCGGAGGACCATTAGTGCTGCCAGGGTTCGATCTTCAAGAGCTGATCATCGCCTTTGGGTACGTCTTTGTGTTTGGCATCGTCTTTGCCGAATCCGGACTGCTTATTGGCTTCTTTCTCCCCGGCGACAGCTTGCTGTTCACCGCCGGCTTTCTCGCCTCCCAACCCAAGATCGGGCTCGACGTGTGGGTGCTGGCCATCGGCTCGTTCATCGCCGCCGTGGCCGGCGACAGCGTGGGCTACAGTATCGGCTACCGCGTCGGCCGGCGGCTCTTCAATCGCGAGGACTCGCTCTTCTTCCACAAGAAGCATCTGTTGAAAGCCGAGGCGTTCTACGAGAAACACGGCGGCAAGGCGATTGTGCTTGCCCGCTTCATGCCCATAGTGCGCACGTTCGCACCGATCGTCGCCGGCATGGGCTCGATGAAGTACTCGCGTTTTCTCTTCTACAACATCTTCGGCGGGTTGCTTTGGGGCTCTGGTGTGACCGTTGCCGGCTACTATTTCGGCAAGCTCTTACCGCCCGACGAGGTCGATAAGTACCTTCTGCCGGTGATCTTCCTGATCATCGTCGTCTCGGTCCTACCTAGTGCCATCCACGTATGGCGCGAGTCACGAGAAGACATCGTGCTGTGGCTCTGGCGGCGGCTGGCCGGCTCCCGGGCGTAACCGCCGTGACTCGCCCCTGACCGCCGGGTGCAGGCAAAAGATCCGGGGACCCACCACGGTCTGTAGGG
>JACQGX010000294.1 GCA_016199265.1 Chloroflexota bacterium | reverse complement strand
GGTCGAAACGGCGAATGGTACCTGATGTCGTGTGACAATCGGCCAAAATTCACACGAAACCGGTCTAGAACAAAAAACCTGCCCACTCCTATGGGTGAGGTCCCCCTCAAGCAATCCCTCGAGCCCGCCTGGCGCGCCTGGGCCAAAGACTACGTGCGCTACGTCCAATCGTGTGCCGGCCGGGTGGAGAACACCGCTGCGCCCTCCCAGATCGATCCCCGCCCGCGCGTCGTCCTGCTCCCCGGCGTCGGCATGGTCACGCTGGGGCGCGATGCTCGGGCCGCCCGCATGGCGGCCGACATTTACCATCACGCCATCGCGACGATTCGTGATGCCGAGACCGTCGACCGCTACGTCTCGCTCGACGAGTCCGACTGCTTCGGCGTCGAATACTGGCCGCTCGAGCTCTACAAGCTGACGCTCGCGCCGCCGGAGAAGCCGCTCGCGCGGCGGGTGGCCGTTGTGACCGGCGCCGCCAGCGGCATCGGCCGGTCCATCGCCCAACGCCTCGCGGCCGAGGGCGCGCACGTCGCCATCCTCGACAAGAACGCCGCCGGCGCCGCCGAAGCCGCGGCACAGATCGAGCAGGCGCACGGCGATGGACGTGCGCTCGCCGTCGAAACCGACGTTGCCAGCCAGGAGAGCGTCGCCCGCGCCTTCACCGAAGTCATCGCGACGTACGGCGGCGTCGACATCGTCGTCTCGAACGCGGGCCTGGCGCGCTCGCACCCGGTAGAAGAGACGTCCCTCGAGGAGTGGCAGCTCCTGATGGACGTGCTCACCACCGGCTACTTCCTCGTCGCGCGCGAGGCGTTCAAGTGCCTCAAAGCGCAGGCGACCGGCGGCGGTGTCATCTTCATCGCCTCCAAAAACGCGCTCGTCGCCGGCAAGGACAACACCGCCTACAGCGCCGCCAAGGCCGCCGAGCTGCACCTGGGACGCTGCCTGGCCGAAGAGGGCGGTGCGCATCGTATCCGCGTCAACACCGTCTGCCCGGATGCCGTGCTGCAGGGCTCGGGTATCTGGTCGGCCGAGTGGCGCGAGGAGCGCGCCCGCACGTACGGCATCCGGCCCGACGAGCTGGAAGACTTCTACCGCAAACGCACCACCCTCAAGGTCAACGTCTTTCCCGGCGACATCGCCGAAGCGGTGCTCTTCTTCGCCTCCGATCGCGCCGCCAAAACCACCGGCGGCGTGCTCACCGTCGACGGCGGCGTCCCGGCAGCCTACGTACGCTAGAAGGCCTAACGAAACCACAGATGCATCCTTCGACTGTGCTCAGGACAGGCTTCAATGCACGCAGACCCAACTTTCTCGTCATCATTACCGATCAGCAGCGGGGCGACGCGCTCGGCTGCGCCTGGCCCTCGTGGCGGCCGGGGAGTAGCGTCCTACAGACCCCCAATCTCGACCGGCTGGCCACCGGAGGCATCCGCTTCGCGCGCGCCTACGTCAACAACCCGCTGTGCATGCCCGGCCGCTCGACGTTGCTCACCGGGCTCACGCCTCGCGGCCACGGCGTACGTACCAACGGCATCCCCTTGAGCCGCGATTTTCCCACGATGAACGGCGCGCTCGCCGCCGCCGGCTACCGCACCCACAGCGTCGGCAAGATCCACACCCGCCCCTTCGGCATCCCCAACGGTGCCGATCCGGAGACGCTCGATCCGTTCGATTACCCCGAGAGCCGCGCCATGTGGGATCGCGGCCGGATCGCGCACTTGCCCGAGCCGTACTACGGCTTCCAGACCACCGAATGGACGGGCGGCCACGGCGCCGGCGTCCATGGCGACTACACCAATTGGCTGCGCAACGAGCATCCAGAGGCATTGCGCCTCCTCGCGCGCGAGGCCGGCACGCCCACCGCCAGCGGCGCCGAGCAATCGTGGTGTATGCCGATCCCGCCCGAGCTGCACTACAACACGTGGGTCGCCGATCGCACGATCGCATTCATCGAAGGCGCGGCGCAGCGCGCGCAGCCGTTCATGACGTGGGCGTCGTTCCCCGATCCGCACCACCCGTTCTGCGCCCCCGAGCCGTGGTTCTCGATGTACGATCGCGACGCGGTGCCGATGCCCGTCCGCCGCGAGGGCGAGCACGACGACCTGGCTCCCTTCTTCCGCCAGGTCTACGAGCGCGCGCTGCCGCTCTCCGGCCGGCGCGCACCGACCAACATCCCCGACGACCAACTGCGCGAGATCATCGCTATCACCTACGGCATGATCTCGTTTGTCGACCAGCAGGTGGGGCGCATCCTGACGGCGCTCGAGCGGCTCGGACTGGCCGAGAACACCGTCGTCGTCTTCACGAGCGACCACGGCGATCTCATGGGCGACCACTGGTTGATGAACAAGGGGCCGTTCCACTTCGAGGGGCTCTTGAACGTCCCCGGCATCTGGCGATTCCCGCGGCGTGTGCCCGCCGGTCGCGCCTCCGACGCGCTCGTCTCACACCTCGACTTTGCGCCGACGGCCCTCGATCTGGCCGGTGTGCCCGCCCCCGAGTCCGGCCCGGCGTGGCCCCGGGCCCGGATGGAAACCGAGCGGCAACTGCGTCCGTGGACTGGGCGCTCGCTCGTCCCGCTGCTGACCGGCGAAGTCGACCGGGTCCAGGATGCCGTCGTCGTCGAGAACGACGAAGACTACCTTGGCTTGCGCCTGCGCACCCTGATTACGCCTGCTCACCAGCTCACGGTCTACATCGGAGAGGACGGCGAGCAGCCCTTTGGCGAGCTCTTCGACCGCGAGGCCGACCCCGGCCAGCGCCGTAACCTCTGGCACCACCCCGACTACCGCGGCCTGAAGGTCGAGCTCAAGGAGCGCCTCCTCGCCGAGCTCGTCCGTACCGACAACCGCCTCCCCAGACGGCTCTGCCACGCGTGAGCTGTCGATACGCTACAGTGAGTCACCATGGTGAACATCATCGTCGTCGTCAACGATAGCCTGCGAGTCGATCAGCTCGGCTGCTACCAGTCCGTTTCGCCGAATAGCCTGAATACGCGCATCGAGACGCCCAACGTCGACGCCTTCGCGCGCGAGGCGGCGCTCTTCGAGAACGCCTACACCGAAGGCCTGCCGACGATGCCGACGCGCACGTCGTGGTTCACCGGCCGCTTCACGTTCCCGTTCCGCGGCTGGCAGCGCCTGGAAGATGGCGACGTCACGCTCGCCGAGTGGCTCTGGGCGCGCGGCTTCGCCTCGGCGCTCGTGACCGACGTCTATCACCTGCACAAGCCCGGCATCAATCTGATGCGCGGCTTCGACCACGTGCAGTTCATCCGCGGCCAGGAGTCGGACTTGCTTCGCTATCGGTGGGACGATCCCGACGACGTGTCGGACACCGCCATCGACCGGCATTACAAGCCCCGCGGCGACGACTCCGATCGCACCTGGCGTCCCAAGAACGCCCAGTATCTGCGAAACATGGCGCTGCGCCAAGGCGAGGACGACTATACGCTGGCGCAGACGGTGCGCGGCGGGCTCGACTGGCTCGACCGGCAGGTGTCCCGCAGGCGCACCGACGGCCTCTTTCTGTGGCTCGACTGCTTCGATCCCCACGAGCCGTGGGACGCGCCCGACGAGATCAACCGCCGTTTCGTCGACGCCGGCTACCTCGAGCGCGGCGGGCTCGACCTGATCGACGCCAACGGCGGCCCAGTCGACGGCTATCTCACCTCCGACGAGCTGCAGCACCTGCGTAACCGCTACGCCGCCGAGGTCTGCTTCATGGACCGCTGGCTCGGCCGTTTGTTCGACGGCGTACGCCAGCTCGGACTAATGGAGAACTCGCTCATCGTGTGGATCTCCGATCACGGCCACCCCTTTGGCGACCACGGCGTCATCAAGAAGGCCCCTGCGATGCCGTACGAGGAGCTGGCGCACGTGCCGCTGCTCATCAGGCACCCCGACGGTCTCGGCGCCGGGCAGCGCTTCCAGTCATTTACCCAGCCGCCTGACCTCTTCCCCACCGTTCTCGAGCTTGCCGGTCTGCCCGCGCCCGCCGAGCCGTGGGGGTTCACGCCCGCTGCCCGGCGGTGGGACATCTCTGCCGGCGTCGCGAAGCCCCTGGGAGACGGTACTCTGCTCCACGGCCGGAGCCTCCTTCCACTACTGCGGGGCGACGAATCCGATTCGCTCGATCCACGCGAGCACCCCGAGCGCGCCTTCGCCTACAGCGGCCTCCACCGCCAGGCGTGGTCGGTCCGCACCCACGAGTGGAGCTACATTCGGCGTATGAGGGCCGGACAACCCACCGGCGAACGCGCCCTCTTCCACCGCCTCGACGACCTTCGTGAGCAGCGAGACCAGGCCGGCGCCAATCCCGACGTCGTCCAAGACCTCGTTACACGGCTGGACGGCTTCGTCGCCGGCCTGAAATAGAGCCGGAATGCTGCTCCGCTCGTCCTGAGCTTGTCCTTCGACAAGCTCAGGACGAGCGGAGCAGCATTCCGGCTCAAGCGCCGGTGAATTCTGGTGCGCGGCCCGCGAGGAACGCGGCGACTCCCTCGGCGCTGTCGCGGCTGGCGAACACCTGCGTTCCGAGCGTGTCGAAGGGGAGCGTGTCCACGTCGGGGTGGCGGACGGCGAAGTCGACCACCTGCTTGATCCACACCATCGCGCGCGGCGCGTTGGCGAGCAAGGTGCGCACCTGCGCATCGACGCGGCCGGCAAGTTCGTCGGCCGGCACAACGTCGTCGACCAACCCGATAGCCTGCGCCTGACTCGCGGACAGCCGTTCGCCCGAGAGCAGGAGCGCTCGGGCGCGAGCTGGACCGACGACGTCGATCAGCCGCCGCGCGTCGGCGACGCTGATGCCGATGCCGAGCTTGGCTGCCGGAATGCCGAACACCGCGTCGTCCGACGCTAGCCGAAAGTCCGCCGTCAGCGCCAGCTCCAGACCGGCGCCCAAGCAGTAGCCGGAGATCGACGCGACGACGGGCTGCGGAATCTTGGCCCACGCAGCCAGAGCGGCCTCGTAGGTCTCGTTGTAGCGGCGGGCCGCTTGTACGCCAAGGCGCGCCTCCGGGAACTCGGCGATGTCGCTCCCGGCGCTAAAGGCCCGGTCGCCGGCGCCCGTGAGGACGACGACGCGTATCGACGCATTTGTGGTGATCCGGCCGGCAACGTCGGCAAGCGCGCGCCAGGAGGCCAGGTTGAGGGCATTGCGGCGCTCGGGCCGGTTGAGCATCACGCTCGCCACGTGCTCCTCGACGGTGAGCACCACGGAATCGGGCTCGGTCGTATCCGTCGCCGGCTCTTCCCTCTGCCGGTGCCACCACGATAGCTGCTGATTGGCCCACTGCCCCATCGCCCGCGACGTCTCGGTCAGGACTCTGGGCGAGCGAAGGTCGATTCGGCGGCGCTGCCTTATCATCGTCATGTCCTCGCTTCCTCAGCCGCTGGCAACGACGACTTTGTCGTTGCTTGGGCTCTATGTCAATTATCGCCGCCGAAGCAAGCGCCGGCCCAAGCGCTGGCGAGGACACACGCAGCCCGGCGCGCCAGCAGCGCCGCCCACCCCTCTACTGCGTTCTCCTCGTAGAAGAGCTCGGTCATACCCGGAAATGCCCGCCGCAGCTCGCCCGGCTGTAGATAGTAGTCCGGCCGCCCGGGTCTCTGTGGCGTCGAGAACAGCGTCTCCATATGGATGGGACCACCTCTCAACATATTTTCAACGCGGCTGCAACGCCCTGCCAACGCGGCCGCGCTATAACGGCCTCAGGCGCCGGTCGCCGCGTGACCGGCCTAAACCAGGTCCACCGTCGAGTGTCCACTGTCCCAAGAACGTGGCATCTGGCGGCCGACCGTGGACTTGGGACCTGGGACGTGGACTGAATTTGGTACTCACTCTGGAGGTGGAGCATGCTTCGTCGAGCAGTGGTGGCTGCCCCTACGGGGGTGGTGGTGGCTGGGTTCCTGGGCCGCAGCGTTCTGGCCGACAGCGAGTCGGTGAGCTTCGACTATCACGTGGGCGACGCCTTTCTCGCCGCCCTTAACCCGGCGTTCTCGCCCGCCAAGGCGATGGCGCCCAACGGTGACATCATCGAGGTCGTGGGCACGGGCACGCTCAGTCTGCACAAGAAGTCGGTGACCGGTGGCGGGACATTCACACACAAGACCGCGGCCGGCACCGTCGTGGGGAGCGGCACGTGGACCGCAACGCAGCTCCTGGGCTTCAAGAGCTACGGGTCCTCGCCCGTCCTACCGCCGGCGCTCACCGCTGGCCTGGCCCTGATCCGTGTCCATCTCGTGGCTAGCGGAGGCGCGCCGTCGTTCGACGGCACCCTGCGCATCACCTGCGTGCTGCCGGAGGTGCGCGTGCCGGGTGGCGCCGAGGAGGGAATCCGGCTCAGTGTGTCGGGCGCGCTCAACTTTAACCAAGAGGCGGGCGGCGCGACCGTGTTCGTGCGCCAGTCGTAGACGCTGCCCGGCATCTGGGCCCGTGCGGACGTCGATCCCCCAGATCGGGCGATCGACGACGCCATCGCCGCGCACGACCCCGAGCGCGCCGCGGCTACAATGGACCAGCATTTTCAGATGGTCTTCGACCAATTCGAAGCGCTGCGCGATCAGCTCTTGGCGCCACTGGCGAAATGAGCTTAGGAAGGGGTACGGCGTGCCAGCAGCGCCGCCCACCATTCGTCCGCCTTCTCTTCATAGAAGAGCTCGGCCAACCCTGGAAACGCGCGCCGCAGCTCGCCCGGCTGCAGATAGTACGCCGGCCGCCCCGGCTTGGCCGGCGTCGAGAGCAGCGTCTCTACGAAGAGCAGTCCATTCGGCTTGAGCGCGGCGTGCATCGCCCTAAACAGCCGTCGGTCGAGGAAGTACGTGTCCAGCACCAGATCGTACGCCTCCTGCGACAACTGCACGCGATCCAGATCGACCTGTCGCAGCCGCACACGCCCGGCTAGCCCCAGGGCTGCGGCCACTCGTGCCAGCCGGGCCAACCCTACGTCGCTCACGTCCAAAGCGTCGACCGTGTACCCCAGACTCGCCAGGTACAACGTGTGTCGTCCGGCCCCGCAGGCGAGATCCAGTGCCCGCGCGCTCCCATCGCGCGATGCTGGCCGGATGACCGGCGCGAGGTCGACCAGCCGCCTCACCGGCGCCCGTTCCTCAGCGGCCCCGGTGAGATAGCGCACGTTCCACCGCAGCCGGTCTGCCGCCGCCATGCTGCTACTGCTCCTGCGCTTCTTGCACGTGCTGGACGTGCCATAAGGGCCAGCCGATAATACCCCACCGATGAGGCGCTCGTGCATCACACTATCGGCTTGCACCGAATTGAGGCACCCGGTACAGTACTGCTTGAGAGGCCGATGAGAGTACCGAACAGAGTACCATCATGAGAACCATTCCGGCGCGCGAGATCAAACGACGGGGCATCAGCGCGGTCGACGAGGCGCTGAAGGAAGGGCCTGTGCACGTCATCAAGAACGACGAGCCGAAGTACGTCATCATGGATGAGGCGCACTACCAGGAGCTCGTCGAAGGCTATCACGAGGCATACATCGCCCGAGTAAAGGCATCGCTGGAGGACGTTAAGGCTGATCGCGTGCGGCGCTTCGCAAGCGCAGATGAACTGATGGCTGCAATCGATAGCTGTCGCGATGAGCTGGATGAGTGATGTACACCATCACTACGGCTGAACATTTCCTGCGCCGGTCGGCCAAGTTCTTTCGCAAGCCCCCCGAGCTACGCGATCGCTTCAGACACACGGCTGAGTTGCTACGCGCTAATCCGTGGGACCCCGGGTTGCGTCTGCATGCCTTGCGAGGTCAGTTGGAAGGCGTTCACGCAGTCAGCTTGACCTACGAGTATCGGATTGTGCTCACGATCAAGATCACCGAGCGCGAGATCATTCTCCTCGACATCGGCAGTCACGACGAGGTGTATCGGTAGTGTTGGCCAGCGCGACTGTTCCGCTGGCACCCGCGATACACATGCTTACCTCGCTACACTGGGTGCTTAGGCACAGGTGCTAGGACGCCACGACGCGCCAGGGCACTTAGCTATGCCAGAAAATTGGGAAGGATGACCGAATGTCTGACACACTGCGCATCGGCATGATCGGCTGCGGCGAGATCGCCGTCCGTACCGCCGAAGGGATCGCGGCCGCCGAGAACGCCGCCCACGTGATGGTGATGGACGTGAGCGAAGCCGTCGCCAAGGACATGGGCGAGCGGCACGGCGTTCCCCACACCACCGACGTGAACCAACTGCTCGCCAACCCCGACGTCGACGCGGTGTACATCGCCGTGCCGCACTACCTACACGCCCCGCTGGCGATCCAGGCGCTCGAGGCGGGCAAGCACGTGCTCGTCGAGAAGCCGATCGCCACGACGCTGGCCGACGCCGACCGGATGCTCGCCGCCGCGCGCGAGGCCGGCCGCACGCTCTCGGTCGCGTTCTCGGCGCAGATCGATCCGCTCTCGCAGACGGTCCGCCGGCTCATCGCCGAAGGCGCGATCGGCAAAGTGCTGGGGACGCGCATCGCCTACCGGGGCGCCAAGCCCGAGTCGTACTGGCGCGGCGGCTACACCGGCCGGATCACGACCGACTGGCGTGTATCAAAGGAGAAATCGGGCGGCGGTATCCTCATCATGAACGCCATCCACGACCTCAATACGACGCGTTTTGTCACCGGGCTCGAGGCAGTGCGCGTCTACGCCGAATACGACACGTACACCACGCCGGTCGAGGTCGAGGACTACGTCGCCGTCACTTACCGCTACGACAACGGCGCGATTGGCACGATCGAGGCCGGCTCGGCCATTCCGGGCAGAGATCCGCACGGCGCCTTCAACCGCATCTACGGCGAGCGCGGCCAGATCATCTTCCCCCGGCCACCCAAGGCCTTCCTGACGGCGGATTTTGGCGACCTCAAGGCCGGCGAATGGCACGACATCGCCGTGCCGCCGCGCAGCGGTCCAGAGCGCAAGCTGATGATCGAAGGCTTCGCCCGCGCCGTGCTGGCCCGTGAAACGCCCCCGGTCACCGGCGAAGACGGCCGCGCCGCCCTCGAGATCGTCGTCGCCGCTTACCGCTCGGGCGAGCTGCATCAGCCGGTTACCCTCCCACTGCGGGCCTAACACTCACCGGGCTCGACGCCGCCGCGAGAATCAGAACTGACCCAAGCAGGCGCTCGGCGAGGCGAGCCGCAAGGCCACCCAGTTCATCCAAGAAAACAACTCCACCCGCCTGACCAAGTACCTGCTAAAGGACAAGTAGGCGTTCCCTGTCCTGCTTCGCTCCCCTAGTACCGCACGGCGGGAGTTCTTTGTCACCCTGAGCGCAGCGAAGGGCCTCGAGATCCTTCACTGCGTCCAGGATGACATGGGAGCGTTCAGGGTGACATAACAACGCTACAGCACGATACGCACAATCTCGTGCAGATCGATGCTGGGGAATGCTGAGCCGGAGTTGCCCGCCGCCCTCGCCATCGGCGCTGATCGGGACCGATGCGCCGGACATGAGGAGGTCGGCCGTCCGTGGTGCCGTTGCCATACCGGGTACGTTCAGCTTCAGTTCGATGGCTCCGGCGCGGTGCGGCGGGCACACTGGGCGGCCGTGAGCGCCGGAGTAGTTGACGAGGTGTACGTAGAGCGCGCCGCGGTGCGGCTGGCGCAGCAGCGTGACGTGCACGTCTGCCGGCGCATCGGTCTCGACCAGCGGCGGTTTCCCGTCCAGCGCCCAGCGGAGCGCGTTCTCGAGCAGCCGCTGGTGGTCGGGGTGGCCCGACGTGACGTTGAGCCGGTCGGTCTGGTTGGCAAAATACACCACGCGTCCGCCGCCGTACCTGTTCGTGACCAACACCGGCGCGTCGTTCTCCCACAGCGACGGGTAGCTCAGGTCCGGCGGCTGCGGGAAGATCTCCGGCACGAGCGTGGCATGGACCTGTGCCCCGTCGCGCGGCGCGACCTGGCGTACGTATCCCTCGTTAGTGATAGCCTCGGTTTCGTCGAAGCCGGCCGTGAGTGTGTCCCGCCAGCGGATGCGCGTGTACGCGTAGGGCAGCGGGCCTCGCCGGCCCAGGCCGAGATCGCGCACGCCGAGCACGTCGTCGAGCGCCCCACCTAGGCCGGCGCCGCGCATCGCGCCATCGGCCGCGAAGCACCCCGTCTCGAACGTCGCCAGCAGTGCCCCGCCCTCGCCGACGTACCGCCGGTACGTCGCCGCCTCTTCGTCGGACATGCAGGCGACGTTCGGCAGAATGACCGCGCGGTATCGCCGAAGGATCTCCGGCCGCACCTGTGACGGCGGCAGCACGTCCCACTGCGCGTGCGCCGCGAACAACGCCAGTTCCCAGCCGCGCACGTGCGTGATGTACCCGTCGCGCGCTGGATCGCTGCTGGCAAACCGATCCTGCGTCCGCTGCGAATGGACGAGCGCCACCTCGGCCACCGATTCGAGTCCCCAGAACGCCTCCTCGTGCTCGGCCATGAAGCCGTAGAAGCGCTGCACCGTGTCGACGTGGCGCCGGTCCCACCAGCGGCTCGGGGGCACGCCCACGAACGAGCAGTCCCACGGCGACCCACCCTGGGCCGCCATGCCGGTGAGCCACAGGCGCAGCTCCTCGCCGGCCGGCGTGGTGTAGCGGCTCTGGTTGTCGAAGTGGCCGTACAGCATGACCGGCGTCTGGAGCGTCTGGGGCGTCCGACCGGACTGGGCCGGCTCGGCGCTGCCGGCCGCTGCTGCGGAATGGAGCCCCTCGGCTGATCCGCTTGCATCGTGTTGTTCAGCGCTCGCCGCCGTGGCCCGCAGGTACTTGATCTGCTCTTCGGCGCGCCAGAGGGGCACCGGCAGTAATGGCGAGTGATAGGAATCGCGCGTCAGCGGGAAGATGCACGCCATCTGGTAATCCCACAGCGCGGCGATCTCGTCGACGTCCTCGGCGTTCTCGCGTGCCCGGGCCTCAAGATAGGTGAAGAACTCGCCGCAATAGCTCTTGTCCGCGCCGTGGCTCTTGACGACGTCGCGCAGCTTCCGGGTGTGCTCGCGCACGGAGTCGTAGCGCCAGCGCACGTAGCGCCGCCAGACGGGATCGTCCCAGTTCTCCGCGAGCGGTACTTCGAAATCGGTCTCTTCACGAAATCGCCACCGGCAGGTCGGGCAGTAGCAGCGCCCGCCGAACGCCGCCGCGTTCTCCCAGATGCCGTCGGGCCGGCAGTGTTCGAACACCTCGTGCACGACCGGAAAGGCGTATCCCTCGTTGCGGAACGGGCTGTTGGGGCACGCGGCGAAGAGCGATACGTTCATCTTGGGCCCGCCCTCGGCGTCCCGCGCGAACCAGTCGGGATGCGCCTCGAACACCTCGCGATGGCCGCCGCGGAAGTCCATTCGCGCCACCACCTTGATGCCCGCCTCGTGGCACGCGTCGACAATCTCCTTGAAGAGGTCGCGTCCGTCGAGGAAGCGGTTCTTGCGGTGGAACGGCACCTCAGTCTGATAGAAGGCGCAAAGGCCGCCGCCGTTCACGGCATAGACGTTCGCCCGCCACTCGCGCAGCCAGTGGAGCACGCCCTCGAGGTCGTAGCCGGCCGCGTCCGGCTCGCGTAACACCGTATGCACCGCCCGCAACGGCCGGCGCCACCAGTTTACGATCTCCGACATGGTCCGTTTCTCACTCTCCCTCTTACCGGTCGTTCCCTAATGCAGAACCAGCGGCCCGTCTCCGGGAATACTCGTAGGGGCGTATGTCCATACGCCCAAGCGGCGGCGGGCGTAGCACACCCCCTCCCTTCTCGAGCATCCGCTCCGAACTCGCTCTAGCTCCGAGGTACGACGTACGGCTGGAACAGCGCGTTCACCTGTTCGACGATTCGCTTGGCTGTGTCGCGTGCCGACTGCTCGCCGGCCATCAGCCGGTTGACCTCGCTGTTGATCGCCGTCCACATTTCTGGCTTCACGTTGGGGTGGTCGGCATCCACTTTGCCGGATGACTTGAGGCCGTCCTGTGTCATGCGGGTTTGCCACTCGGGCAGAGGCGAACACTTGAAGCGCTCGACCTTGTCGGAGACGGCCTGCGACGCTAGTCCCATGATCGCGCAGGCGCCATCCTGAAACGTCGTCCACTTGATCCAATCGAACGCCTCGGCGAGGTGCTTGGTGCCCACCGGGACGGCGAAGCCGACGACCACCACCTGCGTGCCCTTCGACCGGCCTTTAGGCAGCGGCGCGATGCTCCACTCGAACCCCTGGGCGGGAGGGAAGATCGCGGCCGTGTGCTTGTAGCCGCCAAGCACCATCGCGGCCTTCCCCTGGATGAAGGCATTGTCGGAGTTAGTGATCCCCTGCGCCGACCGCTGCTCCGAGCTCGGCGCGTAGCGGAACTTGTGCACCGTGTCCTGCATCCATTGGAACGCCTCGATCGCCGCCTGCGTATCGAGCACGCACTTCGTGGTGTAGTTGCGGTCATCCCAGAAATCGGCGCCAAACTGGTAGATCGCCTTGAGCGGCCAGCTTTCGCCATGGATGAAGCCCCAGATGCCCTTGGCCGGATCGGTCAGGCGCGTCGCGTAGTCGTTGAACTTCTCCAGCGTGAAGCTGTCGTCGTTCCACTCCTTGGGTAGCATCGGTAGGCCGGCTTGCTTGAATAGGCTGACGTTGTAGTGGACGTAGCGCGTGTCGGCCATCACCGGCATGCCGAAGAGTTTGCCGGCCCACGTGTACCCCTTGAGCGCACGGTCCGGAATGTCCTTCAGACTGATCGTCCGGTCGGCCTTCACGAGGGGCATGAGGTCGGTGAAGATCCCTTTCGGCCCGAAGTTGTGCACCCCGGTCGTGGCCGTGTAGAAGATCGGCGGTGGATCGCCAGCCGCCTGCTGCGCGACCATCCGTTCGGTGTAGGCGCTACCCGTCGCGTGCTCCAGCTTTACCTTGCGATTGGGGTACTTCTGCTCGTAACCCTGCGCCGCCTTCTCCCAGCCGGGCATGTTCTGAATGCTCGTGTTCGTGGCGACGCGCAGCTCCATCGGCCCCGGCCCCGGCTTGGGTAACTCGCCAATCGCGCTGTCCTTGGATGGTGTCGGGCCGCCGCACGCTGCCGCCAGCGCCCCACCGAGCGCTGCGCCGCGGCCCAGAACGTGCCGCCGAGTTGCACCACCGATCCAGTCGTTCCGCTGTACGCGCATCGTGAACCTCCTTTCCGACAGGTGGTATCCATGGTAGCCGCACCCAGCGGACGGTGCAACACGGGTGCAGGCAGCACTTCCGGGGACCGCCACTGGCCGTATCCATCGGGATGTCTCAAGTGGTGCTCATCTGGGATGCGCGTTAGAGCGGCAGCGGCATGGTGGTCCCGAGCTCGTTGGACCGGTGCGCCGCGAGGATGATCTCCACCGCCTTCCGGCCGTCTACGTCTGCTACCTGGGCGGGTCCGCCGGTCTCGATGGCGCGGGCGTAGTCCTCCCACATGTGCCGGAAGTCGGCCGATGGGTGCGTGACCGGACGCAGCTCGAGCTCGTGCACCGCCTGATCGCCAAAGAGCCGCGGCGCGATCGCACGGAGCGACTGCGGACGAGTACGATCGCCCGCACTGGCGCGCAGCTCGATGTAGCCCTCGGCGCCGTAGAGCATGATGGCGTGATCGAAGGGACCGTACTTTAGCCCGAAGGTGGCCGTCATCTCCGCCACCGTGCCCGACTCGAACGCCAGCGTGACGATGGCGGTGTCTTCCGCCACCATCTCTACCACCTTCCGGCGACCGAACGTGCACGAAACCTGTGCCACGTCGCCGAGCAGCCACCGAAGCGCGTACGCCGGGTGGACGGCCTGGGCCATCAGCACGCCGCCGCCGCGCCGCTCGGTGCCTAACCATGGTCGCACGCTGACGGTGCGCGGCCCTTCGAACCCGTTGGTCTGCGCCAGGAACACAGCGCCGATGGCGTTTTGCCGCACGAGCTCCCCCATTTTCTCGTAGGCCGGGTGATAGAGGCGATTCTGTACCGGGAAGAGGCGCCTGCCGGTCCGGTGTGCCGCCGCAAGCATGGCGTCACATTCCTCGAGAGTGGCCGCCATCGGCTTCTCGCAAACAACGTGTTTGCCGGCATCGAGCGCTTCCACGGTGTACTGCCGGTGCAGGTCGTGCGGCAGAAGGACGCCGGCGACGTCGACGTCTGGATCGTCGAGCAACTCGCGCCAGGAGCCGTACACGCGCGGCACACCGAACTCGATCGCACGCTCCTCGGCGCGTGCTCGGTCGAGGTCGAAGATTCCGCAGGCGTGAACGGCATCACACTCCCGGAGTGCAGAGAGGTGGGCGCGCGCCACATTTCCCGCGCCAATGAAGGCGGCGTTGATTGTCATCGTTCTCTATGCCTACACGTAATGCCTACACGAACCCTTCCCGCGGCTTGGCCAGGATTGCCTCAAACTGCGGCGTATTCTGCGAGAGCGCCTGTTCGATGGACTGCTCCCCCTTCCAGGCCGGCGCAAAGGTCTTGTTGATCTGCTGATCGAACTCCGCCCAGCGGAAGTTCCATGGTTGATGCCACGGTGAGGCGTTCTCGATCAGGTCGACCCAGACCGCATGCGCTTTCATGTCGCTCATCAGCTTGGGGTGGCGCAGCACCGACTTGCGCAGCCCCGGACGGCTGGCCCCGGACAGCACCGCCGGGAGTTGCGTCTCCGGCTCCATGATGAACTTCAGGAATCTCCAAGCGGCATCGGGCACCCTTGTACCGGACCACATCGTCATGCCGTTAATCGTCAACTGCGTGCCGATCTTGCCCGTCGTGCCCTTGGGGATCAGGTGCATGCCCCACTTGAACCGGCCGGCGAT
>JACQGX010000301.1 GCA_016199265.1 Chloroflexota bacterium | reverse complement strand
GTCAAGGTGGACGCGAAGTCGAACGAGATCACCGCCATCCCGGCGCTGCTCGACCTGCTCGTGGTGCGAGGCTGCATCGTGACGATCGACGCCATGGGTTGCCAGACGGCGATCGCGCGGCAGATCGTGGCGCAGGGGGGCGACTACGTCCTGGCACTGAAGGAGAACCAGGGCCGCCTCTCTACCGCGGTCGAGGGCCTCGTGCCGCGCGCGCCGGCGCCCGGGTTCCCGGGTTCGGTGACCTGACGCACGACTCCTGCGAGACGGTGGAGCAGGACCACGGCCGCATCGAGACACGGCGCTACTGGACGGTGGCTGACCCGGCGGTCATTGCCGGGCTCGACCCCACGGGCGCCTGGGCGGGGCTGCGCTGTGTCGGGATGGTCGAGGCGACCCGGTGCATCGGCGACACGCGCAGCACCGAGACCCGCTACTTCATCAGCAGCCTGCCGGGGGCGGCGGCGCCGTTCGGCCAAGCGGTGCGGCGGCACTGGGGCATCGAGAACCGCCTCCATTGGGTGCTTGATGTTGCCTTCCGCGAGGACGAGTGCCGCGTCCGCACCGGCCATGCCGCCCACAACTTTGCTCTCCTGCGCCACGTCGCGCTCAACCTCCTGCGCCAGGACACCACCGCCAAGTGCGGCGTTAAGGCCAAACGCCTCAAGGCCGGCTGGAGCGAGGACTACCTCCGCCACATCCTCGCCCCATCAAATTAAGATGCGATTGCCCTGCGGGTTCGGTGTTGGTCATCAACGGGGCGCTGTGGCATTCGAGCGGGGCGAATCGCACCGATCGCGAGCGCGTCTGCATGATCTGGTTCAACGTGCGCTCATTTCTCAAGCCGCAGTTCGACATCGTCAACTACCTGTGCGACGAGGCGTACGAGGAGGCGAAGGCGAACCCCGACCTGATGCGACTATACGGGTTCACCACGGCGTCACGCCCGCCCGACTACCCACCCGACGCCCAACCCGTGCGCCGGCTCTAGCGCACTGGGGCATGCGGAGAGGTAGGTAGCAGTTGGGCCCCGGCAAAGTCCTGCGCTAGCTGCCCGGCACCGCCGCGTAGCTCAGTTGGTAGCTGTTCAGCGGGTAGGCGCCGTCGTTCGTGCCGTTCATCCACCCTATGCCATCCTTGTCCCGCAGCTTCACATGGATGAGGAGCCTCGAAGATGGGTCTGCGGCGCCTTCGTTGAGGGTGGCGTTGAGTGAGCGCGTCTATGCTGGGAAGCAGGAGGTGTTCCTGTGCAACCGCATTTGTTCCGGAGAACCCTGTTCCAGCGCGCCTGGACGATGGCCGCCGGCGGCGCCGGCATCGTGGCCGCGGCCTGCGGGCAAGGCGGCGCAGACCGTGCTCCCACCCAGAACCCCAGTGCAGTGCGCGGCCGCGTCGTGCACTGGTACGTCAGCCGCTTCCCCTTCCACGAGGACCTGGGGGCGGACTTCGTTGCGGAGTTCCGCGCCAAGCACCCGAACATCGAGTACGTGCCAGAACTCGTCGTCGGCAATCGCTTCGAGAAGCTGGTCGCGGCGGCGGCCGCGGGCGCGGCGCCCGACATCGGCATGGCCGGGAGCTGGCAGATGCAGGAACTGGCCGCCGGCGGCATCGCCGCGCCGGTGGACGGCTACCTGAAGGCGTCGCGTGTCGTGAAGCAAGCCGACCTGTGGCCCACCCACGTGCGCGATCTGACGTACAAGGGGAAGCCCTACGGCATGCCCTTCGGCCCGGACGTGCGCGTGCTCTACGCCGGGACCGAGGTGCTGCGGTCGGCGGGCCTGGATGCGGCCCAGCCGGCCCGGACCTGGGACGAACTCGAGGAGCACACGCGCCGCGTGTATCGGGACGAGGCCGCCAACCCCGCGCGCCTAGGGTTCCCCCCGTTCTGGGGCACCGGCGGACGCTCGCTGTGGCTGATCCCTTTCTGGCAGCTCGGCGGCGAGACCCTCAGTCCGGACGGCCAAAAGATCACGATCAACACCGAGCCGGGCATCAAGGCTCTGGAGTGGCTGAAGAAGATCCACGACATGCAGGGCGGCTGGGGGGCCATCGAGGCCCTGCGCACGCAGACGCAGAAGAGGGAGTCCGAGCCGCTGGTGAATGGCGTGACCGGCTACTACTTCGCCACCTTCTCGTCCCGGAAGGAGCCGGTGATGTTGGCGGTGCCGGACTTTCGCTTCGGCTTTGCCCCGTGGCCGTTGCCGAAGGGTGGCCGGCGCGCCAACTACGGCGGCTGCCACGCGTTCTGCATCACTACGCAAGCGAAGATGCCGGACGCGGCCTGGCAGTTCCTGGAGTTCCTCGCCGACGAGGACCACAACCTGCGCTTTGCCCTGCGCTACGACCGCATCCCCATCCGAGTGAAGACGGCGCAGAGCGCGGCCTACCACCACAACGACCCGTTCCTGAAACTCGCGGTGGAGGAGATGCGGTACCGCCGCTTCCAGGTCCCGGCTCCCGGGGGCACCGAGATTTCGGGCCTGCACAGCGCGATGGTTGCCGACGCGATGTCGGGCAAGCGCTCCATCCGTGATGCGCTCCAGGACGGCGAGCTGCAGATGCAGCAGGCGCTCGACAAGTGGAAACGGTAACGAGCACGCCACTTCCGCTGCAACCAAGAGCACCGGCGGCAGAGGAGCGCCCGGTCGTGGCGCGACGAGGCGGTCACCAACTATGCGCCTTGGGATGGCGCGCTGCTTGTCTCCGTTGTCCGATGCGTCGAGTGTGTTGCTGAGGTGCGCCGGTAGGCGCCGCGCAGCGGACTACTCAGCGGGCGGAGAACTCGAAGCAGTTCTGCGAGATCGGCGTCGCCTCATTACCAAGCGTCACGTCGACTCGGTAGCGCGCGGCGCCGGCCGGCAGCTTCTCGATCATCTGATCGACGACCTGGGAGGCGTCGGCACGCACGTTGATCTGGTCGAGTGCGCGGGAGGCGATG
>JACQGX010000300.1 GCA_016199265.1 Chloroflexota bacterium | reverse complement strand
TGCCCACATTAGGAGCCGCTCCATGCGTACGATCGGCAGTCGTGAACTCAAAGCGCACCTTGGTGAAGTGCTGCGTCACGTGCGCGAGCACCAAGAGGCGTACGTCGTCACCCACCGCGGGCGCGTGATCGCGCGCTTGGTACCTGAGGGCGCGGACCACAGGACCGCCACGGAGTTCGAGACACTCTGGTCGGAAATGGACCAGTTGGCCGAAGAGATTGGTCGGGAGTGGCCGGAAGGGGTGCCGGCGGCGCAAGCCGTAAGCGACGATCGACGCGAGCTATGAGCGCGAGTGTCGGGACGGGTCGCGGTGGCTCAACCCGAAGGCGGCGACGGTGGTGCGTGGTAGATGCGAGCGTGTGGGTAAGCCGGTACGTGCCGGCCGATGCGAACCACACTGCAAGTCGGATGTGGTTGTATCAGTACCTAAGCGCAGGAAATACCGCGGTCGCGCCAACGCTCTTGCTGGTTGAGATCGCCGGAGCGATCGCTCGGCGCACAGGCGATACCCGACGCACAGCGCACATCGTCCGCCTGCTGCGGCAACTGCCGGGTGTGCGGTGGGTGGGCCTGACAGGGGTGGTGCGGGACCATGCGGCCGATCTTGCCGCAGCGCTGCGTTTACGCGGGGCCGATGCGGTGTATGTCGCGCTGGCGGATCGCCTCAAGATCCCGCTCGTCACCTGGGATGGTGAGCAGTTGACACGCAGCGCGCCGCGGATAACGGCGTTGACGCCCTGAAGGATGCGGCAGCCCTGAAACAACGGCTACTCGACACTGGAGAGGTCGCGCAACCACAGCGCCTCGGCGCGGCGCCCGTTTGGTACTTGACGCGTGCAGGCAACACTTCCGGGGACCGCCACTGGCTGTAAGGGCGTATCGACATACGCCCAGGGGCGGCGGCCGGGCGTATGGCGATACGCCCCTACAGGACATCGACGCCTCCGGAACCATTGCCTGCACCCGTACTTGACGCACGCGCACACGTACCGCAAAATGACGGCACAGATGCTCTTCCGTTAGGCAGGAGCAGCCACTAACAAGCTCCATCGCTTCCCATCGCTCTCGCCGCCTGCTCGGCTGAGGGCTCGCGGGAGCTTGTCCGTTTTCACGCGCCGTCGTGCTGAAACCAACGGTGCGTTCCGTGCCCTCTCTCAGGCAACGCACTCGCCACGGGGCCCGCCACATACTGGGCGCCATTCAGTCGGGAGTGAACCCGCGCTTCACGCGCGACATGTCCCCCGACCTGTTCTATTCTTCGCTGTTGTTTCACCCCGCCTCTTGCCGCCGCACGCCAGATGGGCGTGGTGGCGGGAGGCCGCGGGCCACCAAGGACCTTTCATATGACCACATTCTCACTCACCGTTCCCGATGTGTTCGCCAA
Source organism: Chloroflexota bacterium (assembly GCA_016199265.1). GTDB lineage: Bacteria > Chloroflexota > UBA11872 > UBA12225 > UBA12225 > JACQGX01. Next base: position 11,295 of record JACQGX010000300.1, on the reverse strand, counting down.
GAAAACCGTCGAGGTGCACCGCACCGCTGGGGCCCAATGGCTCCACCGGCTTCCTGATCTCATTGCCGAACTCGCTCGCGACTGGCGCCTTCAGATTGGCTCGCCTGTGGGCGAGCTGTCCTTCAACACTGGGATGGCGGAGCGCGCGCCGCGGGTGGTCGCAAAGGACCCCACGTTTCCTACGGAATGGATTGAGCGCGCGCTCACGCTGAACGCGCAGCTTAGCTCCTCTGGGCCCGAGCCGGTGATCCTGCACGGCGACCTGCACCACGACAATATCCTCGCTGCCCAGCGCGAGCCATGGTTGGCCATTGACGCCTGGGGCCTCGTCGGCGATCCGGCCTGTGAGCCGGGGCCATTCCTGCTGAACGCGGCGTGGGAGGCACTCGACGATAGCCAGGCCGCCGGGCTGCTCGACCGGTTAGTGGCGGTCTTTGGGGAGCGGCTTCAGCTCTCCCCACGGCGTATCCGCGACTGGGGGGCGTGCGCGCTGTCCTCGCCGGCTTCTGGATGCTCGAAGACCACGGGCACCGCTGGGAGCCTGCCCTGCGCTGCGCTCGGCTGCTGGCCCACCTGCATGATCAGGAACTCCCACAAGTCGCACTTGGAGCACAAGGAAACGAAAATGAACAAGACGCCACACGTGGACGCAATTAGAACTAGGGAACAACACGTAGTCGACCGGCTCATGCAGTGGGCGGAGGAGCAGCCGCTCGTCTGCACCCGCGGCGAAGTGGTGGAGCAACTGCGCGCGCTCGGCGTGCAGCCCGGGATGACGCTGCTCGTGCATACGTCGTTCCGGGCGGTGCGCCCCGTGGAGGACGGCTTCATTGGACTGATCGCCGCGCTCCGCGAGGCGCTCGGGCCGGCCGGCACGCTGGTGATGCCCACCATGACCGGCAGTAAGGCGACTGAGCCGTATGACCCCCTGGTGACGCCGACAAAGGACATGGGCGTGGTGGCCGAGACGTTCTGGCGCCTGTCCGGCGTACTGCGCAGCGACCACCCGACCTCGTCCTTTGCCGCCGCCGGCCCGGCGGCGGCGTACCTGACGCGCCCCCAACCGCTCAGCCCGGTGCACGGACCGGCGAGCCCGGTCGGCTGGGTTCACGACCTGGACGGCCGCGTGCTCTTGCTCGGGGTCGGCCACACGGCGAATACCACCATCCACCTCGGCGAAGCGACCGCCGGCGTGCCCTACACCGTCCGGAAGTGGGCCACCGTGCTGCGTGACGGCAGGCCGCAGCGCGTGAGCTTCGAGGAGGCGGACCACTGCTGCCGCCGCTTCGCGCTCGTCGAGGGCTGGCTCCAGGAGCGTGATCAGCAGGCCGAGGGCCGTGTTGGCCACGCGCGGGCGCGGCTGATGCGCTCGCGGGACGTCGTCAAGGCCGTCACCGATCACCTGGCGGCGGACCGCACCCTGTTCCTCTGCCCTACCGCGGCGGGCTGCGCCGAATGCGATCGTGCCCGCGCCGGCATCGGGCGCACCGCCGGCCGGTTCCCGCAGGAATCGTCAGAGCGACGGGGTAGATTACGAGGACATCTCTCAAACTTCTGAACAGGAGTGACAATCGTATGGCAACGACAAGTGAGCCGATATCGGTTGAGGCGTACACGCCCGCGGTCCTCCCGGCGCTGCGGGACCTGATCAACTTACACGTGGGAGCGGCGGTGCCCGGGTGGGCCGTCACTGCCGAGTTTGTGGCGGCGCACCTCGTGCGCAATGTGGGCGAATACATGTCCTGGCGGGCGTGGCCGACGCTTGGCCCCACGTGGCGGCGGCGCTGCGGGCCGCCGGCTTTGTGCCCGGCGAGGGGGAGCCACGCGAGGCGCTCTACAGCGGTCGGTTGGATGGCGTGCCGGCACTGGGGCCGCCGCCGGTGGACGGCGTGGCGGTGCGGCGCGCGGCGGGGGAGTGCAGCGGCATGGTCTTCTTGGCGGAGGCGGCGGGACGGGTCGTCGGCCGCTGCGAGGTCGACGCCGACCTGACGCGCGGGGGCGAGCGGCCCGCACTGCGTGGCTGGGCCGAACTGTCCGAGGCGCACGTGGAGGCAGGCTGGCGCAACCGGGGCGTCGGCACCTGGCTCGTGCGCCACGCCGTCCACTGGCTGCGCCTGGCCGACTGCGACCGGATCGTCCTGGCCGTGGGCGCGGACGACGAGGCGCGCGGCGCCGGCCGCTTCTACCGCCGATTCGGCTGGGACATGTTCGTGCGCGAGGCCCGCTCGTGGCGGCGCGAGCGGGCCGCCGGCGCGAGCCACCCATGACCTAAACCAAGTGCAAAGCGCAAAATGCAAAGTGAGGACGCCTGTGACTCCCACCTTGGATTTGGTTTAGAAAGTCGCACAGGAGTGGTTGAGGTAACGCTGCCGGGTTAATGGTCGGTCCGATCCTGGCGTGGCAAGCGTCGCGAGCTGCGCCGCTGAGTGGGGAGCGTGCTCGCTTCTGTGGCCAGCGCGGCCACCTCGTCGGGCGCGGCGCCGAGGGCGCGAGACAGGCGCTCGACCTCCGCGACCGAAGCGGCCCTCCGCCCGGTCTCGATCTCTGAGATCCTGGACTGGCTCATGCCGGTCTGGACACCGAGCTGCCGCCCGGAGAGGCCGGCGGCCCGTCGGAGGACACGCAGCCGATCGCCGAGCCGGGCACGGGCCAGCGAAGCGTCGCGGCGCGCCTTTTCGATGCCCGCGTCGCCGGTGTCGCTCGCGCCGGGGGATCGCTCTGTCCCGTAGGTGAGGCGGTGGAGGAAGTCCAGTACGTCCGACAGACTGCCGCCGATGAGGTTGATCCCTGCCGGCCGCGTCGGGCTGGTCAGCTCGTGGTGGAACGCGTGGAGCAACCGGTCGATCGCGAGCATCCGCGCCCGGGGCGTTCCGGCCGCCGGGAACCGCTGCACGAATTCGCGGAAGGCGCCCAGCGCACTTCGGCCGCGGCCGCGGCCAGTTCGTCGCTCGGCGCAGCGGCCGCTCCCCGGCGTCTGCCTAGTCGTGGTCCCATGGCGGCGGGTCTGCCCGCATTGTATCGCCGGTGCCGCGTGATTATTCGAGGCGTGCGCCGCCGCTATGCGCGCGACCAACGCTCCTACTACCGTTTGGCAGAAGTCTCTCGCCAGATGTCATCCTGAGCGTCAGCGAAGGATCGGGTGCAGTGTCCCGCGTACGCGGCCGAGACGACCTGATCCTTCACTCCGTTCAGGATGACAGGGGGGAGGCGCAGGAGGTCACGAGCGTAGCCCACGAGAACACGGCAGGCGAAGGACTTCCGCCGACCTGTACTACGCCTGGTCGACTCGACCGCCGGCTCTCGGGTCCCGCGACGTTTTCGCTGCGGGGTGCGACACGCGACAGCGGTGATACTCTGAGAACGGAGAGCGTCCATGCGTATCCGCTTCAAGAAGGGCAACAACCGCGCCACGCTGACGTGCCTGCGCGACGACGGGACCAGCACGTGGGCCACGGCGCGCCCGGGCCTGGTCGAGCACGACCTCGTGCACTACGCGGTCGAGACGACGCTGGGCTACGACCGCGCGTTCTACGGTGCCGTCGCGCGCGGGCGCGACCTCGACGCGTTGGGCACGGTCGATCCGCAGGTGGGACGGAAACGCCGTCCCACCGGGCAGGCGCACCACGCGGAGCACCTCGTCTCGCTGCTGCAAGCCGACCGCCGGGGCGGCGTTTTCGAGGACGTGTACGCCGCGCTGGCGGAGGCACGCACGCGCGGCGCGGTCCCGCCCGACGTCGCCGACGCGCGGCTCGACCGGGCGCGGCGGCGGGCCGCCGAGCTGCTCCGCCGATGGGCCGAACTGCCGGCCGGAGCAACGCTCGAGCTGCCGTTTCCGGCGCCGCGCGAGGGGAGCTAGCGGGTAGCCGAGCGATGGTAGCTATGCACGGCCGCGCCGGCGGCGGTATTCCTCACCGGCGACGCGCTCGTCCGGTTCGCCCACGGCCCCACCGCGCTGCGATACATTGGGCTTGGTTGTCCGCGGCACCATGCTGCACCATGCTACCCCGCTGTGCCGTTCTTGCGCTGGTGGAGGCAGATGGGGTTGCCGAAGGGGTCGGCGATGAACGCTTTGAGCGGATGCTACTCGTCGGTAAACGCCCAGCGCAACTGCGTGATGAGCAGGGGCAGCGGATCGTCCGATCGCCCGACCAGCCGCACGCCGATGGCACGCAGGCACTCGTAGCGGCGGTAGACCACGGCGCGCTCGAACACGTCCTCGTCTATGGTGCCGCGGTAGCCGCCGAAGCCACCGTAATGGTCGAGCACCTGGCGCAGGAAGCCCGCGCCGAGCCAGATGAGCAGGTCCTGGAGGTCCACCACTGGGTCGCACAGCGCCGCGTCGCTCCAGTCGATGACGCCGGTAACCTCGCTCCCGTCCGGCGAGACGAAGACGTGCTCCCCCTTCAGGTCGGTGTGGCTCGTCACCAGCGTGGGCGCGCCGGAAGGGAAGCCGGGCGGGGGCACCGGAACACCACCGTCAAGATAGGGAGCCACTTCCGCCTTGAGCGCAGCGGGAAGCGCCCCGCCGATGAGGTGACGGTACTGCACCGTCTCTGCAATCAGCCGCTCGACCGGCTCCAGCGGCCGCGGCACGAGACCGAGGGCCAGTGCCCGCTCCCGTGGGAAAGCGTGCAGCGCGGTGAAGAATTCGCCCAACTGCCGGGCGAGCCGGGGCCAGTGCTCCCGAGGCGGGCGGAGCACCTCGCCCATGACCCCTCGGATGCGTTGTTGACCCGTAAATGGGTACGGAAAGCTGGCGCTCGGCCTCCCCAGGAACCGCACCGCTGGTATGGGGAGTGGTAGGATCGGGGCCAGTGCCTCCAGCACCGCGACCTCGCGCGCCGTCTTCGCCGCCGTGGCCGCGTCCCTGGGGAAGCGGAAGACCAGGTCGTCGCCCACCGCAACGGTGTAGTGTTCCCCGCCGGTATCGCGCGTCTCGATCCGCGCCGCTCGTAGCTCCGGGAACTGCTCGGCGAGTAACGCGCGTATCTGGCCGTGGGTGAGCGAGAGCATCGGCGAAGCACCATCCTTCGAAGGCGAGTCGGCTCTGGGCGCACGAAGCTACGGCCGATCGCCCGCTGAACTGCCGGCCGACCCATATGTTTCGCGAAGGGGACTCTTTGCCGGCAGGCATGCGGGCCCATTTCCTCGCCTCAGCGTGGCCCGAAGTGGCGTACTACCTGTCACCGCCACGCGCGCTGGTCGTCGCGGACGCCCTCTGGGGCGCCCCGGACGGAACCATCTGGCTCGGTGGCGACGAGTTCCGCCCGCCATTCCGCAGGCTGCTGGATACGCTGCCGATCAACGTGCTGGTACTTTCCCACGGGGTCCCGGTATTGAAGCGGGCCCACGAGGCCATAGCCCAGGTGCTACAGAAGCCACTGTGGCGGGACTCGCAAGCGTCAGGCGTGCCACAGTCCCATAGCCCCAGCCAGCGATTTCCAGATTAGGGCGCGGCCGTTTGCGCCGCACCTACGGATCGACTCGACCCACATGTCGCCCGCGGAGGTCAGGAGAAGAGATGCCGGACTGTCCTTTCTGCGAGATGGCGGCCAGGAGGCCATTACCGCACGCCGTCTACGAGGACGCGTCTTTCATGGTGATCCCGGATCGCCAGTCGCTGGGGCCGGGGCACTGCATGATCATCCCGAGGCGTCACGTGACGAAGGTGTACGAACTTGGCAAAAGCAGGTACACAGCGCTGTTTCGCCTGGCTCAGGAACTTGCCCCGTGCTTGGAGCGGGCCACAGGTGCGAAGGCAGTGAGTTACACCGTCTTCAGCAGTGGCTTGCCCCATGCCGACCTCCATTTGGTGCCGCATGATGACATTCGAGTGTTGCTGCGGCCGCTGGAGTACGTGCGGGAGCTGTCGGAGAGCGAGTTGGAGGCCAACGCCGCTCATCTCCGGGCGTTTGTACCCACACGTCTCTTGTCCAGCGGGCGTTAGGTGCCGCAAGCGCCTCTGCCTCAGAGTTCGACACCGTCGCGCTCGATCGCCCTCTGCAGCGGCTCGCTTGCCAGCTCCAGCGCCACCAGGTCCACGCGGCGCTCGCCGACGATGTCCTCCACCAGACGCCACCCCTGCCAGAACGCCTCTCCCTCCAGCCCCAGCACCCCGAGATCGACGTCAGAGGTAGTGAAAAACCACCCACCGTGCGCCAGCGACCCGAACAGCACAACGCGGCGAGCGCCCAGCCGCTGCTTCAACAGGTGCACCGCCTCCCGCACCCGTTCGAGCAGACGCTCGCGTTCCTCTGGGGCGACTATCTCGCCGGATGGTGCTGTAGAGGCTGGCCCAAAGTATGTCTTCCATCCAGCCGGCCCAAGTTCCCGCGCGGTGGTCATGGTCCTCAGATGCATCATAGCACGGGGCTGTTGCTCGCAGATAACCCGTAGAGCATGTTGGAACGAATGCCGAAGCGTGAGAGGCTGCTGCGTTCGCGCGCACCTTGCGGGAGGGGTCATGGAGCAGAGCACACAGCCGTTCGATGGCGGACGTTTCCACCAGATCGCCCCTGTCGACCAGCTTGCCTACGGTGCCCGCCGCCAACCAGCGCACGTCCTCATGCGGATCTCCGAGCGCCGCCACGACCGGCTCTGTATTCTCGTAGCCGACAGCATAGAGGACGGAGAGCGCCTCATAGCGGACCTGATTGTGGGGATCGTGTATGGGTCCAGCAGACGCGGGATCGCTGGTGCACCTACGCGTGCGAGTGTCAGCGCTGCGGTCCCGGATACTGTCCCATCTGGATCGCCGAAGAGCCCGATGAGTGCCACCACGACTGCGTCCACCAGTTCCGGACGGGCAGGCTCGTGACTCCCACCGAACCACGTCTGCACGCTACTCATGGCCGACTTGCAGACGTTGCGGTCGCCCGACTTCAGCTTCAGGACAAGCTGCTCGAGATCGGCTTCCCTGTTGTACCTTCCGAACATCCTTGAGTTCCGCGCCGGTGCAGGCATGCGCGGCCGCATCGCTACGCTTTCCCCATGGTACGCGATGCCGGCCGCTGGGCCCTGCTCTTCTTGCCAGTCTCCGTGTGCTCTCCTCTCTCGTTTCGGCCACCGGCTGCGACGTACGCTCCGCCAGCCGTGATGCCGCTTCCTCGTACGATTACTCCTGTCCTCTCCGTGTCTCCGTGTCTCCGTGTCTCCGTGTCTCCGTGGTGAACTACGTTCCTTCCTTAAGGCCGAGGAGCACCACGTCTGCTCGGACGAGGCGTACCTCGCCGTCGACGCGGCGTGCCTCGAAGCCGGCGCCGCCGTTGGTGCTTGCGGTCAACTCCTCGATCAACTGTCGCAGCGGCTCGCGTGATTCGGGCGTGACGTTGGGGCTGTTGAGCCAGTCCTGCGGTCGCATCTCACGGTACACCAGGCGTCGCTCGACGACGGGGCAGCCGGCGGCCGCGAGCATCGCTTCGAGCCGTGCCTGCTCGTAGATCGCTACGTAGTGGTGCCCCCGCAGGTGCTCGAGGCGGTCGTGGCGCCCCGCTTCGTGTGGATCATCCGGCCGCACGAAGTCGGCGACTACCAGCCGGCCGCCCGGCCGCAGCACCCGCGCCATGGCAGCGAGGGCGCCGGCGGCATCCGAGAAGTGATGCACGCTGAAGCGGCAGGTGACGACGTCAAAGCTGTCATTCTGAAATGGGAGACGGGCGGCGTGTGCGGCGATGAGCGCCGGAGTAACGGAAGGTGTTGGAAGAGCAACGGTTGCTGACGTTGCTCGGCCTGCCTGCTGTGAGTCAGCGCCGGATTGGGCTGCGGACGTAGTCCCCGCACAACGCGCGGCTGCCTGCGCCAGCATTGCCGGCGTAAAGTCGACGCCGACCGCGAGGCCATGCCGCCCCACGACTCCGGCCAAAGCAAATAAGACGAGCCCGGTGCCCGTCGCGACGTCGAGCACGCGTTCGCCGGCCCGCGGCGCCGCAAGCTCCAGCATCGCCCGCACCGACTCATCGCCCGCACCCGTGTATGTCGCTGCCCGAGCGGTGAAGTGTGCCCGAGTCGCCGCGTCGAGATCTGCGCTGGTGTTCGTTGTCTCCGTATTCACGTTCATGCTGCGACTCGTACCATGTGGCAGCGGAACGAGCAAGCCCGTCAGGCTCCCTTCAGGGGCCCCCGCACCCGCGCTTACGCTCACTGTTCAGTACTCCAGCAGTTCAAGCAATCATACCTCGCACGGCGTGCGCCCAAGGGCCAATCTGGCACACTAACGGGCCATGGAACCGGTCCCCTTGATCCTCACACAAGATAGCGTAGATCACAGTAGATCACAAAGGTGAGGCTGCTGACCATGCTCAGTGAGGAACCTGCGGCCTATCTGAAGAAGGCGAGGCAGAACCTCGCGGTAGCAGAGGCACCGCGGACCGCGCAGCATGCAGCATTATGATGCGGCAGCAAGCCGGGCGTATTATGGCGCGAGTCAAATCGGGCGTGCCGGGAAAGTCGACGCCTCTTGGAAACGGTCACTGCCCGGCTAGTCCCCAACCTTAAGGAAGATGTAGATGGCGGTTCGACCGACTGATGAACAGCGAGAGTTGGCCCGATTGCGGCCGTTCGTCCAAGAGATAGAGACCGTTATTCGCCAGAGAGATCCTGAAGCCACCTTTTCGCTTGAACCGGCGCCTGATCCAGGCATCTGGATCCTACGCGCGTTTGTGGCTCCCCCTCTCGATAGCGATCTCGATTTCCTGGCGACTATTACCGAGCGCGAAGTCGATTTTCAGATCGAGCACGGAGTGTCGCTTGCCACCATCCTGCTGGCCAGAGAGGGAAGCTACGTCGCCTTTCACTGAGACTTCTTCCGTCGATCGTCGACGAGTACGCGTGGGGGTGTAAAGAGCATGACCAAACGGTGCGTCGGGAGACCGATAGGCCGTGTCCTGAGCAGTTCAGGTGGAGCCGGGATGGATGGTCTGCACGGCTATGCGCTGCTTGTGGGAGCATAGAGCATATGGAACCGATCCCGCTGATCTTCTCGTGCGACACCGAGGACTACGAGACGCCGGCCTCGGACGACGCCGAGCTGCTGTGGGCGCAAATGTTCGCGCGCCACGGCATCCGCGCGTGCTTTTGCGTCGTGGGCGAAGAAGCACGCGCGCTGCGCGATCGCGGCCGCCGCGACGTGCTGGCGGCGCTGGCGCAGCACGAGATCGCGTCGCACTCGAACATGCACTCGGCGCACCCCACACCGGCCGAGTACCTCGACGAGCTGAGCTGGGACGAGGGCGTGCAACGTTTCCTGACAGGGGAAGCGCCGGCCGTGCGTGACCTGCGCGAGTTGCTGGGCCAGCAGCCGAGCGCGTGGTGCAAGCCGGGGAACAGTTGGGGATCGGTCGTGCCGTACGCGGCTGCGCTGCTGGGCATGCCCGTTTTCTGCGACGCGCCGTTCGAGTGGGCGCCGGGCCGTCCCATGTGGTTTGCCGGCGGCCTGCTCCTCAAGTACCACACCTCATTCGACCGCTACTTCCCCACCCCCGACGGCGAGCGCTTCGAGCAGATGCGCGCCGACTTCGAGGCGCTGCTCGCCTCCCGCTGGGAAGAGGCGGAGCGCGACGGCCGCGCGCCGGGCGCCATCGTCATGTACACGCATCCCTGCCGCACGTTCACGGCGGCGTTTCCGAGCAACTTCACCGCCGGCAAGAACCCGCCGCGCGCCGAATGGCAGCCGGCGCCGCTACGACCTCGAGCAGAAACCGACGCGCTCGTGCGCGACTTCGACGCCTTCCTACGCTGGATCGTCGAGCTGCGAGTAAATGGGCGCATTGTGCTTACGATCTACCGCGAGTTATCTGACGAGTTCCGGCAACCGCCGGCGCCATGGCTGAACCCACCTGCCGTGGTTGATCTGGCGCGCGAGTTGGCCGTCGACGATGCTCCGCTCGAGCCGAGAGTGGTCGCGGGCGCAACCCTGTCGCCATCCGAGCAGTTCGGCGTGATCGCCTGGGCGCTGGCCCGGCGTGCTGTATCAGGCGCGCTGCCCAACGAGGTGCCCGTCCGGCGGCTGCTTGGACCCGTGGACGCAGCGACCGGGGGCCAGGGGCCGGGGGCCGGGGAGCGAAGTGGCACGGTGGGGCGGGGAGGCGCGCCGGACAGCGCGAAGTCGGTCGTTGCTGTCGACGAGGTGCTCGGCGCCGCCGCGAAAGCGAGCGAAACGTCTTCGATCGAAGGGGCAGTGCCGGTGCAGATCACGCTCGGCCGGCTGGCGCTGGGGCCCGGACGGTTCCTGCGGCTGGCCGCGCGGGTGCTGGCCCACCTGGCGGGCGGCGGCTCACTTGATGTTAGGATCGCCGTGCCGGCCGGTAGCGATGACGCGGGGCTGTCCAACCACGACGATTTCCAGCGGCTGCGCTTCCAGAACACGTGGTCGATCTTTCCGCCCGAGTTCGAGGGCCGGCGCCTGATCGAGCAGGCACGGTGGCAGACCTGGTCGGCCAAGCCGGCGTGAGCAGTTGCGCGGCGTGCGGCCGACCTGCTCGGCACGACTTCTGCAGTGAAGAGAACACTGAACGCCACAGGCCTTCCGAGAGCGGCTCCGCGGTGGAAGCCGGCTTCGGTGTATCGGCGTTCAGACGCTGAGGAGGTTCGCCGCTATGGACCCATTCGCCATCGAGGCGCTGGGGGCATTCATCGCCTTCGCCGTCGTGCTCGGCGCCCTTGTGACGCGTCGATACGCACCTCGCGCGACGTAGATGCCTGACGCACCGCTCTCCTGATCGCTGGACCGACAGCCAAACAGGGGTCTGCCGGCGCGCTGCCAAGTGGACGGTTAGAGCGCTGTGCGCTGTGCAGCCGTCTGTAATCAGCCGCCTGGTCTGTACTTACCCGCTCGCCGGAACGCGGTGCGCGCGGCCGGCCAGTAGCGGAGGGCTGGTGGGGTCACGGACGTAAGCGCTCGTATGACCCGGGTGGAAAGACGGAGCGCCGCTTCGTGGCGCGCGCTCCAGGAGAAGCCGTACGCCTCGCGGATGGCCGGCGGCAGGCCTCCGATCGTCGGGAGCTGCGCCAGCCACAGCAGCGGCCGGAGTAACGGCCCGATTACCGGTGGCAGCGGCGGATGCAGCAACTCGCGCGCCAGCGCCTTCGCCGTCTCGGTCACCACGATGTCGCCGCTGGCGTACATCTCGTCCATATAGGCGCGCAGCGCCGCCATACTTTGGGGTAGGTAGCCATCCGGGACCCCTAGTAGCGGTCCCATGCCGCTCGCCTCCAAGCAGTAGCGGTCCTTTTCCGCCGCGCCCAGCGGGCCGATGTACTGCTCGTACGTCGCCGGCAGCGTATCGAGCAGCGTCGCAT
>JACQGX010000296.1 GCA_016199265.1 Chloroflexota bacterium | reverse complement strand
GGCCTGCGCCGACTGGGCGTGTCCAGGCTGCCGGAGCCGCTGCTGGCTGGCGGCGCGGGGAGTCGGCGCAGGCCGACTTGGTAACGTTAGCCCGCCACTTTAGTGGCTGGAACCCCGGCCACCTGCTGGATGTACCAGGATAAATTGTCAACTTCCATAAGAGCGCACTACGAACCGGCACCCGCCAACGTCCGATCGCGGACAGCTTTGGCGATGGAGGGACCGATTGACGATGGGAAGCCAATCACCAGGCCGGACGCTCGGCTTTGGATTGATCCTGGCCGGGGGGATCATCGGCGCGCTGGTTGTCCTCTGGCTCCTTGCCAACGCGGCCGGCGGCCAGTTGCGCGCCGGCGGCCTGGTCCTTGGCCTGGCGGTCGGCGCCGTGCTCGCGCTGCCGCTGCTGATCGCCGGCGCCTACCTGCTGCGCCGGAGCGAGCTGGAGGCGCAGGAGACGAGCGAATTCGTCGAGCGGAGCCGCATCCTCGACGCCGACCGGCTCGTCCGGGGCGAGCTGACTCGTGAGCTCGGCCAGCAGCGCGAGCGTCTGGAGACACTCCGGCTCCAGGCACCGGATCCGGCGCTCGTCGAGGCGGCGACGCGCCTGCAGGCGCTCCGGAACGGCGTCGAGCAGCCGGCTTATGCCGCCGAGCCTGCCTGGTATAGTGCCGTTCGGCTGACCGAGCCGGACCTCGCCGCCGTCCGCAACTACGACGACCTCGTCCTCGACCAGGCCCGGCAGATCGACCGCACGCTGGCCGAGGTCGAGCGAGGCAGCCAGCAGCCCACCGGGCTGCTGGACGCGATCGCCCGGTTGGAGGCGAGCTGGGCGGAGCGCAACGACCTGCTGCTCCGCGGCCGGCGCGCCGTTCGGGCAGCCGAGCTGCTGGCGTCGGGTGAGCTTGGCACGCCGGGCCTCAACCCCGCCGAGCTCAAGCTCGGCGACGCCGCGACCCTCGACGGCGAGGACTACCTCGTTCAGGCCAGGCTCAGCTACTTCGCCGGCGACCGTACCTGGACAATGCTGCGGCTGGTCCAGCCCCGGCACGAGCGCTGGCTGCTCGCCGGCCCGGCGCCCGGCGTCCTCTCCTGGCTCGAGCCGACCGAGCCCGGCGCCGTCGCCAGGTTCGCCGAAGTCGAAGCCGGCACGGCGACGGTCACCGTCGAGACGCCGAAGCGAACCGAGAGCGGCATCTTCGTCGAGTACCGCCGGCTCCAGTCGCCAACCGGCGACATCGCCTGGCTCGAGCGCTGGCCGGACCACCAGCGCGCCTACCAGGGCCGGGCGATCCGGCCGGAGGAGCTCGAGCTCTGGCCGCGGCAGGGCTGATCCCCCCTTCCCCCACCGAGGGGGGAAGGGGAGCAGGCACCTTCCGCGCCCTTGACAGAAGAGAGCGTCTTACCTAGAATGGGTGTAAGACTCATTCAGGGGGTAGGACATGCCGACGACGGTCCTTTCGGATAAAGGCCAGGTGGTCATACCGGCCAAGATCAGGACGCAGCTCGGCTTGCAGCGCGGAGACCGGTTCGAGGTCGAGGCGAGCGAGGAAGGCGTCGTGCTCCGGCTCGTTCCCCGCAGTCCTCTGCTCGCGCTGCGGGGGGCCTTCAAAGGTCCGGACAGCCTGACCGACGTTCTCCTCCACGAGCATCGGGCCGAGAGGCAACGCGAGGATGCCTGATCGCTGCGTCCTTGACTCGTACGCCTTGCTCGCCCTCTTCACGGACGAGCGAGGAGCCGACCGGGTTGCCGCCATTCTTGGAGATACGCACAACGCCGTGCACATCAGCGCCATCAACGTCGGCGAGGTCTATTACATCGTGCGGCGAAGACGTGGCCGGGACGCTGCCCGGCAGGCCGAGACGACGATCTTCCGGCAGCCCAATCTGGAGGTCGCGCCGGCGACCTGGGACCGGATCCGCGCCGCCGCCGAGGTCAAGTCCGAGGGCGGGGTTTCCTTTGCCGACGCCTTCGCCGCGGCCCTGGCCCAGGAACTGTCTGTGCGGCTGGTGACCGGCGATCCGGAGTTTGCGGACCTCGAGCGCCGCGGGACGATCCAGGTCGAGTGGCTTGGCCGGCGGTAACCTTCATGGCTGCTTGATAAGCTTGGCACATTATGTTAAGACCAATCTTATTGCCCGCGCCCCCCGTGTTGCGTCAATAATACCGGTTACCGAAGGCGCGTGTGCGCCTCAAAATAGCGGTTACCGAAGCGATGCTGTCGCACCCTCGCCTGGCGGCTGTCCAGCAGCCGTCGATGGTAGCCCCGGGTCCGCGCGTCCCCGGTGCGCTGTTGACGGGCCAGCCGATCGGTGGCAGAATCAGCAGCGCCTGGGCGGAGGATAGGGCAACCGTGGGGACGGACCCGAGCGCCGACCCAGGGACCGTTACCCCCGACGGCTGGGGCAGGGCTCCTGCCCCAGCCCGGGCTTGCCCGCCGGGGGGACGGTCCGAAAGCGATAAACCCACCGTCCGAGCAGCAGCCAGCGTGGTGCTGCCCCGCCCGTTCCGAGTGGTCGGCCCACCCCCGGCGACGTTTGGCGTGATCCGGCGTCGCTTGAGCGCCGGCCTTGCCCCGGCCCGAAGAACCGGTGACCGATTGGCGCTCCCCCTAGCCGGCAACGCCGGCCTCCGGCGGCGCCGGCGCGGCCTCGCCGTCGGCTGGTTCGGCGGTGGCCCACAAGCGTGCCAACGCCTCGTCGAGTTGCCGGCGCAGCCGCACCGGGTTGAGTGACTCGTATTCCCACCGCAACTTCGCCACGACGTCGGCGGTCAAGACGCCAGCGGCGAGGAGCCGCTGGTAGGGCGTCTGGGCGGTATCATACCGCTTGCGCACCCGGTTGCCGACCCGCTCCTTGCCGATCAGCTTGACGACCGGCTGGAAGAAGTTGACGGAGAGCCGAAGCAGCCGGTAGACCTCCTGCAGGGTAGCATAGGCCAGCTTGGTCTGGTAGCGGTCGTAGCCGACCCAATGGCGGATGATGGCGCCATTCTTCTGCTCGACGTGCGCCTGGTCGTTCTTCTTGTAGGGGCGGCTGCGGGTGAAGTGGACCTGGGTGCGCTGGCAGTAGCGGTAGAGCACCTGGTTGAGGAACTCGCCGCCGTTGTCGGTATCCAGCCCGAGCAGGGGGATCGGCAGCAGCCGGCGGGCTCGCTCGACCCCGGCCTGGACCCGGTCCTGGGTGCTGCCCCAGACCGCCTGCGGCTCGACCCAAGCGGTGCTGATATCGACCAGACAGAGCGTCGTCAGGAAGAAGCCGCGGGTCGAGACGCCGCAGTGGACGACGAGGTCGGCTTCGGTCATGCCGGGCCGGGCGTCGTCCCAGTCGGCAAAGGTCCGCACCGGCACCAACTGGGCAATCCCGTTGCGGGAACCAGGCCGTCGGCGAGGGCCACCGGGCTGGCGCCGGCGGAGCGGGGCCAGGAGCCGGTCGAGCGTCGCCGGGCTGAGCCGGAGGAGCTGCGCCCGCAGCGCCGGCTCGAGCTTGAGTTCCTGATGCCGCTCCAGGGCCTCCACCAGCGTTGGCAGAAACGGCTGCAACCGTCGGGCGGCGAGCCGATCACTCAGCTCCCAAAGCTGGCTCAGCACCGGCACCAGGTCCGACCCATAGGTCTTCGGCCGTCCCGACCGTCGCCGAGGTGGCTTGGCGTCGTCCCGGCGCAGCAGTCGGAGCAAGGACTTGCGCTGGTACTTCGTCACCTGCTCCATCTCGTCGAGCAGTGCTCCTTTCCCCTTGTGGCTGGCCTGGCGATACCGTTCCCGCATCACCGCCACATACTCCCAGATCGCATCCCGTTTCACCGTCACGCCTCCAACCCTCCCGAACGTTGCTCGTTCGGTAACCGCTATTTTGAGGCGCAACGGCCGCTTCGGTAACCGGAATTATGAGTCAACGCG
>JACQGX010000032.1 GCA_016199265.1 Chloroflexota bacterium | reverse complement strand
GTATGCTATACGCCCCTACAGCCAGTGGCGGTCCCCGGAACTGTTGCCGGCACCCCCTCCACATTGTGTACTTGACAGTCTGCGGCGTGGGTGTATCATGGGGCGACCGGACGGTGGCAGCCGGCGGCCAACGCGAGCGGCACCGGGATCGCTCTGCTGCCACGCCATTTGCGTTGTCGGCGCGGCGCTCGCGGCGGCAGCGCGGATGCACGCGCAGCACGAGTAACGGTGCTCCCGCTCGCATGCTTGACGGAGGGCACCGGCGCACTCCGTGCCGCGAGAGATGATGGTAGCCGCCAAAAGGAATACGCGGGGAAAGGGCAATCGTGATGGCAACACGGAAACGAGAGGCGGACAGCGCCGCAGGCAACGAGAGAGGTGAGCAGCCGGCCGTTCCCGGCCGCATCTTCGCTCAGGCCTCACCGCGGTCGGTCGGTGGCGTGTCGATGTTTGAGGCACAGGAGCAGATCTATTCTGCGACGGCGGCAAACTTCTTCTCCGAGCAAGACGTGGTCAACCGGGCGGCGAGCCGGCTCCAAGAGGCTGGCTTCGAGGTGCTCCAGGTGACGCCACTGACCATCAACATCGCCGGGCCGGCGGAGACCTTCCAGCGGGCATTCAATACCACGATCATTGCCGAAGAACGGCCGGCCATCAAAGAACTGGGACTGGAGACGACGGCGACGTTCCTCGACACCCCGGAACCCAGAATTCCCGGCCTGATCACCACCGCGGGCACGCCCTTTGACGACGTGCTCGAGGGAGTCGCGATCGAAGAGCCGCGGTACTTCATGGCGCCTTCGATGTTCGCGCCACTCAAGGCCTACTGGCACCTCCGTGTGCCCGGCGACATCTCACTGGCGTGTAACGCCGATCGCGCGCACCGCACCGCCATTACCGGCAGCAACGTGAAGGTCGCGATGGTCGACTCCGGGTGGTACAAGCACCCGTTCTTCGTCGGTCGCGGTTACCGGGCCGCCCCAGTGGTACTTGGCCCCGGCGCGGCCAACCCGCTCGCCGACGAAAGCGGGCACGGCACCGGTGAGTCGGCCAACATCTTCGCCGTGGCGCCGGACGTCCAGTTGCTGCCCGTCAAGATGAGCTTCGTCAACACCATCGGTGCCTTCAATACCGCCGTTGGACTCGGCCCGAACATCATCACCTGCAGTTGGGGAAGCAGCAAGCAATTTGGCCCGCTCAGCGCCGCCGACCAGGCGCTCGCGGCGGCCATCGCCACCGCCGTGGCTTCCGGGATCACGGTCATCTTCTCGGCCGGCAATGGGCACTGGGGCTTCCCCGGACAGCACCCGGACGTGATCTCTGCCGGCGGCGTCTTCATGAATCCGGATGAGATGCTCCGCGCATCGGATTACGCCAGCGGCTTCATGAGCAATATCTACCCGAACCGGCGCGTTCCGGACCTCAGCGGCCTGGTCGGCATGCGGCCGAAGGCCATTTACATCATGCTGCCGCTCGAGGCGGGTGATCAGATCGACACCGATCTCGCCGGCGGGGCGCACCCGAATGGCGACGAGACCGCCAACAACGACGGCTGGGCGGCCTTCAGCGGCACGTCGGCAGCAGCGCCACAGCTTGCCGGCGCGGCCGCCCTGGTGAAGCAAGCGTGTCCTCGGCTGACTCCCGCCGAAGTCAAAGACATCCTGATGCGGACCGCCCGTGACGTCACGGCGGGCAACGGCCACCCGAACACCGGGGGCAATCCGGCGATACCTGGCCCTGACACCGCCACCGGTGACGGCTTGGTAGATGCTCACAAGGCGGTCATGGTCGCCAAGGTCAGGTGCCTCGGCCCGATCACACCGATCACGGTCCGGCCACCGATTCAGCCCCCCATTACCGTCCGGCCACCGATCCAGCCGCCGGTTCAGCCCGTGCAGCCACCCATTCGGCCACCCATTCAGCCGATCCAACCAGGGCAGGTGGGCGCGGTCGAAGCGGCTGCGGCGCCGGCGCCCGGGCAACTCTCGGCAGAGGACGTCCAGGCGCTGGAAGACATGATCGTCAACGCGGAGATCGACGCTTCTGAGCTCGGCCTAGACGAGTAACCCAACCGGTGGGACCGGCGCCGGAGGAGATCCATGAACAAGGTGTTGCTGCTCAGTATGCCCTTCGGTGCACTAGAGCGCCAGGCGCTGGGGCTCAGCCTGCTCAAGGGGCGGCTGGCGGAAGCAACCATCGGGTGCGACATTCGCTACTTGACATTCACCTTTGCGGAGCTCATTGGGTACGAAGACTACCAGTGGATGTCCTTCGAAGTGCCTTATACGGCCTTCGCGGGCGATTGGTGCTTCACCCGCACGCTGTATGGCGAACGTCTCGACGCGGATGGCGGCTACATTCACGAGGTGCTGCGTGAGACGTGGCAGCTCGACGAGAGCAGTGTTCAGCGCATCCTTGGCATTCGCGCGCTCACGCCGCACTTCCTCGACCATTGCATGGCGGCGATCGCCTGGGACGACTACGCAGTCGTCGGATTCACGTCGACCTTCGAACAGAACATCGCGTCGCTTGCCCTGGCAAAGAGAATCAAGGCCGCGTATCCGTCTATTGCGATCGTGTTCGGCGGGGCCAACTGGGAGGCCGGCATGGGCCGCGAGCTGCACCGGCGGTTCCCGTTTGTGGACTACGGTTGTTCAGGAGAAGCCGAAGACAGCTTTCCGGCGCTGGTCCGGCGAATCCTGGACGGCGAACCGATCGATCGCCCGGCCACCGCGATTCCGGGCATCGTGTACCGCGCCGCCGGCGAGTCGGTCTACACCGGGCACGCCACGCCGATCCGCGATTTGGATCGCCTCCCGGTGCCGGACTTCGACGATTACTTCCGCGACCTTGCGCACAGCACCGTCGCAGCCTGTGTTTCACCCACGCTTCTCCTGGAAACCTCGCGCGGCTGCTGGTGGGGCGCAAAGTCGCACTGCACCTTTTGCGGACTCAACGGCGGCACGATGGCATTTCGCAGCAAGAGCGCCGAACGTGCGCTCCAAGAACTGAGCTACCTCACCGACCGCTGGCAGATCGATCTCGTCGAGGCGGTGGACAATATCCTCGACATGCGGTACTTCAACGATGTGCTCCCGGCGCTCGGGCGCGCAAAACGGCCGATCCGTCTCTTCTACGAGGTGAAAGCGAACCTCACCCGGGCGCAAATCCAGATCCTGCACCAGGCAGGGGTCCACCGCATCCAACCGGGGCTCGAAAGCATGAGCGACCACGTGCTGAAGCTGATGCGGAAAGGAACGACCGCCCTGAGAAATATCCAGTTGCTGAAGTGGTGCAAGGAGTACGGTATCTCCGTCGACTGGAACGTCCTGTATGGCTTTCCCGGCGAGACACGGGAGGACTACGCCGCCATGCTGGACCTGTTTCGATCGATCCGGTTTCTCCAGCCGCCCGTAGCTTGCGGCCAGATCAGGCTTGACCGCTTCAGCCCCTACTTCGAGTCGCCCGCAGAGTTTGGCTTTACGAACGTGCGGCCGTTTGCGCCGTACACCTACCTTTACCCCTTCGGCGAGGAGAGCCTTCGAGAGATCGCCTACTATTTCGATTACGATTACGAGCCGGAGGTCGACCCGACGGGGTACGCTTCGGAGGTCATCGAGTTCGTCCGGAGCTGGCAGCTCCACCCGGAGACGGGTACGCTTTCCTCCGTCGTCCGGCCGGATGGCAGGCTCCTGCTCGTCGATACCCGCTCAGACGCGGCATACGCCGAGCTCGTCCTCTCTGGTTTGGAGCAGGCCGCCTATTCGTTCTGCGACGAGCTGCACTCCGGCTCGAGTGTGGCCGGCCACCTCCGACGGGTCTTCACCAGCGCGCAATTCACCGAGCGGCACGTGCTCGACTTCCTGGATTCGCTCGTCGCCAACCAACTCATGGTCACAGACGGCGTCAACTATCTCAGCTTGGCGATTCCGGTGCGTCGAGTGGAGGCCGTGGAAAATGGCACCATACCTCTGGCCCGCCACACAGCCCAGAGCAAAGCCACCGTGGAATCCGCAGACCTGCTCACTCAGCACTTAGCAGTCAGCACTTAGCACTTAGCTTGGTGGCCCATCCGTTGCAGAGATCGTTAGTGGAGGTTTTTCAGTGATGTCTCTCGGTGATCAAGAAACTGTCTCTGCCCAGGTCGTGCTGCGCCCTGCCGGTGGGAGAACCCTGGATGGCCAGTCGACCATCACTTCGGAGACGATTGGTGCGTTTCTGCCGTCATCCGAAGCGGTGGCCACCGCCAGAGAAGCGTTTCGCGCGGCGGGGTTTGACGTTGGGCCGGTCGTCGGCAACAGCTTTTCGATTACCGCACCCGCCGGCACGTTCCGTAAAGCGTTCAACACGCAGCTCCGGCGCGAAGCGCGCGGCAGTGTCCAAGCCGTGAAGGAAGACGGGGGCGCCGGTTTCGAGCTACCACTCGAGCACCTGCCCGAGCCGGCGAGAGGGCTTGTCTCCGCGGTGACGTTCACGCCACCCCCCGATTTCGGCCCGACGAACTTCGGACCATGACAGTGCCTCCCAACCCCGGCCCAGCAGCGCTGCCGCCGCGCAGCTTCTTCCTGGACCCTCTGTGTGCCTCTGTGGTTTCTGTCTTTCGCGCCAAGCGTGCCAAAGAGTACCGTCGTGATGAATCGCCATCTGGCCCATGCCGTACCGGCACAAGGGGGCCCGTCGTTTCCTGGAGCCATTCCCGACTCGATCCGCGCCTCGGCACTGATGCAGAAGGGCGGTTTCGACGTGCTCGCGGGGCTGCTCGACGAGCCCTGCCGCGAACAGATGCTTTCGGAAGCGGTCAGGTCGTACGCGACGGCGCAAGAGAGCGCGGTCGCGGTGTCCGATCGCGAAGAGTACCGTGGCGGCGCACCGGCCCGGCGGTTCTTGAGCGCACCGGGAGGCGACGTTCAAGACGCCTCTTACCACGCAGCCTGGATGCTCGGCTTTCTGAGGGAGGTGACCGGCGGCGCGCCGGTGACACCATCCGGCAGCCGCGGGACGTATACCTACTACGCCCGCGCCAGCGACCACCTGGCGATTCACCGTGATGTGGAGACGTGTGATCTGGCGGTGGTCACCTGCCTCTACAATGGTCCGCATGCCGCAAGCGCCTCAAGCGTGCCGGCCACCGCCGGCAACGGGGGCGTGCTTTGCCTGTACCCCAGCCGCATGCTCGAGCCGCTGTCGGCTATCCGACGCGACCCAGCGACAGGAACGATCGGCGTACGATTGCTGCCGGGGCAGACGATCGTCATGTTCGGCGGGATCGTCCCGCACGCTGTGTTGCCGATAGGCGATCATCAGGTACGAATCGTCTCGGTGCTCTGCTACCGAATAGAGGCGCGTGGTCTCCCCGTAGCCCGAATTGCCCACGCACTATCCGCTCATCGCTCGTAAGGAGAGAACACCCGACGTATCCTCACACGGGCTCGTACCGGCGGCGTATGATTTAGACAAGCGTCGAAGAAACGCCGTTTCGTAGGGATGCTCCGTGCGTGCTCCCAAGAACGGCAAGCTTTGTGCTATCCCGCGTACTATTTATGTAGGCGGCCGGCACCTCTGCCGGCGGCCTCTGTATGCGTGTGTCCGTGGCCGGCACCTCTGCTAGCCGCCTAAGGCTGACTTTCTGATGATTGGACTCTTGACAAAACTCTTCACCGGCGGCAGCGATCGCGAGGTCAAGCGCTTGCTTCCGATCGTGGAGCGAATTAACGCGCTTGAACCCGAGTTCGAGCGCCTCTCCGACGATGCGCTGCGCGTTAAGACGGCGGAGTTCCGGCGGCGCCTGGGCGTGCCTCGTCCGGAAGATGGGCCACCGGCCGAGCGGCCCGAGACACTCGACGACATCCTGCCGGAGGCGTTCGCCGCCGTGCGCGAGGCGTCGAAGCGCTCGATCGGGCTGCGCCATTTCGACGTGCAGCTCATCGGCGGCATCGTGCTCCACAAGGGCAAGATCACCGAGATGAAGACCGGCGAGGGCAAAACGCTCGTCGCCAGTCTGCCGCTCTATCTGAACGCGTTGCTCGGTAAGAGTTGCCACCTGGTCACGCCAAACGACTACCTCGCCCAGATCGGCGGTGGCTGGATGGGCCCGGTCTACCACCGGCTCGGCGTCTCGGTTGGCGTAATCTACAGCGGCGATGGCTCGAAGCCGTCGGGGATCTACGATCCCGAGTACCTCGATCCAACGTCACACGGCGACGACCGGCTCATGCACTGGCGCCCAGTCGCCCGGCGTGAGGCGTACCAGGCCGACATCACTTACGGCACGAACAACGAGTTCGGTTTCGACTATCTGCTCGACAACATGGTCTACGACCTCGCGCAGATGGTCCAGCGCGACCTGTACTTCGCGATCGTCGACGAGGTCGACAGCATCCTCATCGACGAAGCGCGCACGCCACTCATCATCTCCGGCGCCGCCGACGAGCCGCCGGATACGTACTACCGGTTTGCGCGGATCGTCGCGCAGCTTCAGCCCGAGACCCATTACACCGTCGACCACAAGATGCGGTCGGTGGTGCTGACCGAGGAAGGAATCGACCGCGTCGATCGGCTGGCCGGCGTGCAGAACATCTACGACGAGCAGAACTACCATCTCGTCCATTACCTCGAGCAGGCGCTGCGCGCGCACGTCATCTTCCGGCGTGACCGCGACTACGTCCTGTTCAAAGACGGCCACGTGCTCGAGCCGCACCAGCACGCGCCCGATGCCGAGATTGTCATCGTCGACGAGTTCACCGGCCGCCTGATGCACGGCCGCCGTTACTCGGAGGGCCTGCACCAGGCGATCGAGGCCAAGGACGGCGTCCAGATCCGGCGCGAAAACCTCACCCACGCGACGATCACGTTCCAGAACTACTTCCGTCTCTATGAGAAGCTCGCTGGTATGACCGGTACGGCGGTGACCGAGGCGGAGGAGTTCCGCAAGATCTACAACCTGGAAGTCGTGCAGATCCCCACCCACAAGCCGATGATCCGGCAGGACCACGCCGACCTCATCTACAAGACGGCGGCGGCGAAGCTCGAAGCGATTGTCGACGAGATCGAGGAGCTGCACGATGAGGGACGGCCGGTGCTCGTCGGTACGACGTCGGTCGAGAAGTCCGAGCTGCTCTCGGAGATGCTCCGCCGGCGGGGCGTCCCGCACCAGGTGCTCAACGCCAAGTACCACGAACGCGAAGCGCAGATCGTGGCGCAGGCCGGACGCAATGGCGCGGTCACTATCGCGACCAACATGGCCGGCCGCGGGACCGACATCATCCTGGGCGGCCAGCCGCCCGATCCGGCGGAGGCCGAGGGGATTTGCCAGGTGGGCGGTCTGCACATCATCGGCACCGAGCGGCACGAGTCGCGTCGCATTGACAACCAGTTGCGCGGACGCGCCGGACGCCAGGGCGACCCCGGCTCGTCGCGGTTCTACCTCGCGCTCGAGGACGACCTGATGCGGCGCTTCGGCTCGGAGCGCATTGCCGGGCTAATGGACCGGCTCGGTCTGGAAGACGACCAGCCAATCGAGCATGGCATGGTATCCAAGTCGATCGAGTCGGCGCAGCAGAAGGTCGAGGGCTACAACTTCGACATCCGCAAGCACACCGTCGAGTACGACGACGTGATGAACAAGCACCGCGAGGTGATCTACGGCCAGCGCCGCAAGGTCCTCGAGGCGCACGACGTCAAGCCGATCGTGCTCGGAATCGTGCGCGAGCAGGTCAACAAGCTCGTCGAGCAGCACACCGAGTCGCCGCGACCCGACGAGTGGGACCTCGAGGGCCTGTACAACGCCGTTGCGTCGATCCTCGGCCCGGAGCTGGAGCAGGGGCCCGAGGCGCTCGAGGGCGAGAACCGCGAGACCCTGCCTGAAACGATTGCGGGCTGGGCCGAGGCGCTCTACGAAGCCAAGGAGCAGCAGTACACGCCGCAGCTCATGCAGTACGCCGCGCGCGGCACGATGCTGCGCATCATCGACGCGCTGTGGGTCGAGCACCTGACGGCGATCGACGACTTGATCGCCGGCATCGGCCTGCGTGCATTCGGCCAGCGCGACCCGCTGACCGAGTACAAGGCCGAAGCGTACCGCATGTTCCACCAACTGCTCGATTCGATCCAGGCGAACATCACCGCCGCGATCTTCCGTATTCAGTTCTACGCCACACCAATGCCCGCGGCCGTAGCGGCGGCACCCGCCACCAACGGCTCGCCAGAAGTGTCGGCCGGCGGCCCGACGGCGCCGCTCGAGGTCGCCGGACTCGCCGGCGGCCGCGCAAGCCCTGGAAGCCAGGACGGCCCGTCGCCCGACGGCACGCTGAACCCGGCTCTGGCGCGCCGCGCGGCCGAGCTGACGCAGCCGCTGCCGTCGATGCGCAATCTGGTCACCAACCGGCCGCCCGAGGGCGCCGCGGCGCCACGCCGCGTCGCCGTCGAAGACGGCCGCCCCTTGACGCGCGCCGAGCGCAACCGCAGGGAAGCTGAAGCCAAGCGGCTGCGCAAGAAGGAGCTGAAGCGGGCGCGGCAGCGAGGGGCGTGAAACGAGAAACGTGAAACGTGAGCTGTGATGCGGCGTCCCTCCGCAGACGTGGCCCGCCGCCGCATGATCTTGCTCTGAAGTTCACGTTTTACGTTTTACGTTTCACGCAATTTGCTGTATACTTTATAGCCTTTTGTTGAGTTTATTTCCATTATGCCTGTTGCTATTGAAGACCTAAAATCCCAGCTTTCTGAGCTGGCGCAGAAAATCCAGCACTACCAGGTGCGTCTTTGACGTCGCCGGCAAGCGACGTGAAGTCGAGCGCCTCGAGGCGCTCACCAACGAGCCGGACTTCTGGTCCGATCCGCAGCACGCGCAAGGCGTGCTGCGTCGTTTGAATCAGCTCCGCTCGGTTATCGAGACCTGGTCCAGACTTGGTAGCCAGATCGACGACCTCGTCACACTGCAGGAGATGGGGGAAGCCGAGGGGGACGAAAGCACGCTCGACGAGGTGCAGCGCGACTACGACGAGCTGCGCGAGCGCTTCAGCGAGCTCGAGTTCCAGCTTGCGCTGAGCGGCGAGTACGACGCCAGCGGTGCCATTCTGTCGATCCACGCCAGCGAAGGCGGTACCGAGTCGCAGGATTGGGCCCAAATGCTTCTGCGCATGTACCTGCGCTGGGCCGAAAAACGCGGCTACAAGAGCGAAATCCTCGACTTGACCCCCGGCGAAGAGGCGGGTATCAAGAGCGCGACGATACAGATCGACGGCGAGTACGCGTATGGGTACCTCAAAGGCGAGCGCGGCGGCCACCGGCTGGTGCGCATCTCGCCGTTCGACAGCGCTAAGCGCCGGCACACGTCGTTCGCGCTCGTCGAGGCGATGCCGCTCGTCGAGCACGATCTCAACGTCGAGATCAATCCCGACGACGTCGAAATGGACGTGTTTCGCTCGTCGGGCGCCGGCGGGCAGCACGTCAACAAGACGTCCTCCGCGGTGCGGCTCACGCACAAGCCGTCGGGAATCGTTGTCACCTGCCAGAACGAGCGCTCGCAAGCGCAGAACCGCGAGGTAGCGATGCGCATTCTACGAGCAAGGCTGCTGGAACGGCGCCTGGCCGAAGTCGAGGCCGAGCAGCGCCGGCTCAAGGGCGAGCACGTCGGCGCCGGGTTCGGCAACTCGATCCGCTCGTATGTGCTGCATCCCTACAACCTGGTCAAAGACTCCCGCACCGGGCACGAGACGAGCAACACCCAAGCCGTGCTCGACGGCGCGCTCGACGACTTCATGCGCGCCTGGCTGCACAGCCAGATCGGGGCCGCCTAATCCGGCAGACGTACGCCTGGCTGCTATCATCTCGTTTCGGTGATCGCCGTGCAGCCATGATCGTTCTCCACGACGTCTGCAAGCAGTACCCAAACGGCGTCCAGGCGCTCAGCGAGGTCAATCTACAGATCCCCGAGCGCGACTTCGTCTTCCTCGTCGGCCCGAGCGGCGCCGGAAAGAGCACGTTCATCCGTCTGCTGATCCGCGACGAGCTGCCCTCGCGCGGCCGCGTCTTCGTCGACGGGCAGGACCTCTCGCGTCTGCGGCGCCGCGAGCTCCCGGACCTGCGGCGCAAGGTCAGCGTCATTTTCCAGGATTTCAAGCTGTTGCCCGACAAGACGGTATTCGAGAACGTCGCCTTCGCCCTGCAGGTCTCCGCCTATTCACGCATGGAAATCCAGCAGATGGTGCCCGAGACGCTCGACCTCGTCGGCCTGGCGGACAAATCCGATCGCTTTCCCTGCCACCTCTCCGGCGGCGAGCAGCAGCGGGTGGCCATTGCGCGCGCGCTCGTGCGACGGCCGTCGGTGCTTGTCGCCGACGAGCCGACGGGTAATCTCGATCCCGTTACGGCGGCCCAGACCGTTCAACTGCTCGTGCGCATCAACGCGCTCGGCACCACGATTGTCATCGCGACGCACAACAGCGAGCTGGTGAATACGATGCGCCGGCGTGTCGTGGCGCTGGAAGGCGGCCGCATCGTGCGCGACCAGAAAAACGCCGGCTACGCGTAGCTGCGCTTCACAGAAGCAGAGTATGTGCCCCCCAATCAAGTGGTGGTCAGGTGGTACGCGGTGCGGGGATCACCACTTGACAACCACTTGATCACTACCTGACAACGACCTGATCACCACAAACGCAACGCCCGTGATGCGTCCCCTCTTGCGAGTCGTCGAGGTCGGCCGCTACGCCGTGAGCACGGCGGTGGTCAGCTTTTGGCGCCACCGGACGATGAGCGTCGCGGCCGTCTTCGCCACGATGGTGATGATGCTTCTGCTTAACGCCTTCGTCATCGTGTTGAGTAATCTCAACGTCGCGCTGCACGCGCTCGAGCAGAAGGTCGACCTCATCGTCTATCTGAAGGATGACGTCGGCCCAGCCGAGGGCATCGCGCTTGCCGATCGGCTGCGCTCTGAGACCGACGTGCTGCAAGCGGTCTATCTCTCCAAGGATGAGGCGATGGCGCGCCTGAAAGCGCAACTCGCCGATCGTACCGACCTGCTCGAGATGGTCACCGGTAACCCGCTGCCGGCGACGGTGGAAGTGCGCCTGCGCGACCCCAGCCGTATTCCGGCGCTCGCGTCATCGCTGCGCACGCTGCCGTACGTCGAGGAAGTCCCGGTGCAGCAGGACGTGCTCGACAATCTCCTGCGCATTTCCCGCTTCACCCGTATCGCCGGCGCGGTAATGGTAGCCGGCCTGTTGGGCGTCACCCTGTTCGTCATCGTCAACACGATTCGACTCGCGGTGTACTCGCGACGCCAGGAGATCGAAATCATGAAGCTCGTCGGCGCGACCGACTGGTTCATCCGCTGGCCGTTCGTGCTCGAAGGCGTGCTCTATGGACTAATCGGCGCGACGACCGCGGTGCTGCTTGTTGGCGCGGCGTACCGTCCGATGCAAGCGCAGTTCCTTTCCCTGGTGCAATTTCTGCCGGTGAACCTTGATCCAACTTTTCCGTTGAAACTAAGTGGACTGACCGCGGCCGTCGGCGTTGCCATCGGCGCTGCGGGCAGCTATATCTCGGTCCGTCGGTTTCTCGACGTGTAGCTGAGAGTTCCGAGTTCCTGGTTCCGAGTTCCTCGTCACAGGATGGGACGGACAGCCGCGCACTCGGAACCAGGAACTCGGAACCAGGAACTCCCGTGATTGTCCTGCGCAACGTCGTCAAGGCCTACACCACCGGCAAGGAAGCGCTGGCCGGTATCACGCTAACGGTGCCGCGCGACGACTTCGTCTTTTTCGTCGGCGGCAACGGCGCCGGCAAAAGCACGCTCCTCAAGCTGCTCATCCGCGCCGAAGTGGCCTCGTCGGGCGTGGTGATCGTCGCGGGGCACGATCTGCGCCTGCTGCCGGAGAAGCGCGTCTCGACGTTTCGCCAGCAGATCGGCATCGTGTTCCAGGATATCCGCCTCTTTCCCGAAAAGACGGTCTTCGAGAACGTGGCCCTCGCACTGCAAGTCAGCGGGTCGCCACGGCGGGGCAAGACCAAGGACTTGGCAATGGAGGCGCTGGAGCTCGTTGGACTGACCGCGCATGCCAGGCGCTTCCCGCAGCAGATGAGCGGCGGTGAGCAGCAACGCGCCGCGATCGCGCGCGCGATCGTCCGTTCGCCCAGGCTGCTCCTCGCCGACGAGCCGACCGCTAATCTCCCGCCGGACGCGTCGCTGCAGATCATCCAGTTGCTGGCGGAGATCAACCGCCGCGGCGTGACGGTGCTTGTGGCGACGCACGACCAGGAGGTAGTCAACCGCATGAAGCGGCGTGTGATCGAGCTCGCCGCCGGCCGGATCGTGCGCGACCAACGGTATGGTCGGTTTACGCCCGGCCTATCGGGAACGGTGGCCGGCCGGCCCGACGGACTCGATCCGTCGATCACCAGCAGCTCGAGCGCGCTCCATCCGGTGGTCCCACCCAGCGGTCCAAGCGTGCTCACGCAGACCGGCATTCATTCGGTCGTGCCGGACGACAGCGGGCTTTATCCCAGCGTGGCGGCGGTGGCCGGAAGGGCGGCGGGATGAGCGACGTCCAGGCGAGTGGGCGAGCGGGCGAGCGGGCGAGCCCTAGGTGTGCAGGCAATTGTTCCGGGGACCGACCACGGTCTGTAGGGGCGTATCGACATACGCCCTGGGCGGCGGCCGGGCGTATGTCGATACGCCCCTACACGTCCTCCCCGCATCCGGAAGTCTTACGCGCACCCAGCCCTAGCGACCGCTTGCGGGAGAAAAGCTCCCATGCTACGGCCACTAGACCCACGCGCCGGTCGTGGGGGCCATTCTCCGGGTTGCGCGCAGCGGCGGCGCTGTGCCTGCTGGCTGTACTTGCCGCGCTCCTTGCGCCGGCATCGGCCAGCGCCGACACGCTTACCAATCTACAGTCGAAGATCGGCCAGGCGCAGCAGGCGCTCAAAGACCTTGCGTCACGGCGCCAGGGTCAGCAGTCGGTCGTCGAGGACTTCCGCCAGGTGACGAGCGGCTACCAGGCCGAGCTGCGCCGAGTCGACCAGGAGCTCCTGGGCGCCGTCAATAAGCTGCGCGAAGCGGAAGATGCGCTCGTGCGCGTGGATGCGGAGAGGCAGGCGCTCGAAGGGGAGATTGCCGAGAAGGAAACGGCGGTCGAGCAGCGCGCCGCCGTCTACGGCACCCGCCTGCGCGGCCTGTACAAGTTCACGCGCACGTCCCCACTCGAGCAGCTTCTCGCGGCGCGTGACTTCAGCGATGCGCTGCGCCGCATCGCCATGATTCAGGCGGTCACCCGCGTCGACAACCGCTTGCTCGGGCAGCTTCGCGCCGAGTACGACGAGTTGATGAAGGCGCGCGAAGCCCTGAAGTCCATGAGGGCCGAAGCCGTCGCGCTGCGCGATGAGATCGACCGGCAGCGAGACGTGCTCGTCTCACGACGCAACGAGCAGGCGGTCCTGGTCGCGCGGGCGCAGAGCGAACAGCGGCAGGCCGAGGCAGTGCTCTCGGAGTGGGATCAGCAGGCAAGGGCCGAGCAGCAGAAAATCATGGCGCTGCAGACCCAATACCAGCGTGAGCTCGAGGAGATCGAGCGGCAGCGCCTGGAGGCGCTCCGCCGCCAGGAAGAGCAGCGCCGGCTCGAAGCGCAGCGCCAGGCCCAAGCGACCGCCACCGCGCAGGCCGCCGCTGCCGCGCGCGCGACCGCGGCGGCGCAGGCAGCGCAGTCCCGTGCGGCAGCGCCTGGGGCCGGCGGAGGGCGGACCGCCGTCGCACCGCCGCCCGTCGTGACCGTACCTACGGTGGTTCCCCTGCCGGGCTCGATTCAGACGTCCGGCGTAGCGCCGTCGAGCTACGGCTTCGTCTGGCCGGTCGCCAATCCCGTCGTCACGACCGAATTCGGCGAGCGAACGTTTGCGCAGAGCTTCCACACCGGGATCGACCTGGCGCAAAAGCTCTACACGCCGATCACGGCGGCCGGCGACGGTATCGTGCTCAAGCGCGGGCTGGCGGTGCCGGGCAAGCCGTCACAGTCATACGGCATGATGGTCGTGGTCGGCCACAGTCCCACCGTCTCGACGCTGTACGCTCACCTCGACGATAGGGCCTATCTACCGACGGTCAAGGAAGGCGACCGGGTAAAGCGCGGGCAGATCATCGGCTACATCGGCATGACCGGCATCACCTCCGGGCCACACCTGCACTTCGAGGTCTTCGTGTCCGGCGGTGTGAAAAACCCGCGACAATATCTGCCGAAGTAGCGCGCCAAGCCTAATGCCGAACAAAGGTACGCTCCATGCCACGCCGCCGACGGGATCCGTGTACCCATCACGCCTCATGCTTTACCTGGCCGGCGCCGGCGCGGAGTGGCCAGCGCTGTCTCTAAGTATGAATAGGCGGACTTTGCCGCACACACGCGGCAGACCGTTCTTCCCTTCCGCACGCGCTTGCCAAGAGACACGCCGCACACCGCGCACTCTACGGCGGCTCGATTGGGTTGCACCACAGCATTCCGCCCTGGCACGCGTGGCAACTCCTCGCCCATGACTAACGTGTAACCGCCTCTCTTTACGTACGAACGACGAACGCGGCCAAAAGATAGGACGTGGCGCTCGTTCCAGCGACGCCTGCCGGGCATTCGACCTCCGCCGTGGCCCGGCAGATGGCCCAATTACCGTGGACTGTGGTACGGTGCGGAGTAACAGTTTTGTGGAGCCAGCACAGCGTGCGGCTCGCGTGTAGAGCGCAGCACGGCACCGGTGGGGTCGGACTGAGGTAGATGGCTCGGTTGCTTCGCCAAACCATGCCCCGCCGAGGCAAAGATGCTCCGCATGGGCAGTAGCAGCGTGAAGTTGCCGGCCATACTCAAAGCGACGCGGTTGCGAGACTCTCCGCTCGACGCGGCCCTGCTCGCAAAGCCACCAGCCGGATACGGCATCAGGCGCAACGGTGCACTCGTCGTCGCCGCGGTACTGCTCGCGGCCATCTCCTTTGCCGGCGGTTTCCTCACCGCGCGCTTTGCGCCGACGCCGCCGTCGTCGCTCCAATGGTTGCTGCCGAGCCAGACCGCGCGGCCCGCGGCCGGCGGCGGTCTGGGACAAAGCGTCGAAGCCGGTGGGCGACGTGGTACTTCGGCAGGAGCGGACGCGCACGCACCGGACGACCTCGCTTCACAGTTCGATGTGTTCTGGGAGGCGTGGAACTTCGTCGAGCGAGACTACTACCGGCGCCCTGTCGACCGGGCGAAGCTGGTGCAAGGTGCGATCAAGGGCATGCTCGGCGCGCTCGACGACGAGTACGCCTCGTACCTCGACGCCGCGGCCAATCGGGTCGAGAAGGCTACCCTCGACGGATTCCTCGAAGGGATCGGCGCCAGCGTCGACGTCAAGGAGCGCCATTTCGTCATCCTGGCGCCGCTCGAAGACAGCCCAGCGGCCAAGGCCGGGCTGCGTACCGGCGATATCTTGCTGCGCGTAGACGGCGAGGAGTTGGGTAATCTCAGCCTGGCCGAGGTCGTGGCGTTGCTCGGTGGTCCCGCCGGTACAAAGGTCCGGTTGGTCGTTCAACGCTTCGACGATCCCGAAGGCGTGCCGGTGGAACTCGAGCTCACGCGCGCACGAATCGAGCTTGAAGCGGTGACGTCGCGGATGGTGGCCGAAGGCATCGGCTACGTGCGTATCCGGTTTTTCGGAACGAGTACGGTGTCGCAGTTGACGCGCGCGCTGCGGGACATGCGCGGCAAACGCGTTCGCGGCATCATCGTCGACCTGCGTGACAATCCCGGCGGGTACTTCAACGTCGGCATCGACGTGGCCAGCCAGTTCCTCAGGGAAGGCAGCGTCGTGGTCATCGAGGAACGCCCGGGCTACCGGCGCCAGACCGTGGCGCGCGGCGGCGGCCTGGCGACCGATATCACGCTTGCGGTGCTGATGAATAGGGGCAGCGCGAGTGCGTCGGAAATCGTCGCCGGCGCCCTGCGCGACCACAGCCGCGCCGTGCTCATCGGCGAGCAGACGTTTGGCAAAGGCACAGTGCAGGTGCCCAGGGACCTCTCCGACGGCTCATCGGTGCGCGTCACCGTCGGCAAGTGGCTGACGCCTGCGGGCAAGCTGATCCACGGACACGGCATCGTCCCCGTGATCGAGGCCAGGCCTTCACCAGAAGACGAGAAAGCAAAGCGCGATGTCGCCCTGGAGAAGGCGCTGGAATGGTTCCGCGTCCCGACCGAGCCGGCAACCGTGCCCAACGAGCAGTAGGCAGTAGGCAGTAGGCAGTAGGCAGTAGGCAGTAGTCCGCCGCGGCGGCCCCACTGCGGCGCCGCCGGCAACCGCGGCTGCCCTCACCCTCTCCGAGGGGAGACGGGACGAGGGGGCACCGCTCTGCGGTTCTGGCCACCGACGACCGACTACTGCCTACTGCCTACTGCCTACTGCCTACTGCCTACTGCCTACTCACCGCGTCGGGGTGCCGGGTGGCCTCGTCGCGGCGGCGGTTGCAGCGGTTGCCGGCGCCGCGGTAGGAGCAGTCGTCGGCGCTGCGGTGGCAGCGGCGGTCGGCGGTGCCGTCGGCTGCGCGGCCGGCGCTCTCGTCGGCACGGACGTAGGGGCCGGCGTGGGCGTCGACGGAACGGCCGTCGCGGTGGGCGGCGCCGGCGTGGGATCGCGCCGGACCTTGATCCGCACCGTCGTGTCACGGTCGACCTTCTCGTTGGCAATCGGCTCCTGAGTGAAAACCTGGCCGGGTTCGACACCGGCATACGGCTCGTAGACGACCTCGATCTTGAGGCCCTCTTTGGCCAGACGCTCGCGTGCTGCGGCTTCAGGCATGCTCAGCACTGCGGGCACGACGACCTGGTCGCGGCCTTTGCTGACTTTGATCGTCACTTCGGAGCCAACGTTGGCCTCGCCGCCGCGCGGCGATTGCTCGAAGACCGTGCCGGCGGCCCACTGCCTCGAAAACTCTTCCATCTTGACGACGGTGAAGCCCGCCTTGGTCAGCTTGTCGACGGCCTCGTCGTCGTTCGAGCCGAGCACGCTGGGTATGGTCGCTTTTTGCGGACCCTTGCTGACGACGAGCTTGACCGGCTTGCCCTGTTCGAGCTGCGCGTTGGCCGCCGGATCCTGAGACGCGATGTTGCCGGTTGGAACGTCCCGGCTGAAGTCCTCGAACACCTCCACCGTGAGGCCGGCAGCGGTGAGCTTCTCGTGCGCTTTGGCGACCGGATCACCCACGACGCCGGGTACCGGTACGAGCGGCACCGCGGTCGGCGCCACCGTAGGTGTGGCGCGTTCGGGCGTCGTCGTCGCCGTGACGCGTGTCTGCTGCCCCCCCGGGATGGCGACTTCGCGTGCGACGAACGCGCCGACGGCCATGAGGCCGAAAAACGCCAGCACCGAGGCGGCGAGCAGTATCGGCACCCACGCCGGGACGCGCCGACGCGCCCGCCGGGCCGGAACGACGTCGGCGCCCGCGGCGGGCGCAAGTCCCGCGACCGCACGCGGCGGCAGGAGCTCGTACGATGGTCCGCCGCGTGCGCCGGCCGAACGGACGGGAAACGCCGCCGTCTGGTCGCCGGACGGCGCCGGCCACCGCTGGCCGGCCGTCGCCGTTCGCGAACCGCCGGTCGTTCCCGGCGCCGCCGTGACCGGCGATGAGCGGCTCGCCGGGCCGGACGGCCCAACCGGCGCCCACGCCATCGTCTCGGCCGCCGCGGCGACCCGCACGCCGACCAGAGTCTGCGCGAACTCGTCCATCGATTGGAAGCGCTCGGCGGGCGCCTTGGCCATCGCCTGCCGGAGAACGCCCTCGATCGCGGCCGGCAGCACGGGGTTGATCGCGCGCGCCTGGGGCACCGGATCGTAGACGTGCTTCATCATGATCGCCGCCGGCGTCGCGCCGTCGTACGGCGGCCTACCGGTCAGCAATTCGAAGAACATCGCGCCGAGCGAGTAAATGTCGCTGCGCGCGTCGGGCCGCACGCCCTGCGCCTGCTCCGGCGCAATGTAGTGCACCGTGCCCCACACCGTTCCCGGTACGGTTAGGTGCGCCGTTTCGGCAGCCTGGGCGATCCCGAAATCGGCCACCTTGGCCTGCCCATCTTCGGTGAGCAGAATGTTTTGTGGCTTGAGGTCACGGTGGACGAGGCCCCGGCGGTGCGCCAACGCCATGCCTAGGGCGACCTGGCGTGCGAGCTCAATCGCGGTTTCGAGCGGGAGCGGCCCGCGCGCGACGAGCTCCTTCACCGTCCGGCCGGGCAGCAGCTCCATCACAATGTAATGGCGCCCGGCGTCCTCTCCCACGTCGTAGACGTTGACCAGGTGCGGGTGTGGCAGCGACGCCGCCATCCGCGCCTCGCGCCGGAAGCGATCGAGAAAGTCGGGCGAGGCAGCGTACTGCGCTCGCAGAATCTTGATCGCAACGTCGCGATCAAGCAGCCGGTCGCGCCCGTGGAATACCTGCGCCATCCCGCCTTCGGCGATCAGGCCGCCGAGCTCGTAGCGCTCGTGGAGCACGATTGGAGTCGCGGCCGGCATCGTTCCGCTCATGCGGCTCATCCTACAACCTACCAACGGGAAAGCTGGGCAATAATCGCACCGTACCGAGTCGAGAGTTTGACACAAACCGCCTTACGTCAACTGCCCCCCGTACTCATCGCACGCGCCTACCCGCGGCGGCGATTCCCGGTTGGTGCGCACCGGCGGCGCCGGCGTCCCGCCGGGTCATACCGTTGACCTCGTGGTGCGCGGCGCCGTTTCGATCGGCGCGATCGTCCGGCAGCTTGAGCGAGACGACGCGCGAGACGCCGTCTTCGCCCAGTGTGACGCCGTAAAGGGCATCGGCTCGTTCCATCGTCGCCCGGTTGTGCGTGACCAGTACGAATTGTGTCTCGGCAGACAGCTCCTCCAACACCTCGCAAAACCGACCGACGTTGGCCTCATCGAGGGCGGCGTCGACCTCGTCCATTACACAGAACGGACTGGGGCGGGCTTTGAGCAGCGCGAACAGGAGTGCGGCGGCGACGAGCGCCCGTTCGCCGCCGGAGAGGAACGCCAGCTCCTGGCGCCGCTTGCCCGGAAGCTGCGCGACAATGTCGACGCCGGTGTCGATCACGTTGTTGGCGTCGGTCAGCACGAGGCGGGCGTCGCCGCCGCCAAACAAGCGGCGGAAATAGTCGCGGAAATGTTCCGCTACCGCCTCGAACGTCTGGACGAAGCCCTCCCGCACGCCGGCCTCGAGCTCGGATTTGGTCGCCTCCAGCTTGGCGGCAGCAGCACGCAGGTCGGCGAGCTGCGTGCGCAGAAAGGCCAGCCGCTCGCTCGCCTCGGCGTGTTCCTGGAGCGCCACCTGGTTAACCGGTCCCAAGGCGCGCAGCCGGTTCTGCAGTGCCGTCAACCGGTCGGCGAGCTGGTCGGGCGGCGTATCGCTCTCGCGCGCCGGCGGCAGGTCGCCGATGTCGCGTGCGGCGTGCTCGTGCAGGGCGTGCCGGCGCTCCTCCAAGGTCGCGCGCTTCGCCTCGAGCAGCGCCAGCTCGCGCTCGGCCTGCGCCGCTTCGGCGCGGGCGCGCTCGGCCGCGCCGCGTGCCTGCTCGAGCGCTGTCTCGTGGGCTGCCACCTGCGCACGACCGGCGCCGAGCTCGCGCTCGACCGCGTCGAGGCGTGCGCCGTGCGCGGCGTGTTCCGTCCTGCCCTGCTCCAGCGCCTGGTCGAGTTGCGCGACCTCCTCATGCACCTTCGAGCGGCGCGTCTGCGCTGTGTTGAGTTCTGAGGTCGCGTTGGCCGCGGTTGCCGCCGCCGCGGCGGCGCGTTGTGTCGCCTGGGCCAGCCGCTGCTCGGCGACCGCCGCGGCGGTGCGCGCGGCTGCCGCCTGTTCGGCAAGTGAGGCCAGCTCGTGCTCTCGCTCGGCCGCTCTCGCCGCCAGACGTTCCAGCGACTCGGCGGCCTGCGCCTGGGCGATTTCAGCCCGGCGCCGCTGCTCGGCAAGCGCACGCAACCGGTCCCGGAGGTGCGTTTCCTGCGCCTGGGCGCGCCCGGCGAACTCCTCCCACCACGCCAGGTCTTTGTGCAGCTTCGCTTGCTGCTGCGTCAACCCGCGTCGCTCGCCGTCTTCGCGCGACTCCTGCTGTTGTAGGGCGCGCAGCTCCTGTTCGTACGTGCGCTCTTCCTGCTGCCGGCGCTCGACCTCGAGGCACCGCTCGGCGTGCGCGGCGGCGAGCGGCGCGCGCGTCGCCTGCGCGTGCGCCAGCCGCCGCTCGAGGTCACGCATCTCGCGCAGCCGCTGGAGCAGGCCGGCGGCCGGGGGAGGCTTGCCGGAGGTGATCGCGCCGGACCGGTCGACGAGCTCGCCGCTCATCGTGACAATCGACGGCCGGTTTGGTGCAGTCTGCTGGCCTAGCCGATCGAGCAAGGCGTCGAGCGCGAGCGCGGCGTCGAGATTCTCGACGAGATACGCGCGTCCGATCGCCGCTTCGGAGAGCCCGGCCGC
The DNA here is from genome assembly GCA_016199265.1 of Chloroflexota bacterium. Classification (GTDB taxonomy): domain Bacteria; phylum Chloroflexota; class UBA11872; order UBA12225; family UBA12225; genus JACQGX01. Next base: position 11,598 of record JACQGX010000032.1, on the reverse strand, counting down.
GCCCGGCGCGGCGACGAGCTCGATCAGGTATCCCCGGCCGCCGTCGTGCGCCGGGATGGTGGCGCGCGCCGCGCCGGCCGCTCGCTCGGCGCGGTCACGGGCGAGGTACGTGATTCGCCGATCACCGCGCTGCGCGTTGGCCCGCGCCAAGCGCGCGGCCTGATCGAATGTCTCGACGACGACCCATTCGAGGCTGGCGCCGGCCGCCGCCGCGACGGCCGCCTCGAGCTCCGGCGCGACCTCGAGGTGCCCCGCCAACGTCGCCGCTTCGTCGGGTTGGCCGGGCGAGCGAGCCGGCCCGATCCCCTGGCCCCCGTCCCGCGACAGCAAGGGCGGACGACGGCCACGAACATATTCGTCACGGTCACCTCGGTCTCCAAGGGGAGGCCGGCCACCCGGCGTGCCACCGGTGGCCTTGCCCTCGGTGCGGGTGCCTTGGCCGGCGCGTCCGGTCGGATTCGGCGCGGCCGCCGTTCCCGCGGCCGGCGTTCCCGCCTGGTGCGAGAGGTCTTTGAGTACCGCGAGGCGGACGCCGAGCGCCTCGATTTCTCGATCCAGGCGCGCAATCTGCGCCGCGAGAGTGTCACGCTGTTGCTGGGCCTGCGCTCGCGCCTGCGCGGCGAGGCTGCGTTTTTCGTGGAGCCCCTTTTGGGCGGCCCGGCGCGCGGCGGTTGCCTCGTCGAGCGCGGCCAGTCGCGCGGTGGCACTGGCCGCCGCGTCTTCGGCGCTCGCCCGACCGCCGGCCGCGTCGGCCGTCTGCTTGGTCACGGTGGCGAGCTGGCGCTCGGCCTCGCCTTGCGCTGTCGTCGCCTGCGTCAACCGGCGTGTCGCCTCCGCGGCAGCGGCACGCGCCGCTGCCAGGGCCGCCGCGTCGTTCGCGCCGGCCTGTCGCTTCGCCTGCAGCGTCTCCTGCGCGCCGGCCAGTGCCGCGCGGGCGGCGGCCAGGGCCGCCTGGGCTTCTTCGGTGGCGGTGTTGGCGGCGGGAACCGCCGCTTCGGCCTCCTCGACGCGCGCGAGGAGGCGTTTGAGATCGGCGTCGAGGCCGTCGGCGAGCCGCGCGGCGGCGGCGCGGCGCTCCTGCTGCACCGCCACCTGGCGGTGGAGGCGCTCGAACGCGTCGCGCAGCGTATTGCGCTGGAACGCCAGTGCGACGAGCCGGGCCCTGGCCTCGTCGAGGCGCCGGCGCGCGTCCTCGCCGGTTTGTGCCGCCTCGCCGGCCCCCGCAGCGGCGGCCGCTCTCGTCGAGCTGTGCCGCGCGGCATCTGGCTGCAGCCCGGCCAGCGCCTGTTCGGTCTCCCACCGCTCGTGGGCGAGCAGCGTTTCGGTAGCGCTGCGCCATGCGGCGCGTAGGCGCGCCTCGTCCTGCGACCGTCGTGCCTGCCGTTGGAGCTGCGCCACGCGGGGCTCCAGCTCGGCAATCAGGTCGGCGACGCGCGTCGCGTTCGCGTGGACTTCGGCGAGCTTGCCGTCGGCCTCATCACGCTTCGCGTTAAAGCGCCGCAAGCCGGCAGCGTCCTCGAAGAGCCCGCGACGCTCTTCGGGCCGCAGCGAGAGCGCCAGGTCGACCAGCCCTTGGCCGATGACGCTGTGGCCGTTTTGGCCGACGCCGGCGCGCGAGAGCAGATCGACGATGTCGCGAAGTCGCACCCGGCTCTTGTTCAAGTGGTACTCGTTCTCGCCGGAACGGAACGCGCGCCGGCCGATGGCGATCTCGGTGAACTCGACCGGTAGCGCCGCCTCGGAGTTGTCGAATGTGAGGCTGACCTCGGCCATGCCCACGGGCGCGCGACCGGCGCCGCCGCCAAAGATCACGTCCTCCGAGCGCCGGCCGCGCAACAGCTTGAGACTTTGCTCCCCCAGCACCCAGCGTACTGCATCCGCAACATTCGACTTACCCGAGCCATTTGGGCCGACGATCGCCGTGATGCCGGGGGCGAACTCCAGCGTCGCGCGCGAGGCAAACGTCTTGAAGCCGAGGAGATCGAGACGCTTGAGGCGCACGCGGCCGGCACGTTCGCCAGGTGCGAGACTGGACATGGGCGAGTAGACGGTGGACGATGAGCGGCGAGCGATGGGCAGTGGGCAGCAAGCGGCAGGCAGTGGTTAGGTCGTCAGTCGCCGGCCCTCACGGTCGTCAGAGCATTCGTGTTCGCCGTAGCCGCCCCCTCGGCGGCGCCGGCTTCGTCATCGTAGGCGAGACTGGCGAGGGCCGCGCGCGCGGCCTGCTGTTCGGCGAATCGTTTCCCCTGCCCCTCACCGCGGGCGAGCACGCGGTCGCCGGCGACGACCTCGACGACGAAGTGCTCGGCGTGGACCGGTCCCGAGCGCTCGCGTACGCGGTAGACCGGCGTCACGCCCTCGATGGCCTGCACGATCTCCTGCAGACGCCCCTTGGCGTTGGATGTACCCGACTGCGCGGCGGCGATGGGGATGCGCGGCCGCACCAGGCGACGCACCAAGTCACGCGCGGCCTCGAGTCCGGCGTCACGATACACCGCGGCGACGACTGCCTCGAGCGCGTCGGCCAGAATACTCTGCCGGCCGCGGCCGTCGATCGTCGCTTCGCCGCGACTCACCCGGACGAAGCGCGCCAGGCCGAGGTCCTCGGCAATCGCGGCCAGGCCAGGCGTGCAGACGAGCGAAGCTCGCAGCGCCGTCAGCGTCCCTTCTGGCGCGTCGGGATAGGCGTTGAAGACCTCGTCGGCCACGACGAAGTGAAAGATCGCGTCGCCGAGGAACTCCAGCCGCTCGTTCGTGTGCTTGCCGCCTTCCGGGTGTTCGTGAACGAAGGAGCGATGGGTAAGGGCCTGGACGAGGATCGACCGATCGCGGAACTGGTGCCCGAGCGCTTCCTCGAGCAGACGCAGTTCGTCGCGCTCGGCGTTCTGGTCACGCGCGTCGCTCTGCGCACTCATTGCGGGAGTATGCAATGGCCAAAGTATAGCTGCCCGGCGAAGTACGTCCGCGCGTTGGGGCAGGTGGTGATTACCACCTGACTACCAGCCAAGCGCCGCGAGCTACACCACCTCGGCGTGCTTGCGACCGGTGTCGGTGATGGTGACCGTCTCCGGCTGGCCGTAACCCCAAGTTCCCCAGCGACGGCTGATCTCCACCATGCCCTTCTTTTCGAGCCCACGCACCGAAACGCCGAGGCGGCTGCGCTCGACGCTGGGCATGTCGTCCCACCGCATGCCGTAGCAGACCCGGAAGAGTTGCTTGTAGGGGCAGGCACCGCCGCAGTTGACAAGCCCCTGCAGTACCTGCTGTTGAATCGGGGTAACAACCACCTTCTCTGATGCGTGCGTCCTCATCGCCGACACCATGACGTTGGCCTCCACTACTACGCGCGACTGCATTGGCGCCTATCGTCACAGCGGCGCACACCGGACTAATGATGGGCCAGTGATGATCAGGCGCACAGGAACTTGCTGCACCGCGGCGGCCGCCACGCCCACACCGCGGCGAGGCGCCTCAGACCATGCGTTTCCGCACTGTGCGTCTCGTTGGTCATTATGTAGCAAGTTCCATGCCACACTTCTACACCATCTCTAACGGAAGTCAAGGTCGTGTTCACATTGGATGGCTAACGGCACACCGCTCTCGGTGGTCAACGGCCCTGGTGTTACACTTCGCGCGTATCGCCGTTCTAGCCTGTTGAACGGATCACGACATGCGGGTTCTGATTACCGGTGGCGCCGGATTCATTGGCAGCGCGCTGGCGCACGCGCACGTGGCACGCGGCGACTCGGTCGTCGTCGTCGATAGCTTGATCACCGGCCGGCGCGACGCGGTGCCGGCGGGCGCGCACTTCTGCCAGGTCGACGTCGCCGGTCCGGCGCTCGAAGAGGTGTTCGCCTCGTTTGGTCCTTTCGACCTCGTCAGCCATCACGCAGCGCTCAAGGACGTGCGCCGGGCGCTGATCGACCCCCGCGGCGACGCCGAGGCGAATATCGTCGGCACGCTCAACGTCCTGCGCTGTGCAGCGCAGGACGGTACCGGCCGGTATATCTTTGCGTCGTCGGCCGCGATCTACGGCGATGCAGCGATGCTGCCGACGCCGGAATCGGCGCCGATTGCGCCGATTTCGCCGTACGGCATCTCCAAAGCCGCGGCCGAGGCGTACTGTGCGTATTTCGCGCGGTCGCGCGGCCTGCACGCCGTGGCGCTGCGCTACGGCTCGGTCTACGGCCCGGCCGCAGCCGAGGAAACTGAGGCCGGCGTGATCACGATTTTTGCGCGGCGTATGCTCGCCCGGAAGCGGCCGGTGATCTATGGCGACGGCGAACAGACGCGCGACCTGGTATTCGTCGACGACGTCGTCCGGGCGAACCTCCTCGCCGCCGATTCCGCGCCGCGCCCGTGGGCGGTGTACAACGTCGCGACCGGTGTCGAGACGTCGATCAATGAGACCTACGCGCTCCTGGCCGTGTTGACCGAATACGATGCACCACCGGAGTACCAGCCGCCCAAGCCGGGCGAGGTGCGTCGTAACGCCCTCGACCCGACGCACATCAGCGAACAGCTCGGCTGGACGCCCACCGCTGCGCTGCGCGACGGCCTTGCTCAGGTCGTCGCTGCCTATCTCGCGGAAGCAGCACCGGTCGCCGCGGTGGCCGGCAGCCGGTAACCCCATGCTGTTCCGGGCCTCGGCGACACCGGAGTCGCCGGTAGCGCACCGCTCACGTCGCCCACGCTTCACCGGCGGTATCGTCTCGTGACCGTCCTGATCTTCGGCACCGGCTATCTGGGGGCCGCGCTCGCTGCCGACCGGCTCGCACGCGGTCGGCGTGTCGTCGGGCTGGACAACGGCTTTAGCACCGACCGCGCCGCGCTCGAGCGCTTGGCGAGCGACGCCGGCGGCCGGTTCACATTGCTCGCCGGCGACGTGCGCTCGGCGGCCGACGTCGAGCGCGCTTTCGCCGCCGCGGCGCCCGTCGAAACGGTGTTCATGCTCGCCGCGCAGGCGAGCGCACACCCGCAGGCGGCGCCACCCGAGTACACCGAGGAAACGAACCTGCGCGGCCCGCGGCTGGTGTTCGAGGCCGCGCTGCGTCACGACAATCCACCGGTGATCTACGGCAGCTCGTTCCACGTCTATGGCAGCGCTCTCGAAGGCCGGGTCGACGAGGACCGGCGCTACGGCGCGGTGCGCGACCTGTCGCATCTCTCCAAGATCTACGTCGAGAAGCTGGCGGAAATGTATGCGCTCGGTCGTGGGCTGCGCGTTGCGCCGGTGCGCCTGGGTGTGGTCTACGGCGTGGGGCCCGTGACCAAGCAGGAGCCGCGGTTCGTCACCGTCCCCCACGCGTTCTGCCTGCGCGCGCTCGCCGGCGAGGCGCTGGAAGTGCATGCCGGCGGGCTGCGGCCGATGGCCTTCGTTCACCTCGACGACGCCGTCGACGCGCTCCTCCGCGCCGCCCCGGACGAGTCGGGTGGAAGAGCGGACAGCGGTGTCTACGCGCCGGCGAACGCCGCATCGGAGGTGGCGACGGTGACCGTCGTGGCACGGCTCGTCGAACAGGCAGCGGCGGCGAGGGGCCTAGCGGTGACGGTACGATTGCCGGAGGGCGGAGGTCAGCCCTCGTTCGCCGTCCATTCGCGCCTGTTTGCCGCGGGGTGGCAGCCGCGCCGGACGCTTGCCGCTGCCGTGCCGGAGATCTTGGCGCACTACCGTGCTCGGCAAGAGGGCGGTATCTGATGGATGGTGGCCAGATGCATCGCCGGGCACGTCCCCTCATTCTGCTCAAGGCGCGCCCGACGCCGGCGCAGCTCGCCGACAGGCTGCGTGCCCCGGTGCCGGATGGCGTCGAGCTCTACATTCATGAGGACGACGTTTTCGGCGAATCGTGGTTCGAGGCGCTGGCGGCGCGGTTCACGGCCCTTGCGCCACCGCCGGCGTTCACGTGGGTGGTAGAAGGCCCGGTCTGGTCGCTCGATGGCGAGTTGTTCGGAATCGGCCGCAGCCGCGAGGTCGATCGCGAGCTGACCCGCCGGCTGGTGCGGCTGGCGGCATCCCTCGGCGCTGTGGCGGTCAACATCCACTGTGTCGAGGGCTCGCCCGACGGCGCCGTCCTTTCTGAGGCGCAGCGTCGCGAGGCGCTCGAACGCTCGTTTCCGTTCCTGGCTTGGTACGTCCAACTCTGCCGTGACGCCGGACTCGTGCCGCTGATCGAGAACGTTCCCCCCATCTGCCGCATGCGCCGCGCTGCCTTTATCTACACGCCGATCGGCGTCGAGCCCCGCGACCTGCTCGACTGCGTGCGCGCGGTGCCGGGACTGGGACTAACACTCGATACGTCGCACGCCCAGTTGGCGGTCAATGCGTTTACCGGCGCCGAGGGGGCGGACGAACGACGAACGACGAACGACGACGAGAACATGGCGCGGGCGGTGGCGTACTATCGGGCGCGCGGCGGTCCGGCGTCGCTCGGGGAGTTCATCGCTCCCCTGTTGCCCTGGATCACCGGCGTCCACATCTCGAACGCGGCCGGCCTGCTTGCCGAAGGACTGCCGTACGACCAAGGCGACGCCGACCTCGACGCGGCGGTGCGCCGGCTGGCGAATACGGTGCGTTACTTCGTAACCGAGCCGCTCGATACCGACGAAAACACCGCGCCGCTCAAGCGCCAGATCCAGCGCCGGCTCGCGGCCGTGCTCGGCATACCACTGAGCAGTGGCGCGCCGGTCTCGACGACGCAGAGCGCCAGCAAATGACGTCATCAACGCGGTCCCAGCCAAACACCGCCGTCCCTTCGTTTACCCTTCCCTTTGTGAAACAAGGGTTGAAGGCGACGTCCGCGACCATCGACTGGCACGTCATCACCGGCCGCGCGCCGTTTGCGCTCGACGAGGCGGCGGTGCAAGGGCGAGTCGAAGGGAAGACGGTACTCGTGACCGGCGCCGGAGGTTCGCTCGGCCGGCCGCTGACGCTGGCGCTGGCGAATGCGTCGCCCAGACGCCTCGTGCTCTACGACCAGCACGAAAGCAGCCTCTTTCGGCTCCGGCAGGCGCTGCTCGCCGCCCGGCCGGACGTACCGCTACGCGCGGTGCTCGGCGACGTACGCGACGCGCGCCGTCTGCGCCGCGTCTTTGCCGGCGAGTCGCCCGATCTGGTGTATCACCTCGCAGCGTACAAACAGGTGCCGTGGGGCGAAGAAGATCCGGTCGCATTTGCCGAGGCCAACGTGCTCGGCGCGCGCGTCGTGATCGAGGCCGCGCGGGACGCGGGCGTCACCCAGATCGTCTATCCGTCGACCGACAAGGCGATCGCGCCGCCGAGCCTGTATGGCGCGACCAAGCGGCTGGTGGAAGGGATGCTCCAGGCGGCGGCCGAAACAGGCGGGCCGCGCTGCACGATCGTGCGTTTCGTCAACGTGCTCGGCAGCCAGGGCTCAGCGCCCGAGACGTTCATCCGCCAGATCGAATCCGGGCAGCCGCTGACGATTACGCATCGCGACATGCGCCGGTACTGGATCACGCCGGAACACGCCATCGTGCTGCTGCTCCACGCGGCGTGCTTTGACGACCGCGTGCTCGTCGTCGCGCCCGATGCCGGCGACGAGGTCACCGCAATCGAGATCGCGACGCGGCTCTTTGCCGTGCTCCGGCCGTGCCAGGGCGAGCCCGCGATCGTCGTTACCGGCTTGCGTCCGGGCGAGCGCCTCGCCGAGCCGCTCTGCGCGCCACACGAGTGGCTCAAACGCACGCTGTTGCCGGGCGTGCTCGCCGTACGCGGCGTGCCGCCGGTCGACGTCGCACACGTCGATGCGGGGGTGCGAGAGGTCGCCAGGTTGCTCGAGGCAGACTCGCCGTCGACGACGATCCGCTCCGCCGTCTTCGCCGCCGCGAGCGCGTTACAATCTGTGGCGGAGTCTGCGGCGAGACCGCCGGCCACACCTGAAGGCAGACTCGCGACTGCACCGGCAGCATCCGGGACCGCCGCGCGGTATGGACCGCCAGACTTGTCGAACTCTCCGAAGACGTCGACGTGACGAACCCGTTTACGTGGCCGATGCTTGCCACGTTTGCCACCGCCCTCGCCGCCAGCAGCGTGCTCACGCCGCTGGCGGCTCGCTGGAGCCGCGCCGTCGGCCTGGTCGACGTACCCCGATCCGGCGAAGTGCAGCGTCTGCCCATCCCGCGCGCCGGTGGGCACGGTATTTACCTCGCGTTCTGTGTCGCGGTCGTGCTCAGCCTGCTCGTCGCGCCGCGCGTGCCCGAGGAGATGCACCGCACGATCGGCCTTCTCGCCGGTGTCGCCGTGCTCGTTCCGTGCGCCATGTGGGACGACTTCAAGCGGCTGGGAGCGCTGCCGCAATTGCTCGCGCAGTTGCTCATCGCCGCCGTCCCGGTCGCGTTTGGCATCACCATCAGCAGCATCTCCAATCCGTTCGCGCCGCCGCCGTTTGGCGCCCAGATCCTACTGCCGTCGTGGATCGCCGTGCCGGCGACGATCGCCTGGCTCGTGCTGATGATGAACTCGATGAACTGGCTCGACACGATGGACGGCCTGGCCGGCGGGGTCGGCGCGATCGCGTCGATCATCCTCGTCCTCGTATCGCTTGGCCTGCAGCAGAGCACGATCGCGCTGCTGCCCCTGGCGCTCGCCGGGGCGTGCCTCGGGTTCATTCCGTACAACTTCAACCCGGCGCGCGTCTTCATGGGCACGACCGGGTCGATGTTCCTCGGCTACGCGCTCGGCGTGGTGTCGATCATCGGCGGCGCGAAGATCGCCAGCACGATGCTTGTCCTGGGGGTGCCGGTACTCGACTCGCTGCTCGTCATCGTCCAACGCAGCGCCGCCGGCCGCCACCCCTGGCGCGGCGGCGACAACGCGCACCTCGTCCATCGCCTGCTCGGCATGGGGCTGACGCAGCGCAAGATCGCGCTGCTCGTCTACGCGCTCTGCGCCCTCTTCGGCTGGCTCGCCACGTCGCTCATCCGCACCGAAAAGTTCTACGCGTTCGCCGCCTTGGCGATCGTCATCGGCGGGCTGATCATCTACGCGCGCTTGCGCGCCGGCGCACGGCTTCGGCCACGACCAACGCCAGGAACACCGGAATCGTGCTCCCCTGCCGCTTGATGCGCTGTGGCTGGATGGCAAGACGGAAGAGCCAGTCGAGGCCGATGCGCCGGATCCACGCGGGCGCGCGGCGCACGCGGCCGGACATGAAGTCGAGGACGCCGCCGACGCCGATGGCCACTCCCGCGTCCACCTCGTGGAGATTGCGCGCGATCCAGTGTTCCTGCTTCGACGCGCCGTACGCGACAAACAAGAGATCGCAGCGGCCGGCGCGGCGCACCGCGGCGACGGTTTCCTCGTCGCCGGCGGATGACGCCGCGCCGGCGAACGTGCCGGCGATCTGGAGACCGGGGTAGCGCTGCTGCAACCTGGTCGCGGCCGCCTCGGAGACGCCGGGCGCCGCGCCGAGCAGAAAGACGCGCCAGCCCATCGCCGGCGCGCGCTCCACGAGGCCGTTGCAGAGATCGGTGCCGCGTACCTGTTCACGGATGCGCCCACCGAGGAGCCGCGCGCCGAGCAGCAAGCCACCGCCATCGGGAATGGCGAGGTCGGCGCGGTTGAGGATGGCACGGAATTCCGGATCGCAGCGCGCGAGCACGATGAATTCCGGATTTGGGGTGACGACGTAGTGCGGCCGGCCGCCGGCGATGAGCGCGGCACAGCGTTCGAGCGCCTCGGCATAGGTTACGTCATCGACTCGCACGCCGAGAATGTCCACTAGAATCAGTCGCTGGTCTGGGGAGGCGAACCCGCCCCAGATTCGTTTTCACCACTAGAGACCGCCCGAGTTCCCACCGTAATTGTCATGGCTTTGAACCCGAAACCACGTCGCCCGCTCGCCTTTCGCGTCGTGCTCTTCTGCTTCGCGCTGGGGATGATCGGCGTCCCGCTCGCCGCCGGCGCCGCGCTGTATCTCGCCTTCGACGGTGTGATCGACAGCGCGATGACCTTCTTGTCCACGCCCTCGCTTACACCGTCGTCGCAGCCCGCACCTGAGTGGTCGGGCAAGAGTCGCATCAACTTCCTGCTCCTGGGTACCGACCAACGCGACGGCGAGAAAGACCCGCCTCGTACCGACACGATTATCGTCCTCACCCTCGATCCCGAGTCGCGCTCCGCCGGCGTGCTGTCGCTGCCGCGCGACCTGTGGGTGAGCATACCGGGCTATGACAACGAACGCATCAACGCCGCCTACGAGCTCGGCGAGCAGCAGAAGAAAGGCGGCGGACCCGAGCTGGCGCGCAAGACCGTCGAAGAACTGCTCGGCGTCCCCATTCATCACTACGCGCTGATCGGCTTCGCCGGCTTCGAGAAGCTCGTCGATCACGTGGGCGGCGTCGTCGTCGACGTCGAGCGACCGATCAAGGACAACGAGTATCCCGACCAGAACTACAGCCTGCGCCGCATCTTCTTTCAACCCGGTCTGCAGCGCCTGGACGGTGAGACGGCGCTGTGGTACGTGCGCACCCGCCACGCCGATAGCGACTTCGGCCGGGCGCGGCGTCAGCAGCAGTTCCTGCTCGCGCTTCGCAAGCAGGCGCTGCAGCTCAACATGCTGCCGAAGGCGCCCGCCATTCTCTCGTCGCTCGCCGATTCGGTGAAGACCGATCTGCGCCCGCAGGAAATCCTCTCGCTCGCGAAACTGGCGATGGACGTCGACCTCTCCAGAGTGGCCAACCGCGTCGTCGACGAATCGATGACGAGCCACTGGGTCACCCCGGCCGGCGCGCAGGTGGAGCTGCCGGACAAGGCGGCGCTGCGTAAGGTAGTGCAGGAAGTCTTTGGGAAGTGACACAAGTGCAGAAGGGGTGTCACCAGCAGTACCGGATGCGCAGAGGACTGCGCCCTTCGACACGCTCAGGGTGAGCGGCACGTGTCCGGAACTAGTGCTCGCACCCCTCAGGGGCAGCGGGACGATTCCGGAAGTGCTGCCTGCACCCTCACGACAGGATCCGCCACGCGGCGACGGCAAGGAGCACCTGCACCAGCACGGCCATGCTGACGAGGGTGCGGGCGAGCACCCGGTCACCGGCGCCGGCGGCCGTCGCCACGGCAGCGTTCGCGGCCCAGATTACAGCGCCGATGAGCGGCAGCTTGAAGATCTCCCTCTTGTCGCCGATGAGGTCGACCTCACCATAGGCGTTGAAGTGCAGCGCGACGAGCTCCGGCAGGAGCTCGTACCGGCGCCACAGCGCCAGCGCGAGCGCGGCATTGAGCGCCGCCGCGAGCAAGACCAAGCCGACCGACCACCGGTCGGCCCAGAGCGGCTGCCGCGCCTGCCGGCGCGCCAAGGGAGGCGGCGACGGCAGGGAGAAGCCTTTCCGTCTGTTTCTGGCGAGTGCACGTATCACGCGTGCCTACATTCTACGACGATCGCGCCGTCGTGCCACCTCTGATCGGCGTGACGTGCGGATTGCCCCGCCGCTCCATCAACATTCACACCCACTGTGACTCACGTTCCACTCCCCAGCCACCAAACCAAAGCCAAGGCGGAATCCGCAGGCCGCCTCACTTTGCACTTTGCACTTTGCACTTGGTTTAGTACCGTGCCAGCCGTTCATCCCCCGATTGTCCTG
>JACQGX010000305.1 GCA_016199265.1 Chloroflexota bacterium | reverse complement strand
TCGTGGGTTGAGGCTGCCGAGCGCGCCGGCTGTCTCAAGCCGGGCGACACGATCGTCGTGCCGACCCGCGGAAACACCGGCATCGGTCTGGCGCTGGTCGGCTCGACGATCGTGTCGCCCGGCTTGAGCCTGCCGGCGCGCTCGGCTGCCTCTACCATCGACAGAGCGATGCGGTCTTTGACGCTGCCGGCGGGGTTCAAGTTCTCGAGCTTTCCCAGCACTGTCGCTACCCCCGCGGGTACAACCCGGTTGAGCCGCACGAGCGGCGTGTTGCCTACCAGGTCGAGCGCCGACTCGGCGATCTCCGGGCGTTCGCCACGCCGAATAGTATTCGTTGTGTTGTGGTTCACGGCCATGCGGTGTGCGCCCCTGCTCCGGCGACAATCAGTGTGGTTAGATGTAGTAACGGGCCGGCGCCGTCAGGACGCGCTGGCGTTCGAGCAGGTCCTGCAGCGTCGTGCCGTCGAGGATCTTCTGCGTCTCCTCGCGCACCCGACGCCAGATCTCTTGCTGCACTCGCACGCTCGGCAGGTCCTGCGACGTTTCCGGGCCGCTCAGCAGGAAGTTGCCCTCGAGCGCGCTGAGCACCTCGGTCAACGTGATCCGGTTGGCCGGGCGGGCCAGCTCGTGGCCGCCGCGCGGCCCGCGCACGCTGCGGATCAGCCCGGCGCGGCGCAACTGCGTCAGCAACTGGTCGAGGTACGCCTCCGAAATGCCCTGGCGCTTGGCGATCGTCTCGCTTTGTACCGGCCCCTGGCCAAAACGCTCGGCGAGGTCGAGCATCGCACGGATGCCGTAGTCGCCCTTCATCGAGAGTCGCATAGTAAAGTTGACCAATTAACATTATAAGGCCGCGCTGCCAGGTGACACAAGCGCCTGGCCCGCCTGGCTACAATGCGCGGTGATGGCTAGTAAGACCGCCGAGTGCGTCGTCGGCGTCGACATCGGCACGACCGGCGCACGTGCCGTGATCTTCGATCTCAAAGGGCAGCAGCTCTCCGTTACGGCCGCCAACTACCCCATGCACACGCCCCGTCCGGGCTGGGCAGAACAGGACCCGGCGCAGGTCTACGACGCGGCGATGCAGTGCCTGCGCGAGGCGGCGAGGTGGGCACGGGAGCACGGGCGGCGGCCGGTGGCGCTCGGCCTGAGTGCCATCCTGCACTCGTTCGTCGCGTTGGATGGCGACGGCAACGCGCTCACGCCGTCGCTCATTTGGGCCGACACCCGCAGCGCCGTCGAGTCTCAGGAGATCACCCGGTCGACCGACGCGCTCGCGCTCTACCACCGCACCGGCTGCCCGGTGCACCCGATGTACCCGCTGGCGAAGCTGCGCTGGCTGCGCGCGCACCGGCCGGACGTTTTTGAGCGGAGCGCCGCCTTCGCCGGCATCAAGGAGTACGTGCTGCGCCGCTGGACCGGCCTTACCATCTGCGATCGTTCGGTGGCGACCGGCACCGGCTTGTACAACCTCCGCGCCGGAGACTGGGATGGCGAGGCCCTAGCGCTGGCCGGAATCGACCGAGACCGCCTCTGGTCGGTTGTCGAAACCACCGAGCCACTCCCGGTACCACGCGAGGCGCTCGAGCTGGCCGGCCTGCCCGCCGATTGCGTCGTCGTCGCCGGCGCCGGCGACGGGGTTCTCCAGACCATCGGCAGCGGGTGCGTCTTCCCGGGTCAAATGGTGGCGATGGTGGCGACGAGCGGTGCGATTCGCGCCGTCGTCGACCAGCCGCAGACCGACGCACGAGGACGCACCTGGTGCTACTACCTCGCCGAAGGGCGCTGGGTGGCCGGCGCGGCGATCAACAACGCCGGCATCGTCTACGCCTGGCTGAGGGACCAGTTGAATGCGGCGGCACAGGACGTGGCAAGCGCCCGGGACCGGGGAGCTACTCCCCCTCTCCCCTCGTGGGAGGGGGGGCCGGGGGGTGAGGGCGAATCGCGGTGGGAGGGGCGGCCGGAGGGTGAGGGCAGCCGCCCGCAGGCGGCTATCGAGGCGGCGGACCTGGATCGGTGGGCGGCGCAGGTGCCGGCGGGGTCAAACGGGCTGGTCTTCCTGCCGTACCTGGCGGGCGAGCGCTCGCCGAACTGGAACGCCGATGCGCGCGGGCTGCTGTTCGGCCTCTCCCTCGCGCATGACTACCGGCACCTTGCCCGGGCGACGCTCGAAGGCGTCGCCTACCGCATGCGCACGATTTTCGAGCCGATGGAAGAGGTGGCCGGCCCCGCACGAGAGATTCGCGCCGCCGGTGGGTTTGTCCGCTCGCCGCTCTGGCTCCAGATCGTCGCCGACGTGCTGGGCCGCGAGCTGTACCTAGTCGAAACACCGGAAGCGTCCTCGCTCGGCGCCGCCCAACTGGCAATGCTCGGCGCACGCATCGCGACCCGCTTCGAAGACGTCGCGCGGCTCGTCGACACGTCCGGCCGGGTAAACCCTGACCCCACCCATCAGGCGACGTACAGCCGTCTCTACGACCTCTACCAGGAACTCTACGAGCGCGTCACCCCCCAGTTCGCCACCATCGCCGCCCTCCAGGCAGAGCTCAGCAAGGCGTGAAGCGTGAAATGTGAAACGTGAACTTCGGGGCCGCATCGCGCGGCAGCGAGCCACGTCTGCTGATGGGCACCGCTCCATAG
>JACQGX010000297.1 GCA_016199265.1 Chloroflexota bacterium | reverse complement strand
GGAGACACGGAGACACGGAGACACGGAGACACGGAGTTGAAGTGAGTATTTAGCCACAGAGAGCACAGAGAGAGGAGCGCCACTTGGTGGTAGCGCCTCTTGAGGGGGATCTACTCTGAGGACAGTGGTCGTCGCTCCGCAAGGAGACCCCAGGTGAACAACCAACTCTGTTCTCTGTGAACTCTGTGGCTCTTCTCTCCGTGTCTTCGTGTCTCCGTGGTGAACGTCAAGCTAGTCGGGAGCGGATAGCGGCGGTGAGGGCTTCGGCGGTGGCGTCGACGACGACGGGGGGATTGGCGTAGTTTGATTCGAGCTTCTTGCCCTTGTTGACGACCGTCGACTCGGTCGTGAACTCTTCGTACAGCTCGCGGGAGTGGTACCGGAGCGTGTAGTCGGCATCCTTGAGTATGTTGCCGGTGAGGATGGCGACGATGTCTTCGTCGGGGTCGACGCGCTTGTCGGTGCCCTCACGCGCCAGCCGTCGAATGGCGGCGAGGGTCGTGGCGGAGGCGGGCTCGCAGCCGATGCCGTCACTGCCGATGATTGCCTTGGCGTCGGCGATGTCCTGCTCCCCGACCGACGTCACCCATCCGTCGCTCCAGTTGACGGCGCGGCGTGCCTTTTTCCAGCTCACCGGCGCGCCAATCTTGATCGCCGTGGCCAGCGTGCGCGCGTGTACCCGCACGAGCCGGTCGGGGTGTCCTTGCGTAAACGCATCGTAGAGCGGCGCGGCGCCGCCGGCCTGCACGATCGTGATGCGCGGTCGCTTCGAGAGCATACCCAGGTCGTCGAGCTCGCGCAGCGCCTTGCCATACGAGCTGCTGTTGCCCAGGTTCCCGCCGGGCACGACGATCCGGTCGGGCGCCTTCCAGTCGCATTGCTCTAACAACTCGAGCATCACCGACTTCTGCCCCTCCAGCCGGAACGGGTTGATCGAATTGAGGATGTAGATGCCCAAGTCAGGCGCAATCTCTTGCAGCAGCGTCTGCGCCGCGTCGAAGTCGCCTCGAATCTGGAGCGTGAGCGCGCCGTAGTCGAGCGATTGCGAAAGCTTGGCGAAGCTCACGCCGCCTTCCGGGACGAGCACAATCGCCGACAGCCCGGCGCGGGCGGCGTAGGCTGCCATCGAGGCGCTGGTGTTGCCGGTGCTCGCGCACGCGACGGCGCGCATGCCGAGGATGCGGGCCTGCGTCACGCCCGCGACCATGCCGTAGTCCTTAAACGAGCCGGTCGGGTTGAACCCCAGGTGCTTGAATCGCAGGTGCCGTACGCCGGCATAGCGCGCGCTGCGCGCCGCGTCGAGCAGCGGCGTGTTCCCTTCGGGATACGTCACCAACTGGTGTTCGTCGTCGTAAAACGGCAGTAGTTCGCGAAAGCGCCACACGCCGCTTTGGTCGATGTGCTTCTTCGACGCGCGGCGGCGCCACCAGCGCTTCCTGACCGCTTCTGGATCGAACTGCGGGCGGGGATAGACGACGTCGAGCAAGTCGCCGCAGTCGGGGCAGTGGTAGAGGATGGCGCGCAACGAAAACGTCCGCTGGCAGTTGATGCAGCGCAACGCCCGTTCGTCGTGCCACGGCTGCCACGCTTCGGCGGCGTCCTGGCTCGGTTGAGTGGCCATAGTTTCCATGCCGGTGTGGCTCATGTGTCAGTTGCGACTGACGCGAGAGGAAAACAGACGAGATCGATACGCGCAAACTCAGTCCAGAGTTCCACGTCCAAAGCATGCCCTGAGCCCTTCGGCTGCGCTCAGGGTGAACTGCGCCGAAGGGTCCAAAGTCGACCGCCAGATGCTGCGTTCTCTGGACATTGGACTATCGACCTTGGACTTGGTTCAGTAGCCGGCAAACCAGGCGGCGATGCCGCCGGCGAGCAACAGGACGGCCAGAATGGAAAGAGTCGCGCCTATGCGCGTGAGCGCCACCGACGTGCGCGAGCGGCGCTTTCGCTCGGAGATCTGCGCGCCTATGAGGCTACGCATGCGATCGGGTCCGCTGGCGCGGCGGGCGAGCGTCGGCCGACTGGTGGTGGCGGCGAAGCGGGCCGCCAAAATCGGGGCGACGAGCAACATGATGAGCCCCACGACCAGCAGCGTACCGGCCAGTGCCAGGAGCACGAGCGCTAGACCAAACCCAAAGACCACAGCCTACAATTATATCGACCAGGTGACTCCCACTCGCGGGATGCACCCGGTGCACCCCGCATGCGACGCTTCGAGCCAAGTATAGTTTCTCGTAGGCACCGACACATGAGAGCGTTCCATCACTTGGCTCGACCATTGCTGGCTTCGGGGGCCAGCTTCCTAGTCTGGCTCATCACGGCGACACCGGCCGCGGCGCACGGCGGCGCCACCGGGGCGCAGGATGTCGTGCAGGACTACGGCGTCTTCATCTTTCTGGCCGCGGTTGTGCTGATCGGCGCCGGCGTTGTGGTGTGGGTGCTGCGCGCGCCGCCGCCTGGGCCGGAGGCGCAGGACACACCGGAGGCAGGCGCGGCGAGACGGTAGGGCGCGAAGGCCGCCCAGGCTGAGTGGGCGCCCCTCCTGGAACACCACCCGGGCGTGCTCCGGCACATTCATGCCGGCTGCGTGCCGAGGATCTGCGCGACCGCTTTCTCGGGCCGCCGAGCAGGCGCTCGTACTTTCTGGTAAGACGGTCCTCCGCCCTCGTGCTTCTTGCCTATACCTGCAGGAAGCCGGGAGCGTCGAGGACGAAAACAACGGCGCGGGCGCGCTCGGCAGGTGCGTCCTTGCTCGCGCCACGGGCCTGGCAGTGCTCGCGCAGCGTGTTGATGACGTCGTCGACCTGCTCGGGCTCGACGCCGGCGAGGATTGTGACGTTGCCGCGCTTGAGCAGGCCGCCGACGGTGTTGATGCGTGTCGCGCGATAGCCCTTCGCATTTAGGGCTTTCATCGCGTTCCCTGCGTCCTCGTTCTGCACAATGGCCCAAACAAGCTTCATTCCGGCCGTTGCTTCCTAAAGTCGCTCGAAGCGCTCGACGTCGAGTACGAAAATCGTCGCGCCGCCGACCTGCACTTGAATCGGATCGAGCGGGTATGGCTCACCGACTTCGCCGGGCGCGGTAGGGACGAAGTATTCGGTGCGTGTCTCACAGTTATCGCGCACGATCAGCAGCGCACGGTGCAGGCGCTCCTTCTCCACGCCGATCAAGATCGTGGCGTTCCCCTTGCGTAGATAGCCGCCGGCGGTGTTGATCCGCGTCGCGCGGAAACCGGCACTCGTCAGCGCTTCAATCACCGGCCCGGCATCCTCGTCCTGCACGATTGCCAGGACGAGTTGCATGTCGGACGCAGTTCGTTCGGAAGGGCCAATGGGCCGCAGGTCGCTTACCATCGCACAGCGCATTATACGCTGTGCGCCGCAGTCGCCTCACCCCGAGCCTAAACCAAAGTCAAGGTGAAAGCCCCAGACCTCCTCACTCTGCACTTGGCTTAGGTCGCAGGCGAGCCGGCCTTGCGGTGGCGCAGCGCGAGCGACGGCGCGCGGCCGCGGCGGCGGACGTTGACGATCTCGGCCATGATCGCCAGCGCGATTTCTTCGGCCGTCCGGCTGCCGATGTCGAGCCCGATGGGCGCGTAAATGCGGTCGAGGAAGCGCTCCGGCACTCCCGCCTTGGCCAGGCGCTGAAAGACGACGAGCACGCGCCGCCGGCTGCCGATCATCCCAATGTACGGCGCCGGCGAGCCGACGACGCGCTTGAGCGTCGCTTCGTCGTGCTCGTGCCCCCGCGTGACCAAGACGAGATAGGTCCATGGCGTGATCGTCTGTGCGGCAATCGCCCGATCGAACGCGTCGACGACGATCTCGTCGGCATCGGGAAAGCGCTCTCGGTTGGCGAAACGGACCCGATCGTCGACGACGGCGACGTGAAAGCCCAGGATCTTGGCGAGGCGCGCCAGCGGCACGGCGATGTGCCCCGCCCCGACGATGATCAGCTTGGGTGGTGGCAAGAGCGGATCGAGCGAGACTTCGACGGCATCGGACTCGCGCTCGAGGTCGCGCATCCCCCGGCGCGCGGGCAACGGCTCACCGCTCGTGCGGAAGCGCGCGACGCCGACCTCACCCTCCTCAATCTGCGCCAGCGCGGCCCGGCCGACAGCTCGGTCGAGCGCCTCGGCACCCAAGGTGCCCTCGGCCGTGCCGTCGGGATGGACAATCAGTTTTGCGCCGGGGCGCGGCGCCGCTGCGCCACGCGCTGCGACGACGGTGGCGAGGCAGAAAGGAGCGCCCGCTTCCAGCAACTGGACAGAGCGCGCCGTGAGATCGGTTGCCTTCGGTACGTCCGGTGTCACGCAGCGGACCGAGCGGCGGAAAGTGTCGCATCGCCGGCGCCGGTCTTAGCCGCCACCGACGCCGGTTTCAGCACGTCGATGAACACTTCCATCGTCCCGCCGCAGACGTCTCCCCCCGGATGGTCCGGATCATCGGCGAGCACGAACTCCTTGAGCGCGCTATCGCCGCGTTTGAGCAGTCGTGTCGCCTCGGCCCATACTTCCGCCTCGATGCACCCACCACCAATTGTGCCCAGCATCTGGCCGTCGGCGAAGATGAGCATGCGCGCGCCGGCCTTCTGTGGGGTCGAGCCGCGCGTCGCGACGACCGTCGTCATCGCCACCGGCTCCCCGTCGGCGGCGCGCTCACGCGCGGCCCGGAACAGGTCTTTGGTGCTCAATGCCATTCGTCTTTATCTCGGCTTCACTCCCGGTAGAGCGCCCTCTCAGTCGGCAGTATAACAGGGAAGGCTACGCCGCCTCTTGGTGGGGGTGCATGCAAGAGATCTGGACCCTTGAGCGCCCTGTCGTTCCCTTTCCCCTATGGAAGTTACGCACCAAATCGGGTCAACCGTGGCCGTCGTTCCCCTTCCCTTGAGGGAGGGGGCTAGGGGGTAGGTCTGCTGTCCGCCGCCGGTGGCGGTATAGTTGAGCGGTGGCCTCTTTCTCCGGTGATGCGTCTCCCGGCGCTGCGCCTCGTGACGAAGCCTCGCCCGCGCCGTCGCGGGACGGCGCCCAGCGCGCGGTTGTGCTCCGGTTGCGTGGCAACGATCTGCTGATTCAGCCCGCCGATGGCGCCGGCGGGCCGGCCGGCGCCGAAGCGTTGCGCCGGCCGCTCGCGGCGGCGGCCCGTGGCGCCGCGCTCGTCTACGATCGCCGTCTGGAGAGCTTTCGCACGCCGGCCGGGCGGTACCGCGACGTCCGTGAACGGCTCGAATCCGATCGTTACGTCGTGCGGACGGAGTTTGAGCCGGTTACCCCGCTCCCGTTCACACCGCGCCTGGCGCACGAGTTGCGCCCGTACCAGCGCGATGCGCTCGATGCGTGGTCGGCGGCCGGGCGGCGGGGAGTCGTTGTCCTGCCGACCGGGTCCGGGAAAACGCTCGTCGCGCTGGCGGCAGCAGCGCAGGTGGCGGCCTGGACCGTGGTGGTCGTGCCGACTCTCGACCTGCTGGCGCAGTGGCGCCGCGCGCTGGTCCATGTCCTTGGCGCACCGCCGGATCACGTCGGCGTCTTCGGCGGCGGCAAGCAAGAGCTCGCGCCGCTGACGGTGATCACCTACGACTCGGCGGCGATCCACACCCGAGCGCTCAACCGTTTCGCGCTCGTCGTGTTCGACGAGGTACACCACTTGCCCGCACCGTCGTACCGGCTGGCCGCCGAAGGCGCGGTGGCGCCGTACCGTCTCGGGCTTTCGGCCACGCCCGAACGCACCGACGGTTTGGAGAGCGATTTGGCGCGCCTCGTCGGGCCGATCGTCTACGCGCGAACGCCCGACGACCTCAGGGCACACCTCGCGGCGTTCGACGAACGGGTGGTGCGCATCGCGCTCGACGCCGCAGAGCGCTCCCGCTACGAAGGGCTCATCCGCGAATACCGCGAGTTCATCCGCAAGCGCCGGCTGCGCATCACCTCGCCGGAAGATTTCCAGCGCCTGGTGATCTGGCCGAGCGCCGGCGATCCGGAGGCGCGCGCGGCGATGCTGGCCCATCGCGAGGCGCGACGCATCGCGTTCAACGCCGCCGGTAAGCTGCGCGCCGTCACCACGCTGCTCGACCGGCATCGCGACGACCGCGTGCTGATCTTTACCGAGTTCAACAGTGTCGCCGGCGAGATCAGCCGGGGCCTGCTCGTGCCTTCGATCACCCACCGTACTCCGGCGGCCGAGCGCGAGGCCATTTTGGACGGATTCCGTACCGGGCGCTTTACTAAGCTCGTGACCGGGCGCGTGCTCAACGAAGGCGTCGACGTGCCCGACGCGAACGTCGCCATCGTGATCAGCGGCAGCGGCACGCGCCGCGAGTACGTCCAGCGGCTGGGCCGCATCCTGCGCCCCAAGTCCGGCCGGGCGATCCTCTACGAATTCGTGACCGACGACACCAGCGAGGTCCATCTGACACGGCGGCGGCACGGCGAGGAGGCGGGGAACGGAACCGCCGATGAACGCCGATTCGCCATTCCCAACCATGCCGTTCCCGCTGACTGACCTGCGCCGCACGTACGGACGAAGCGGCCGCGCCGGTGGGCCGCCGGACGTGCGGCCCTACCTATTGGTCGGGTCCGAGCTGGCGGCGCAGCGCGCTCGGCTGAATGCAGCGGTGGAGTGGTACGAGCGGCACTGTGGCAGCGTGCGGAACGGGGTCGACTTCGACGCGCTGGCGCAGCTTGCCGGCGACTACCGCCTGGCGCGCTGCCTCGCCGCCTGCCTGCAGTCGAGCTATCGCTTCGAGCCGCAACGCTTCGACGAGACGCTGGCCGCCCTCGGCAATGGTGCCTCACGGGCGGCCCGTCTGCGCCTGTCGGAGCTGGGCATCACGACCTCGAGTGCGCTGCGCCTGCACGTGTTCGAGGCGATCAGTCGGGATGCGGGCGGCTTCGTCGCGCCGGAGCGCCGCGCGGCAGCGCTGGCCGCCCTCGCGACTGAGCTCGGGCTGCGACCAGACGACCTCGACCACTTGTTGTGGCTCGACGCCGATGCTCACCACCGCCTGCGGCGCGTCGCACCGGCGCCCACGCCGGAGGCGCTGGCCGCCGGATACAACCGGCGTGCGCTCGAGACGTTGCTTTCGCGCACACTCTCGGCCGATCTCGTGCTCCGGCGCCCCGACGGGACGGCGATCAAGCGCTTCTACTTCCTTGCGAAGCGCCACGGCTTGCTGTGCGATCTCGAGCTGGCCGGCCACCAGCGCTCGGGTGCGGCGGCGGGCGGCAACGTCATCGCGCATCTGTTTGGGCCGCTTGAGGCCATTGGGCCGCGCACGCGCCATGGCGATCGCTTTGCCGGCGCGATCTTGGCGCTGCTGTGCACCATCCCCGATCTGGCCGGCCGGGCGCGCGTCCTCGTCAACGAGCGCGAGTACCTGCTTCGGATCGACGCGCGCGTCGCCGAGTCGATCCGCAGCGCCCGCGCGGCCGGCGTTGACGACGCCGACGGAAACGTGGCGGCGGACGACGCACCGGCGGCCGCGACGGTACAGCCGGCAGCCGCCGCCGGCGAAGTGCAATTCGACAGCGAGGTCGAGGCGCGCCTCTACACGACGCTGCGCGGCATGGAGGCGCGCGGCGACGCGCACGGATGGCGTGTCGAGCGCGAGCCGGAACCGCTGATCCACGGGGCGGCCGTCGTCGTTCCCGACTTTGCCATGGCCAAAGCCAGCGTGGGCCGGCCGGAGACCCGCATCTTCGTCGAGGTCGTCGGCTTCTGGACTCCGGCCTACCGGCAGCGCAAGCGCCAGAAGCTGGCGGCGCTCGCCGGCTGCGTCCAGCTCGCGCTGGTCGTACAGGAGCAGCTCATGCCCGACTTCCAGGACCTTCCGTTTCCGGTGCTCCCCTATAGGCAGCGCGTCTCGGCCTTCGAGCTCATCCGGCTGCTCGATTCGACGTTCGACGGGCCCGAAGCGCGGCTGGAGACGGCCAAGACGCAGCTCGCCGGCATCCTCGATTCGCTCGACGATTGCCCCAGCCTCTTGCCCGAGGACGGCCTCCGTCATGCGCTCGGTCTCACCACCGCCGATGACCTGCAGGGACTATTCGCAGCAGTAACCGGCGAGACCGGCACCCGGGAACCCGCGGCCGGCGATCGAACCGTCTACAAGTGGTTGCCGGGGATAGGCCTGTGCGGTCCCGGCTGGCTCGAGGAGGTCCAACGCGTGTGCCTCGCCGCCGTCGAGCGCAGCGAAACCGCCGCACCCGTACTCGACGTGGTTCGCAGCGCCATCGTTGCCTCAGAGCTCCCGCACGCGACGCACGCGGCCGAGCGCCTTGACGTCCTGCTGCCCCACCTCGGCTTCGAGATTACCTGGCACTCCCTCTTCGACGCCACCGTGCGGCTCCAGGAAAGGGGAAGCGGACTAACCGCAGAGACGCAGAGACGCAGAGAGGGCGCAGAGAAAACTAAGAGAGGAGCAGAATTCGCCGATTGACGCCGATGAACGCCAGTTGAACCATCCGCCATTTGCGTCCATTTGCGTCCATTTGCGGTTCCTTCCTTCTCTTTCTCTTTCTTCGTTCCTCTCTGCGCCCTCTCTGCGTCTCTGCGTCTCTGCGGTGAAAACCCGCCCTGCCCTACTTGGGCATCGCTCTAAGGG
>JACQGX010000303.1 GCA_016199265.1 Chloroflexota bacterium | reverse complement strand
CTGTAGGGGCGTATCGAGATACGCCCGGCCGCCGCCCCTGGGCGTATAGCCCAGCCGCCGCCCCTGGGCGTATTTCTATACGCCCCTACAGCCGGTGTACAGCCGGTGGTGGTCCCCGCAGCGTTTGCCTGCACCCTTATCTGCTGGCTTGCAGCCGCGGCGCGACCTGCTCGGCAAAGAGACGCATCCCCTCCAGCGACGGGAAATCGAGGAACCAGAGCATGAAGTGCGTCACGCCCAGGGCGACGTACGCCTGCACCTGGGCCAGCACTGCCTCCGGCGAGCCGGCCAGCCAATCGGGGACGAGTGCCGCGAGGGGGCGTGGATCGTCGGAGCGCACGTACGCCAGCAAGTCCTCTCGTTGCCGGCCCCGCCGCCGTGGAGCGGCCGGCAAGTCGGCGATCCGGCGGGCCAGCACCTTCGCCTCAGCTTCCGCCGGCGCCAGGAGAATCTGCGTTTCCAGCGAGATCTCGAGCGACGCCGGGTCGCGGCCGGCACGCTCGCAGGCGGCTCGCAGGCGGTCCAGCTTCTCCCTCAGCCGCGTCGGGCACGCCGGCGTGCTGTTCCAGCCGCCGGCGTGCCGGCACACCATGTCCAGCCACTCGTCGCTCCGCGCTTCGCCGATCCAGATGGGAGGGTGTGGCCGCTGCACCGGCTTGGGGCGGCAGATGGCGCCCGCCGTCGTGTAGTACTGTCCGGCGAAGTCGAGCGGTTCCTCGGCCTGCCAGAGCGCCTTGATCAGTCGGAGTCCCTCGTCCAGACGATCGACGCGCTCCGACTCCGGCGGAACCGGTAGTCCGTACGCCAGCGCCTCTGCTTCGCCGCCCCAGTCGTAGAACAGGATCAGCCGGCCGCCGGAGAGGGCGTCGAGCGTGGCGGTGATCTTGGCGCCAAGGGAGGGCGGCCGGAGCGCTTGGGCCATGTGGATGGTCCCCAGCCGCACGCGTCGCGTCCGTCCGGCAATGACGCAAAGCGTGGTCCAGCCCTCGAGGATGCCGCCATCGTGGCCGAGGATCAGGTGGTCGGCGACCCAGATCGAGTCATAGCCCAGCCGCTCGGCCTCCACCGCGGCGTCGACCGCGGCCGGCGGGTCGAGCGCCGTCCAGGCCGGCGTCCGGAAGAAGCCCGCGCCGGGCATGGCAAACACGGGAACGCAGACGCCAAAGCGGAGATCGGTCATATGGATATGGAGATCACCCGGCACCGGTCCGGCAACGGTCGGCGCCTCCATGGGTGTTCGGCGGGGGTTAGCCGCTGGCCATACATGAATTGACTCGCGCCGCCGCGGCGCGTAAGCCGGCTGAGGCGGCCACTTTTCCGTTGACGATGTCGGTCAGCGTGTCCCTCATCAGGACGTTGAGGTCGCCGACGTAGACCGTGCCGCACGCCAGCGGGAAGTCCGGCGGCAGCGTGCCGTAATCGGCCGCCTTGACGAAGGCGTCGGCGTTGGCTGGAGGGGCCGGGAGGTTGCGCCAGGATGGATCGTTACGCATCGATTGCAGCACGGGAATGGCCCCGTAGCTCGTGGCGTAGATCTTTTGGGCCGGCGGGCTAATCGTGTACTTGGCGAGCTGCCAGGCCAGGTCCGGGTGCTTGGTCTGGGTCGAAACGCCTTCGCCGGCGGTACCCATGCCCGTGACGCGCTTCTTGGGAAACGCCGGCCGCAGCTCCACGTCCCAGTCGAAGTTCGCGCCGACGTTCTTGCGGATAGCGACCGTGCCGTTGCGGATGGTGAACATCATCGCCACCTTGCCCAGGTGAAAGGCGTTGCCGCCGAAATTCGTGCCGATCGGCGGCGCGACCTTGTGCCTGGTGACCAGGCTGGCCATCGCCTCGATGCCGTCGATCGATCCGGCGGCGTCGATCATCTGCTTCTTTCCATCCTGGCTGACCATGTCACCGCCGTAGCCGCGCATCCACGGCACGTACTCGGCCCAGGCCGTCCAGCTCAGGGTGAGGCCATACTGGGCCTGGGCTGGGTCCTCAAATTCCTTCGTCAGCCGTTTCGCCGCCGTGATCATGTCGTCCACCGTCCAGGTCGGTTTGGGGAGCTCGACACCCGCCGACCGGAACATCGTCTTGTTGTAGTACATCACCAGGACGTCGAGCGCCCAGGGAAGCATGTACTGGCCGGGGATCGATTTCACGCGGCCCAGATCCAGCATGGCCGGATAGACGTCTTTCAGCAGCGCCTGCGACGCTTTGTCCTTTGCCGCCAGCTTCTCCATATCCGCCGCGATCTTGTTGGCCGCACAGGGTTTCACGTGGGCATCGGCGACGTAGATCACGTCCGGCAGGTCGCCGCCGGCCTGCATCGCCGTGATCTTGTCGACGTAGTTGCCGGACTGGGGCTCGAACGAGACGGTGATGCGCGGGTTCTCGGCGTGGAACTGATCGACGACGACCTGGTCCAGGTCGGCGTGCCAGCCGGCCGGGACGAACCGGAGCGTGACCGGTTGTTGCGACGCCGAGGGCGCGGAGTCCTGCGCTGCCGGCGCTATCCCGCAGGCAGCCAATAGCGCGGCGGTGCCGCTCCCCACCGCCAAGACATTGCGACGAGTCCTGAGCATTGCGGTAGCCTCCCTTCCGAGACGTTTGCCCCATTCTACATCGGCCGGTGCGCGACCACAACCCCCCGCGCTCGACAGGGGCAAGCAACTGTTCCGGGGACCCACCACGGTCTGTAGGGGCGTATGGAGATACGCCCGGCGGCGGTTCAGCCATCGCCGGCGTTTCCCACCCTCATCGCAGCACGTCGATCACGCGCACGGGCGATTGGCTCGCTGCGTCGGTGGCGAGGCCGGCGTGGCGGTAGCGCAGCGTGAGGACGCCGGTGGCGGGATCGTAGTCGTGGCCTTCCGGAGCATCGGGTGTGAGCGGGCCGAGGCGGCGGCCGTCGAGCAGGACGGCGCCGGGTGCGGCGCGCGGTGCGGCACCCGGCGCGGTGCTCGGCGCAGTGCGGGGGAGGTGGAACTGGAGGCGCCCTTGCACGTTCGCGGGGCCACGCACGTAGACGTGCCAGCCGGCGGAGCTGGTCGTCTCGCTGTACGAGCTCGTCGTCCACACCACGCCCGGCGTCCGGCGGAGCACGATCAGCGCCAGACCGTGCGCCGGCACGTCGGCCGCGAGCACGCCCTCGACCCGTGCGAACCGGTTCTGAAAGACGTCGTAGGCCAGGTAATCGCCACCGCCGGTGCCGGGGGTGCCGCCCGTGTCGCGGGCACCGGCCGGCAGAACTTCGCTGAGCGGTACCTCGATCCGCTGCGTGTCCGGCTGCTCGTTGGCCAGCCCGACGAACGTGAGACCGCCTATCGTCGTCGCCGCCCACGCCGGCCGGAGGCCGTAGTGCTCCGGACCGATGCGTGTGGTGCCGGCAAACGGCCTTTGATGGACGAGCATCGCGCGCAGCGCGGCGAACCCCTCCGGCGTCAGGAAGTTGAGGTCGCTGCCCAGGCTGACCTGCGCGCCGAGCGCCAGCGCCGCCCCCAGCCACTGGTCGGCGACCGGCGTGTTGAAGCCGCCGTAGATGGCGCCGATGTTCGGGCGCTGATTCAGCAGCGCCCGCTGAATCGCGCCGTAGCGGAAGTGCTGGAGCAGGCCGGGGAACGGGTACTCGTTGTCGGACCGGTTCAGCTCGTCGCCGTAGCGGAAGCTGTGGGCGTACTGGTGCGCCACCGGCGGATTCACCCAGCCGCTCTCGATGAAGGCGTCGGGCTTGGCGGCCAGCACCGTCTTGGCGACCATGCGGTAGATATCCACCACCGGAGTAAGCATCCAGCGGTCGCTGAAGTTGATCGTGCGCTCGGAGAACGGGATCAACTGCCCCTCGACGTCGCCGAGTCCGTCGATCTTGACGCCGTCGGCGTCGTGATCGACGACGTACGTCGCGAGCACGCCGGCCAGGTAGCGTCGCGCCGCCGGGCTCGAATAGTCGAACATGTAGCTCGAAGACGGCGAGTCGGGTGGCGCCAGGCGGCGGAACCACTCGGGGTGCTCCGTGATCAGGCGCGGCTGGGCCAGCCACTCGCCGAACCCGGTGCCGTCGTGGGCGTACACCGCGGAATAGAGCACGATGACGCGGATGCCGCGCGCGTGCGCGTAGTCGACGAGCGCGCGCAGCCCGCTGGGAAAGCGTTCCGGGTTCGCGCGCCGCAGGTCGCCGCTGCCGTCCCAGCCCAGATCCTGCCAGCCGCCGTCGATCAAAATGTGCCACGGCCCCAGGTCGCCGAGATAGGTCGAGATCAGGTCGATGTGCTGCCGCATGCGTTCCTCGTCGACGCCGCTGCCATAGACCCACCAGCTCCCCCACTGGTAGCGCACCCAATCCGGCAGCGGCGCCGGTGGATAGAGCGCCTCGCTGATCCGCCGGTAGTTGGCCAGCGCCGCGCGCAGGTCCGGTGTGTCGGTCACCTCCAGCAGCAGGCGCGGGCCAGCAAGGCTCGTTGGCGTCGCGTCGGTGCCGGCGGACTTCGCCGCCATCGCGATCTTCGTGGCCGGCGCGGCCGCCTCGTCGGGCACCAGCATCGGCTGGGAGATGCCGGCGGCGGCGGCCGCGCGCCCGGGGTCGCGGCGCAGCACCAGCCAGGCCGGAAGCCGCTGCTCGCCGAGCATCGCCAACACGATCGCGCCCGGACGGGCGCTGCCCCAGATCACCGCCGGGCTGCCGATGCCCAGGCGCACGTTGCGCCAGAGACCGTCGTCTTCGAGCTCGGCCTCGCGCACGTAGCTCGCGTCGGCGAAGTAGCGCATCGACTCGCCGGCGACGAACGCGGCACCCGACGCCGAGAGGTAGTCGAGCCGGATGGGGGTCGGCGTATCGTCCGGCCGCGTGTCGGGCAGCGGCCAGTTCTCGAGCGTAAGCTGGTACGTCAGATACGGCTGCTCGTCGAAGAGCGCCAGGCGCACCGTCGCCGTTGCCTCGGACCGGTCGCGCAGGCGCAGCGTGGCACGAATCTCCCCGCCCGATCCCAGCGCCGGATCGTCGATCCGATCGAGCGAATAGGCGTCGTCGCCGGCAGGGATCGTCCAGTCGGCCACGCTCATGACGCCCGCCGCGGAGCTGATCGCCGAACCGGCGCCGGTGACGACGAGCGTCCCATTGCGCGTATCGACGACGGTGAGCGTCGCATGCTCGGCTCCCGCAAAGCCGAACAACACCGCCAGGCGGCGGT
>JACQGX010000302.1 GCA_016199265.1 Chloroflexota bacterium | reverse complement strand
GGGTTGGTCACCGGCCCCGCGTGGGGGTGGCGCGCCACCCCTCACCCGCTGCGCAAGCCCACTGCAAGCGCAGCGTTCCGGTACGCGGCGCCGCTCACGAGCGCGCCAATCCGAATCCGCCTCGTCGCCTCGCCAAAGGCGGCGAGCGTGGTGTAGCACTCGAAACAGGAGCCCTCCGGGTCGTGACCGATCGGCATCAGGTGATCGAACGGCCAAAAGGTCTCGAACGCCATCTCGTCCGCTGCGAGCAGCGCGGTACGGTCGTCGGGCCAAGTGATGTCCTGGTTGGAAAGCGCGACGGCGGAGCGGACGTGCGGCGGCATGGGCTGCTTTCCCTCTCAGCAATAGGGTACATCGGGCGGCCTCGTCGGTCGGCGCTCGCCTGCGCCGCGAGACGCCGATGGCGACGCTGATTCCCACCAGCCGCCCGCTCAGGGTGATCTACGCCGAAGGGTCCCAGGTCCAAAGAACCCAGCATCCGGCGGTCGACCTTGGGCCTTGGACCTGGGACTGAGTCTAGAGAACTCCCTCTGCCTGGAGGGTGCGGGCGAAAACCTCCGCCAACGCGCGATGCCCCGTTGCCGTAGGGTGCAACCCGTCCGGACCGAGGAACTCCGGGCGCTGCGCGACAAGCCAGCCACGGTAGAGGTCTACAAGGATGGCGCCGTGGTTCTGGGCGACGGAGTCATTGTGGGTATCGGATGAGTACCAGGGGCTACAGGTTGGGAAGCACGCTCACTCCATAAGTACGCGCGAACGCAAGGACGGCGCACACCAGGATTACCCACCATAGGGCGCTGAATCGGTGCAGTGCCGAGCGCGGGTGACGGATGATGGATTCCCCACCGGATCGGGTCGATCCGGCAAATGCAGTCCAGAGGAGGGAACTCCTACCGCTGGCACACGGCCGGCACAGCCACACAGACGAGCGGCTCGTGATCCAGCGGGCCACGAGACAGTCTCGGCAAGATGGCCGGCCACACCGATCGCAGTGCAGTGTCGTCGCCACTCCTGGGTGCCGGGTGCACATGTCGGTTAGAAGAATGGAACTGGTCATACACAATTATCCATTCAACACCATAGCACCGGGGACTCGGAGTTCATGCAGAGGCAGGTAAGCCTGTGGTAAGAAGGTCCGATAGTCGTCACAGGCGATGGCGGCGCCTCTGGAATGTGGTGGCTCTCTCTGTGGCGGCGCGAAGGCGAAGTTTGGCCGGTCACCGTGCGCGCAAGCCTCGACCAGTCTCTCCACGAACCCGCACTGGTCCACGCGCACAAAAGGCGGTCCGGACATTTGGGCGCGCCGTCTGATGAATCTTGACCGCGGGACGGCCTAGACTACTCGCACCGGATACGCGTCTGAGCGCGCGGCCCACTGGTCAACAGGTGAGCCGGCGCGGACGGCGTCATCCGGAGCAAGGCGGCACCTCGCCGCGACATTCTAGCTCGTAGGGGAAGAACAGGTGAACGAAGACAATCAGGTGGCACTTCCGGGTAGCGCGCCCCGGATGACCCGCAAGCGCGTTCTCGGCGGCCTCTTTACCGCGGTCGCCGGCGCCGGCATCCTGGCGGCGTGCGGGCCGCAGTCGGCGCCGGCCGGTAAGGACTCGACCGGCAGCCGGTCGGGGGAGACGATCAAGGTCGGCATCTTGCACTCGCTGAGCGGCACGATGGCCATCAGTGAGAAGTCGGTGCGCGACGCCGAGCTCCTGGCGATCGAGGAGATCAACAACGCCGGCGGGGTCATAAGGAAGAAGATCGAGCCGGTGGTCGAGGACGGCGCCTCGGACTGGCCGACGTTTGCCGAGAAGGCGAAGAAGCTCATCCAGAGCGACAAGGTGGCGACCGTGTTCGGTTGCTGGACCTCTGCCAGCCGCAAGGCCGTGCTCCCGGTCTTCGAATCGCTCCAGGGGCTGCTCTGGTACCCCGTGCAGTACGAGGGCCTGGAAGCGTCGCCGTACATCTTCTACACCGGCGCCGCGCCCAATCAGCAGATCGTGCCGGCGATCGAATACCTCCTGAAGGAAGGCCGCAAGCGGATGTTCCTTCAGGGCTCCGACTACGTCTTCCCGCGCACCGCCAACGAGATCATCAAGGCGCAGCTCAATGCGCAGGGCGGCACGCTCGCTGGCGAGGAGTACACCCCGCTGGGCCATACCGAGTACAGCACCGTCGTGGCCAAGATCCTGGCCGCGAAGCCGGACGTGGTGTTCAACACGCTCAACGGCGACAGCAACGTGGCGTTCTTCAAGCAGCTTAAGGATGCCGGCAACACGCCGGACAAGATCCAGACCCTCTCGGTGAGCGTGGCCGAGGAAGAAGTGCGGGGGATCGGCGCGGCGAACATGGTGGGGCACCTGGCCTCCTGGAACTACTTCCAGACGACCGACACGCCGGCGAACAAGAAGTTCGTCGCGGCGTACAAGGCCAGGTTCGGCGCCAATCGTGTGACCGACGACCCCATCGAGGCCGCCTACGTCGGCGTCTACCTCTGGAGTAAGGCCGTGGAAAAGGCCGGTTCGATCGACGTGGAGAAGGTCAAGGCGGCCGCCAAGGGGATTGAGTTCGCTGCCCCAGGGGGAACGGTCAAGATCAACGGCACCAACCAGCACATCTCCAAGGCGGTGCGGATTGGCAAGGTGCGCACCGATGGCCTGTTCGACGAGGTCTGGAGCACCGGCAAGCCGGTCGAGCCGGACCCGTTCCTGGAGAGCTATGGCTGGGCGGCCAGTCTGAAGAAGAGGTAGCAGGAGGACCGGCGATCGAACTCTACGTCCTGCAAGCGTTTAATGGTCTGAGCGTCGGCTCCATTTTGCTGTTGGTGGCGCTGGGGCTGGCGTTCTCGTTCGGCCTCATGGGCGTGATCAACATGGCCCATGGTGAGCTGATCATGGTCGGCGCGTACTGCGCCTACGTGTGCCAGAACGTCTTTGCCGCGCTCGATGGCGGGAGCGCCTCGGGGGCATACTTTGTGGTGGCGTTGCTGGTGGCGTTCGCCGTTGCCGCCGCGATTGGGCTGCTGCTCGAGGCGCTGGTGATCCGGCGGCTCTACGGGCGCCCGCTCGACACGCTGCTTGCCACCTGGGGCGTCGGCCTGATGCTGCAGCAGTTGGCGCGGAGCATCTTCGGCGCGCCGAACGTGTAGGTAGTCAGTCCGGCGTGGCTGAACGGGGGCGTGCGCTTCACGCCCCTGCTGATGCTGCCTTACAAGCGGCTGTTCATTCTTGCGCTTGCCGTCGCCAGCATCGCCGCCGTCTACTGGTACCTGTACCGCTCACCCAGCGGCCGGCGGATCCGCGCGGCGATGCAGAACCGCGACATGGCAGCGTGCCTCGGCGTGGCCACGCGGCGCGTCGACGCGACGACGTTTGCGTTGGGCTCGGGGCTGGCCGGGATCGCCGGCTGCGCGCTGACGCTGCTCGGGCCGGTTGAGCCCTCGCTCGGCACCTATTACATCGTCGATGCCTTTATGGTCGTCGTCCTCGGGGGTGTCGGCCAATTGCCGGGGACGATCCTCGCCGCCCTTTCCATCGGCGGCCTCAACACCGCGTTCGAGTTTGGCAGTACCGCCACGCTAGGCAAGGTGATTGTCTTCGTCCTCGTGATCGCCTTTCTGTAGTGGCGGCCCGCCGGCTTGGTCGCTTTGCGGGCTCGATAGATGACATGGCTAACAAAGGAGCCGGTGCACTGATGAGCAGCAACGCACGCAGTCTGTCCGCACCGGCTGCGCCGCGGCCTGGTTGGCCGGCTGTCCCTACGACGGCGCGGCTTGCATCTTACGGCGCGCTCGTGCTCGCCGCCGTGGTGCTCTTCCTGGCGGCGCCGAGCACGCTGAGCGAGTTCCGCCTCAACCTGCTGGCCAAGTTTCTGACGTTTGCCATCGTGGCCATTGGGCTCGACCTGCTGTGGGGCTACACCGGTATGCTGAGCCTCGGCCACGGGGTCTTCTTTGGCCTGGGTGCCTACGCCTGGGCGATGTACCTCAAGCTCGAAGCGAGCGCCGGCACCTTACCGGACTTTATGGCCTGGAGTGGGTTAAAGACGCTGCCATGGTTCTGGCGCCCGTTCGCCTCACCCATCTTTGCCGGCGCGATGGTGGTCGTGCTGCCGATGGTCGTCGCCGCGCTGCTCGGCTACCTCGTCTGCCGCAGCCGCATCAAGGACGTCTACTTCTCGTTGATCACGCAGGCGCTGGCGCTCATTCTCTCTATCTTAATTGTCGGCCAGCAGCCATACACCGGCGGCACCAACGGGATCACCAACTTCTCCACGATGTTTGGCATCTCGCTCAAAGACGTGCGGACGCAGTGGTTTCTCTACCTGGCGACGGCCGCGGCGCTTGCCGCCGTGTACCTGCTTTGCCGCTGGTTGGTGACCTCGCGGCTCGGCCGTCTGCTCATCGCCGTGCGCGACGACGAGAACCGCGTGCGGTTCTGCGGCTACAACCTGACGGCGATCAAGGTCTTCGTCTTTGCGCTTTCGGCCGGCATCGCCGGCCTGGCCGGCGCGCTGTTCGTACCCCAGGTCGGCATCATCTCGCCGGCGCTGCTCGGCATCGTCCCGAGCAGCGAGATGGTGATCTGGGTCGCCGTCGGCGGACGCGGGACGCTGGCGGGCGCGGCGCTCGGCGCGCTCCTCGTCAACGCCGCCAAGAGCGGCCTCAGCGAGTCGTTCCCCGACACGTGGCAGTTCCTGCTCGGCGGTCTGTTCGTCGGCGCCGTGCTGCTTTTCCCCGCGGGAATCGCCGGGTTCGTCTCGCAGGGGCTGAGCCGCTTCCCAGGACGCCGGCTCGGCGACGGCGACGCGAAACGTTCTGGCCGCGAGGAGGTACTCCACCCACCGGCGGGCATACTACCGTCCGGGTCGCTCGCCGGCACACCCGGTACGCCGAGCACGCCGGTCGAGGTGACGGCATGGCAGCAATGAGCCCCGCTCCGATCCTGGAGGTGCGCGATGTGACCGTCCGGTTCGACGGCTTTACCGTGCTCGATGGACTGAACTTTTCCATCGCGCGCGGGGAGCTGCGCTTCCTCATCGGACCGAACGGGGCCGGCAAGACGACGCTGCTGGACATTATCACCGGCAAGACCAAGCCGGCCGCCGGCCGTGTGCTGTTCGATGGCCGCGTCGACCTCATCGGGCGGGGCGAGGCCAACATTGCCCGCCTGGGGATCGGCCGGAAGTTCCAGACCCCCGCCGTCTTTCGCAGTTTGTCGGTTTTCGAGAACATCGAGGCGGCGGCCGGCTACCGGCACGGCCTGCTCGACCTCCTGCGCCGGCTGAGCGCGAGCGACGAGATGAAGCTGCGCCACACGCTCGAGGAGATCGGGCTGGCGGCGCGCGCGGGTGTACCTGCCGGGACGCGCTCGCCGTGCGAGCGCCAGTGGCTGGAGATTGGCATGCTGCTGGTGCAGGAACCGATGATTTTGCTGCTAGACGAGCCCGTGGCGGGCATGACCCGCGCCGAGCGCGAGCGCACCGGCGAGCGCCT
>JACQGX010000308.1 GCA_016199265.1 Chloroflexota bacterium | reverse complement strand
GGTGCAGGCAATTGTTCCGGGGACCGCCACTGGCGGTAGGGGCGTATAGCATACGCCCAGGGACGGCGGCCGGGCGTATCGCCATGCGCCCCTACAGGACATCGACACCGCCGGATGTTTTGCCTGCACCCGCCCTATAGCGGGGGCGCGGCCGGCGCCCGAGTGCGTTGGGCCCGGTATCATCTTGTTGAGGACGCCGTGCGGGCGCGTCAAGCGGGCACCTGGGCGAGTCAGTACGACAGGAAGTGAACGGAGAACGCTTGTGACTTCGTCAGTAACGGAAAGAGCGGCCGGCGCCGTTACGCCTGCCCATCCCGGGCGTGAGGTGTCCCGCGAAGAGGGCATGGAGATCATCGACCGGCAGGCGTGGCGCTACCTCGGCATCAGCGGCGAGGAGTTCCTCCGTCGTTGGCGACGGGGCGAGTACGACGCCGACCCGGACCAGCCGGGCGTCATGGATCTCATCATGCTGCTCCCGTTCGCTCGGGAGGAGCGGGAACAGTCGTAGCAAGCGGTGGCCGCACGCACGGCCACCGCCGCTGCTCAGGCATTCATCGATCCGCTGCAGCGGGCGATCTCTTCTGGCAAGAGCGCCTGGCGGAAGCCCACGCGGCGCTTCGCGCCTCGCTTACTTGGGCCGATCTGTCGGCGGGTTGGGCTGTCTGTAGCGGGTTGGGCTGTCCGTAGGTGAGCGCAGACCGCGCCTCCCGCTCACGCCGCCAGGTACTTCTTCTGGGCCGCGTTCAGGAATGCGGCCATCTCTTCGAGGGCCTGCCTGGCTGGTAGTTCACCGGCCAGGAACTTCTGGTTCCGCTGCACGGCGATCTCGGTCACGAAGGTGGACCATTCCGGCAGCCAAGTCGGAATGAGCAGCATCTGTTGGGGCGTCTGGAGCAACTCGACCGCAGGCCTGTACGCGGGGCGCTGCAGCCAGCTCTGCTGGTAGGCCTTGGCATTGGACGGCATCACGCCCCGCGCCTCGCAGAAGGCGCCGTCGACCTCAGGGGAAACCAGATAAGCAATGAGCTGCCAGGCATCGGTGGGATGCTTGGTGCCGCTGTACATCATCCAGCCGTTGGCGCCCCACGGCACGAATCTGCCCTTCGGTCCGGCGGGCGGCTTGGCGGTGCCGTACTTGTCGGGACCAGGATTGCGGTCCAACCCAGCGATGGTCGAGAGGAAGCTCCACTGCGTGGCCAGCCGGCCGCTCGCAATTGAGACGCCGGTGGTATTTGGTGGCGGCGCGATCCTGTGCCGGTGCAGCAAATCGCCCCAGAACTGGTAGCCGTTCACCGAGGCCGCGGTGGTGAGGAGACAGTTGCCTTTGTCGTCGAACAGGCCGTTGCGGACACCCGCGCCGTTCCAGGACATGCAGATCATCAGATTCTGAAAGTGCCCGCCGCGGGCGCCGGTCACCTGGATCGTCCACACCGGTTCGTCGGGGGTCCCCAGGCGCAGGAACCGCTGGCCGACCTCAACCAGTTGATCGAACGTGTCGGGCGGCTTCAGCGCCGAGCGGGTGAAGAGGTCGCCGTGGTAGTATTGGAGGTAGACGTCCATCTCGGACGGCACGTTGTACAGCGTGTTCTTGTAGCGCCGGCCCTCCTCCAACGCCAGGGGAAGCAGGTCGTTCTTGATGCTTCTTGCGTATGGCTCCAGATTCGCGCTCGCCTTCCTGGCGGCAAAGTCAGCGTTGTACACCAGCGTCGACTTCCAGACGTCGGGCGCGGTGCCCGCGGCGAACCCAGCCAGAAACTTGTCCAGAGATTCGGTCTGAGACATGCTGGTGACGTTCACCGTAAACCGTGGGTTCTGTTCCTGAAAGCGCTGGATCAGCGGCGTGATGATGGGGCCGCCCGACTGCGCGTCCCAATAATCCAGCACCACCGGCTGCGACGACGGCGCCGGCTCGGAAGACGGCCATGGCAACGGGTTACACCCAATGGCCGTGGCCGCAGTGACGGCAGTTCCCAGGCGTACGGCTGACGAGTGCAGCGCGCGTCGGGTGCGCCGCCCAACGTGCGATGTGGGCAACGTGGCGAGGTGTTCAGGCATCATCTGCTCTCCTTCTCGTACTCGACCTTCCGCCGACGTCGGGCCCACTAAACTGAAGCCAACGTGGGACCCACGGGTCTCGTCACTTTGCACGTTGCATTTTTCACTTTGCACTTGGTTTAGCCTGCTGCCACGTCCGCGCCTGGCACCGGAAACTGCCTCGCGGCAGCATCGAGGACCAGCACCCAGTCATTCCCTGGCCCGCTCGATGGCGGCACGAACTCCTTCGGTGCGGCGGTGGGGAACTCGCCGAGGGCCGAGGCAGTACCCCGGCGCGGATCAAACCACCAGGCGCGCGCCCTGGAGCCCGAAAGCTTGCCCAGGTCGACGGTGAAAGGGCTGCCGGCCGCGCTGTAAAGAAGGGCGTAGCTGCCGTCTGCGCCGCGCGTCGCTTGGATTCGATCGGTGCCGCTGCCCGCATCCGACAGAACGATCGACTGGTCAGGCACCCGGACCAGGAACGGCCGCGACTCGAGCAGGCGGCGGACATGTCGCATCTGCAGGGCGCCCGGCAGGGGCACCGCCTCCTGCCACGGCAGCTCGGCGCCGTTGAATGGCAGCCGGCCCGGGATGTCCGGCACGTAGAACTGCCAGATCTCCAGGCACCCGTAGGTGTGGCCATGTGCGCCCGCGAAGAGCGCCCAGTAGGCAAACTTCCGAACGTCGTAATCGGTGTACCGTCCGTCCTCCGGCTGCCGGCCCGCGTACGCGCGTTCGTAGCCTGGTTCGCCGTCCATCGCCGGCTTCGTGGGCGTCAAGGCGTAGTCCCGGGCGATGGTCTCGTAGTTGGGCCAGTCTCGCCGTCTCGGGCCGGTCTGCATCATGTTGAAGTCCAGCCACTCGTCCTGGTGGAACCACAGGCTCGAGGAGCGACCGCCGCCCGGCGGATGAAACGTCATCAGGTGGGTGCCCTGACCGCCGGTCCGGAGGCCATCGGCCAGCGCCCGCCAGACGTTGCTGTAGTCCACTCCGTCACGGACCGGCTCTCGATCGCCGCCAACCAGCCAGATGACGTTGCTCTTGTGCCGGTAGCGGGCCCCCAGGAACTCCCCGTAGCGGCGGGCGCTGTCGGCCGTAAAGAGCCGGGGGGCGGGGTAGCTCGGCGTCCCGCCCACGACGTAGATGCCCCACGCGGGCGCGAGGGCGATGTATAGCCCGAGCGATTCCGCCCTGTCGACGACGTAGTCGACGTGCCGCAAGTACGCCTCATTGGGCCGGTCGGGATCGTCATCCTCGAGCGGCCGGTGGCCGTACCGGTTCGGCTCGGTGAGTCCCTGGCGCTCTCCCAGCAGGCTGGTTTGGATGACGGTGAACCCCTGCTGGGCACGGGCGCGCAGGTATGCGGCGACCTCTTCATGCGTCAGGCGGTGGTAGAGCAGCCATGCCGTGTCGCCTAGGTAGAAGAAGGGCGAGCCGTCTTCCTTGATCAAGAAGCGCCGGTTGGCGCTGATCCGCAAGCGAGCCGGCTTCACCGAGCCGTTGTTTTGTGTGCTCATGCCTGGCGCTCTCTATTTCCGGGGTGCGGTTTGGGCTGAAACGTGGCTCCAGCGCGCCCGTTACAGACCCACTTCCTTCTTGCCGCGTTGGCCGGCAGTAGTGTATCATACCTGTCACACGTATGACCAGTAGGGTCAAGCGTAGACTCAGCGCAGGGTTACAATGCTGCCGGCGGTGACCAGACAGCGGATGCCGGGCCCGGCGATCATCGAATCGGCACAACTCGCGCCGATCGCGCGCACCACCGTCACCGACGAGGTCGTCAAGCGCCTTATCGGCCTGATCATCGGCGAGAGCCTGCGGCCCGGGGATCGTCTTCCGTCCGAACGCGTGCTTACGGCACGTCTCGGTGTTGGCCGCGGCTCGCTCCGCGAGGCAATCCGAACATTGGGCGCGATCGGCGCGATCGATGTCGTGATGGGCGACGGCATGTTCGTCGGCCGCGGCGAGACGTCGCTGCTGGCCAAGCCGCTCCAGTGGGGGCTCCTGATGAGCGAATCCAGCGCCCGTGAGGTCATGGACGCGCGCTGCCTCGTGGAGTCGGATCTCGCCGGTCTGGCGGCCGCGCGCGCGACCGACGAGGAGATCGATGCCATCGGCCGGTGCCTGGCGCTCATGCGGAGCACCCCGGTGGACGCGGTCACGTTCAGCAGCCGCGACCTAGACTTCCATCTGGCGGTGGCTCGGGCGGCGCATAACGGCCTCCTCTTCCATGTGCTGAGCACGCTCCAACAGATTGTCCGGGTCTGGATCGTCGAGACCTTCCGATCAGACGACGCCGGATTCCAGGAGATCATCGCGCGGCACGTCGCCGTCTACGAGGCGATCCGAGCCCGCAACGTGCAGCGCGCCCGGGAGGCAATGACCGAACACCTGACCACGGCCGGCGCGCGGCTGCTGGCCACCCTCGCGCACCGACCAGAGCGTCCAGTCGACGTTGTGGACCGGCAGGCTGGTTTCGACCCGCGCGCGGCCGGGCTGGTGGTTCACGACGAGCAGTAAACTAGCGCCAGCGGCGACTGGCGGACCGGTAATCGTCAGTGCTCAAAGTGGCTCTCCCGCACATCGCGGGAGAGCCACTCTAGCCGTCAACTGACAGCAATCATCAGCAAGCTCTGCTTGGTTGTCCTCACGCTGTGCTTGGACCAACCGGGGCCTCCGCAGCAGCTATCCTGCCATCGACGCCTCGATGCGCCGGGCGGCGTCGGCGAAGGCGGAGGCCACCGGCTGCTGGTTCTTGACGATCGAGGCGTCCCAGGCCTCGCCCCAGATCCTCCAGGCGTCTTGGCCATCGAGCCCTGGCCAGACCCTGGCCGGCCCGACCAGCGCCACGCGCGGCGGTTCGCGACGGCGCGGCGCGGTGGTGCCCCCCGCGGCCAGTTCGCGGACGACGGCTGGGAGCTCCCGCCGGTCCCGCGTGCGCGCCCGGCGGCGCCGCGCCGTCGGCCACGCGGGATGCCGCCACGGTGCGGCAATCCGGCGCCCTACCCCCAGGACCGTTGGAATTCGCCACTTGCCGCGTAGATTCCCTTAGAGGGAGTCTAAAAAGTGGCCCCGATGCTGCAAAGGTGGGGAGGTATGGCAGAAGCAAGAGCAGCGCAAACCACACGCACACGACGGGCGCCACCGGGGCCACGGCACTGGTCGCCGCAGCGTCCGCGCTATGCCACCGATTGTACCGCTGCGGAGTGGCAGGTGCTCCAGCCGCTGGTGCCGGCGCCGCAACCCGGGGGACGGCCGATCACCTCTCCCCGCCGCGAGATCGTGAACGCGATCCGGTAGCTGGTGCGGACGGGCTGTCCGTGGCGGCGGCTGCCGCACGACCTGCCCCCGTGGCGGATCGTGTACCACTACTTCCGCACCTGGCGCCAAGATGGCACCTGGGAGCGGCTCCACGAGGCGCTGCGCCGGGTGGTCCGCCAGGCCGCCGGGCGCGACCCGGAGCCGAGCGCCGCGATCCTCGACAGCCAATCGGTCAAGGTGACCGAGCAGGGCGCGCCGCGGGGCGACGACGGCGGGAAGCAGGTCAACGGGCGTAAGCGCCACCTGGTGGTGGATACCCTCGGGCTGCTGCTGGCGATCGTCGTCACGGCGGCCAACGTGCAGGACCGCGACGGCGCCAAGCAGGTCTTGACCCAGCTCCTGGGCCACGCGCCACGCCTCCAGCACCTGTGGGCCGATGGTGCCTACGCTGGCGACTTAATCGACTGGGTCGCGCAGACGTGTGGGTGGGTGCTGGAGGTCGTCGCCCGCACCGCCGCGCTGGTCGGCTTCGTCGTCCTCCCCAAGCGCTGGATCGTGGAACGCTCCTTCGACTGGCTCGGTCGGTACCGCCGCCTGAGCAAGGACGACGAAGTGCTCCCCGAGACCAGCGAAGCCCTCATCCGCGTCGCCATGATCGGCCTCATGACCCGCCGCCTCGCCCTGCAACACGTTTTTTAGACTCCCTCTTAGCTTGTGATTTAACCATGGGGCAGTGCGCGGCCGCCGCGGGCGGCCACCGAATTGGCGAGAATGAAGGCCGGGTGGGGCGTTTGGTCGCGTCAGGGCGTCAATGTGATGGCCGGCGT
>JACQGX010000307.1 GCA_016199265.1 Chloroflexota bacterium | reverse complement strand
TTCGTCTGGATGATCTCTGTGGGCATGCTCTACGTCTCCGTAACGCTTCCGTAACTGCCACGCCACGCACGGACAATAGTAGCCGATCGCGGCGCCAAAGATCATCGATGGATCGGCGGGGGGATCATTGGGGGATACCGCGCATCGTGGCACGGAAGCCATGGTACGATGGCGCCGGGTTGATCGAGGTAGGGCGCCGGTGAAGGGATCGCTCGCTCGCCGTTTTGTCGCCGTGGCGCGCGCTGCGACGCTGTTCGCCGCCGTCGCCGGCTGGCTGATACCGGCCGGCAGCGCCGAAGGTGCTTCGCTGCGAGACACGCCGCCGGCCCCTTTCGCGGCGGCACCGGCGGCGGCACCGGCAGCGTCATCGGCGGTACAGATCACCCTTTCGCCTCAGCCGGCGAAGGTGACACTCCGGGGCGGCGAGAGCGTGGTCATCACGGCGACGGTGCTCGGCGACGGTGCTCGACGCCGGCAGCGCTCCGGTATCCGACCACGACCAGAGACTGGTCAACTGGACGGTGACCAGCACCAGCGGCGCCGACGTTAGCGGCTTCCTCAGCCCGCTGACCTCGGGCGTCGGTGGACGGGTGACGGGGCGATACGGGGCGTGTATGCCGCGGGTCGAGCGCGGCGCGGCGTGTACCGTGCTGGCGATACCGCCGGGTGGCGGCTACGTGACCGGCCAGGGCGCCGCTCAGGCGCAACGAATACAGACGCTCACGATCACCGCGGTGGTCGTGAATGGGAGCGGCGCCGGTGGGCTCGTGGCGGGAATGACGACCATTACGGCCGCGGCGGCCTTGCCGGCCGCGACGGCGCCTCTCCGGCTTGAGGCACCGATACTCGAGGCACCGATACTCGAGGCGCCGAGCCGGCCCGGCGCGCCGCTCGCGGTGCCGAGAAGTGTTCCGCCACCGCCGAGCACGGCGCTAGGCCCGGGGCTGGGCGCCGCGCCGAGCATCTCCGGCGTCGCGCTTCAGCCGGTTGCGCCAGGCCCTACTTGGGGCCCACTTCCGGATCAGCCTGCCTGGCTGCGGGCAATCGACGACGATGGCCGAATCGTGGGCTACGTTCGTCCGGCGCCGGCGACGCCGGAGGCGGGCGCCGTATCGCTCGATGTGCCGTCTCAAGGAATCACGACCGCGCAGTTCGTGCCGGCGATGGCGGCGACCCCGTGGGTACAGAATCACGATCCCAACACGCGGATCTACTCGGGCCCGACCCCCGATGCGGTCGACTTCGGCGTCGCGGCGCCGCAATTCACGACGTTTACCGTCGTCGGGCCGCAGGCCGGCGGGCGCATCTTCGTCTTCAACCCGTTCACCCAGAACTACGGCTGGATCGACGCCGTGGGCGTTGGTCCCTCGGGCCCACCGGTGTAGAGTAGAGGATTCACCGCAGAGACGCAGAGAGGCGCAGAGAGGGCGCAGAGAGGGTTTGAACCCGGTGCCACAGGGCGTACAGAGC
This sequence comes from Chloroflexota bacterium, assembly GCA_016199265.1. Classification (GTDB taxonomy): domain Bacteria; phylum Chloroflexota; class UBA11872; order UBA12225; family UBA12225; genus JACQGX01. The sequence goes on along the minus strand of JACQGX010000307.1, from coordinate 17,381 downwards.
GCATAAGGAGAGTAGGGTGGCACTGCCCACAGGCACCTGAGGGTGGCGTCGTCTGGTGGGCGGTGCCACCCTCAGGTGGCTCTCTGTGTTCTCTGTGGCTCTCTGTGGCTAAACCCAACCCTCTCTGCGCCCTCTCTGCGCCTCTCTGCGTCTCTGCGGTGAAAATCAACTCCTCAGGTGCCAGTCGGGCGTCTCGAGGGCCTCCATGACGATGCGGCCCTCGCTCTGGGCGGGCGTCGGGATGCCGGTGACGTAGGCGAGGGTGGGCGCGACGTCGACCTGGCGCACCTGGCGGCCAAGATGTACGTTGCTCTTGACGCCGGCGCCGGCGAGGACGAAGAGCGTGTGCTGGGTGCCCCAACCCCACCTGGCGCTGGGGAGCTGGTGGCCGTGTGCGCCGTCGAACTCGGGCAGCGTCGCGTAGACGACGTCGCCGACGAGGTCGCCCCACATGTTGACCACCTCGGCGTCCTCGCGCCGCACCGCCAGGTTGAACGGGCAGTAGCCCGCGTTGGGCTCGCGGTAGGTGTACAGCGCGTGGATGATGTCGCGCCGTACCTGCTCGTACTCCTGGCCGGGCTCGACGATGCCGGTTGGCTCGCGGCCCTTGAGGTTGACGTAGATGTTGACCACACCCACCGGCGCCGCCTTGGTCTTGGACCAGTCGATCTCGCGGTTGCGGCCGCGCCGGCCGCCGCCACTGCCCGTGCCCTGCTTGTAGGCGAGCAGACCGGCTTGCTCAAGCACGTCGGCGACGTTGACCAGCGGATAGGTCGTCGGCGTGCCGCCGTGGTCGGAGACGAGGCAGATGACGGTTTCGTCGTCGAGCAGCGCATCGGCCAAGCGCCCGATCCAGCGGTCGCACGCCTGGTAGGTGCGCACCATGCCGCGGTAGTTGCGCTCGACGACCTCGGGCGGCGCGCCGCTGATGGGGTCGGCCTTGGCGATAAAGAAGTGATTGGCGTAATCCGGCGAGTGCGTCTGGGTGAAGAGGGCCGTCCAGTTGGGTCGCGTCTTGGCCAGGTGGATGGCGACCGACGAGAGCGCCTCGAGGTGGTGCTCGAGGCCCTCGAAGTAGGTATCGTCGTCGATCACGCCCAGCGCGTCGCGGCCGGGGTTCTGGCGGAACGGCCCACCATGCTCGAGGATCTCCTGGCCCACCTCGTTGGGGAAGGTGTAGCCGGAGACCGGCCAGATCTGCGGGAAGAAGAGCTCGAGGCGCGTGGCATCGGGGGAAAGGGCGATCAGCTTGCACTGCACGTGCCCGGCGATGGCCTCGCCGCCGATGGTGAACGACTCCGGCCAGAAGGGGCTCCACCGGCCGGCGGTGAGGTCCTGGTCGAGCACGCGGTCGTTCGCGTCCTTCGAGCGGGTGAGGCGAACCCGGTCGTAGCCGGCGTCGGTGCCGGCGTAGACGAGCGCGTAGTACGTCTTGGGCACGCCTTCGCCTTGACGCTTCATGAATGGGTGCGAGCGCTTGAGCGGCTGGATGGTCAGCTCGGCGAAGAGCGGCTCGCGCGCCGACTCGGGCAGGTTCTGCCACCCGCCGTCGCCGTTGGTGCCGGCCAGCGTGACGGGATCGTAGCGCAAGTTCTCACGCAGGGCAGAAGGATCCACCTCGGCCGAATCACCCGAGGCGCGCTCCTGTTCCTGCCGGCCGACGGTGAACAGGTGATAGCCGGCGATCTGGGCGTGGTTGGAGATGCCGGGGCCAGTGCCCTCCACCTGCACGCCGCCCGTCTTGCCCGAGAGCGTCGGCGGCCAGCTCATCTCGTATTTGACGAGCAGCGGCGTGCCGCCGGCGCGCTCGACCGTGTTCCATAGGTATTCGGCCTTGGAGAGGCGGGTATTGATGCCCCACTCGGTCTCGTCGAGCCGCGCGCCGAGCTTGCGGATGTTGAAGTCCATCACCTTGTGCGTCGAGGGCCACGCGCCGGTGGCGAGGGTCGTCCAACCCGGAGGGGTCAGTGTCGGAAGCACACCCCACATTTCACGGTAGACGCCCGTATCAAGCAGCTTCTTGACGTTGGGACAGTGGCCTTCCTCGACCATGTGGAGCATATTCTCCATGCCGACGCCGTCGAGACCAATCAGAATGAATCGCTTCGCCGGACTTCCGTTCGCCATGCGTATGTCCTTTCTATCTATGTTCATGGGCCTACAGAGTGTTTTTCACCGCAGAGACGCAGAGAACGCAGAGACGGCGCAGAGTTTCGCAGAAAGAGGGTTTGGTTTAACCACAGAGAGCACAGAGCGCACAGAGCAAAGAACAAAGCCGAAACACAAGGCGACAGGTCTCCTCTCTGCGAAATCTGTGCTCTCTGTGGCGGAAATTCACCTCTCTGCGCCGTCTCTGCGTTCTCTGCGTCTCTGCGGTTCCGTTCAGCGGGTCTCCGTCAGAGAATCTCGGATAGCGGGATGCGGCGGCCGGTTTCGGCGGCTTTGACCATCGCTTCGGTGACGGCGACGGCGTACATCCCTTCGCGCAGGGTGGTGCTCTGCTGCACCTTGGCGGTGCCGGTGACCAGGTCGGCGAAGTGGTCGAGCATGTTGCCCGTGGCCGCATCCATCCCGCCGCGCGTTTGGATGGTGCGCGTTTCCATGCCGGCCGGGGCCGCGCCGCCACGTGGCTCTTTGACCCCTTCGTGTGTGACGACGTGCAGCACCTTGCGGTCGGGGCTGGAGACGTGGCCGCGTGTGCCCACCACCTGGACGAGATTGGCCGCTTGCATGCCAAACATACTTGACACCACCGTGGCAGCACGCGAACCGCCGTCGTACTCGACCATGAGATTCATGAACTCGATCGTCTGGTCGCCGATGACCGAGCCACGGTGCACCGAGCCGTACACGCCTTCGGGTTCGCCACCCATGACCCACATGGCCATGTGGATCGTGTGCGTCGCGGTATCGACGACGCCGCCGTAGTGGTCGGGGAAGAAATACTGCGGCCCCATCGGCCCGCGCTGAATGGTCATCAACGCCTGGATGGGATCGATGCGCTCGGCCTCGCGCTTGAGCTGCAGGGCAAAGTCGGAGAACCGGAACTGGTAGCCGACCATGCCGATCACGCCACGCTCCTCGGCGGCGTCGGCCAGCCGGCGCGCGGTGGCCGCGTCTTCGGCCAGCGGCTTTTCGATCATGACGTGCTTGCCGGCGCGGATGGCGTCGAGGGCGATGGGGGCGTGCCACTTTGCGTTCGTCGCCACAATGACGCTCTGCACGTCGGGGCGGTCGAGCAGCTCGTGGTAGTCCTTGACGCCGGGAACGCCCAACTCCCGCGACGCCGCTGCCCGGCGGGCGTCGTCGAGGTCGCAGACGGCGACGAGCTGCAGTTTGTCCGAGCGGACGGCGTGTGCGCCGTGCGCCCGCACGCCGCGCCCGCCGCAGCCGATGAGGACGGTAGTGACTCTTGCCAAGCGTTGTCTCTCCTCTCTTCTCTCTGTAGTAGCCCGGTCGGGCTTGGTGGGTACAGTGCATTGTAAGGCACAACCCTAACGTTGGCGTCAACCCACGCTGCGGCTGCGCGTTGGAAGTCCCACGTCGGGGGTTCCTGTGGCGGCCGGACTCGGCCATACTATTAGGCAGGGATTCGTAGTCAGCCGTGGCCACTTCCTCTCCCTACTCCACCCCACGTTCGTGGCACCCGCGTCGAGCGGCCAAGCCGCCTGAGGCGGTCGAAGGCAGCGCTGCCGAGACCGGCACGCGCGACATTCCTGACGCTGCCGGCGGCCCGAACGGCCCGAACGGCCCGAACGGCTCGAGCCGCCCGAGCGGCCCGAGCGGCCCGAGCGGCCCGAGCGGCCCGAGCGGCCCGAGCCGCCCGAGCCGCCCGAGCGGCCCGAGCCGCTCGACGGGAAGCGTGACCTACGATGCGCAGCCGCCGCTGCGGGAGCTGCGCGGCGTGGCCGAGCGGATCACGTACTACAATCCCGACAACGGCTATACCGTGGCCCGGCTGGCCCCGGAACGCCCCAGTACGGAGACGGCAGCCGCGCGCCAGGATGACCGGCTGGTCACCGTGGTGGGCACGCTGGCCGATCTCTCGCCGGGCGAGGCGATCGTCGCCCACGGCTGGTGGCGCAACGATCCGAAGTATGGCTGGCAGTTTGTCGCCGTCGACTACCGCACGACGCTTCCTGCCACGCTCCAAGGGATGAAGAAGTACCTCGGCAGCGGGTTGGTCAAGGGGATCGGCCCGGTCAATGCCGGGCGCATCGTCGATACATTCGACGAGATGACCTTCGAGATCATCGACACCACCCCCGAGCGGCTGACCGAAGTGCCGGGGATCGGTCCCATTCGCGCGGCGCGCATCGCCGCCACTTGGACCGAGCAGCGCCACATCCGCGAGGTGATGGCGGCGCTGCAAGGGTACGGCATCTCGACGTCGCTCGCGGTGCGCATCTACAAGCAGTTCGGCGACGACAGCGCGCGGGTGATCACGCGCGAGCCGTACCGGCTGGCGCGCGAAGTGTGGGGTATCGGCTTCAAGACGGCGGATAAGATCGCGCAGGCAACCGGCATCGCGTCCGATGCGCCCGAGCGGCTGCAGGCCGGCATCCTCCATGCGCTCGGCATGGCCTCCGACAACGGTCACACCTTGCTGCCCGAAGCACCGCTCAAGGCGCAAGCCGCCGAGTTGCTCGGCGTAGCGCCGGATCGCTTGGGTGATGCGGTCGACGCGTTGCTGGAGACGGGCGACGTCATCGCCGCAGCGCAGACCGACGCTGCTCCCGGCGAAGCGCTTCCGGATGAAAGCAGCTCTCGTAGGGGCGTACGGACAGACGCCCAGGGGCCGCTGCGGGCGTCTGTCCGTACGCCCCCACAGGATTCCCGCTCATGGGACAGTGCATCTCGCGATGCCGGCAGCGGAGAAGGGGGCGCACCCATGGAAACAGCGCCCTGTCTGCTCGCCCTCGCACCCTTTGCCCGCGCCGAATCGGGTCTGGCAACGCGGCTGCGCGCGCTGCACGCCGCGGCCGCTCGACCGGGCCGAACGCCGGCGCTGCGCCTGTTCGGCAGCGTCGACTGGGCGGTGGCGTTCAACTGGCTCGCCGAGCGGCACGCGATGCGGTTGGCGGCCGAGCAGGAAGAGGGCGTCAAAATGGCGCTGACGTCGCCGGTTTCGCTGCTCACCGGCGGCCCTGGTACCGGGAAAACCTACTGCTTGCGCGCGGTGCTGACGCTGGCACGGGTGAAAAAGCTGCGCTGCGTGCTCGCGGCGCCCACCGGGCGCGCCGCCAAGCGGATGGAGGAGGCCACCGGGCTACCGGCCGGGACGCTCCACCGCGTGCTTGAGATCCGGCCCGGCGGCCGGCCGGGACGTAACCCGGACAACCCGCTCGAGGCCGATCTGGTCGTCGTCGACGAGGCAAGCATGCTTGACGCGCTCCTGGCGAATCAGTTGGTCAAGGCGGTCGCGCCGGGCACGCACCTGCTGCTGGTGGGCGACCCCGACCAACTGCCCAGCGTCGGCGCGGGCGACGTGCTGGCGCAGTTGCTCGCGTCCGAGCAGTTTCCCGTCACGCGGCTCGAGCACATCTTCCGCCAGGGTGCCGGCTCGGGTATCGCCTTCAACGCGCGGCGGATCAACGCCGGCGAGCTGCCACGGTTCGGCCGCGAGGTGCAGGACTGCTTCTTTCTACCGGCTGAGATGCCTGCCGAGGCGGCGGGCATGGTGGTCGATCTCGTCGCGCGGCGGCTGCCGGCGCGCTATGGGTACAAGCGTGGCGAGGTGCAGGTGCTCTCGCCGATGCACCGCGGCGAAGCCGGTGTGGGCACGCTCAACACGATGCTCCAGGAGCGGCTCAACCCGCCGCGCGACGGCGTGCCCGAGCTGCGCGGCGGCGGGCGCATCTACCGCCCCGGCGACCGCGTGCTCCAGCTCAAGAACGACTACGACCTCAAGGTGTTCAACGGCGACTTGGGCACGGTACAGGCAGTCGATCCCGTCGAGCAGGAGCTTATCCTGGTGCTCGACGACGGCCGCGAGGTGCGCTACCCGGCCGCGGGCCTGTTCGCGTTGACGCACGCCTACGCCATGTCGGTCCACAAAGGACAAGGCGCCGAGTTCCCCGCTGTCGTGATTCCGCTCCTGACCAGCCACGCGGCGATGCTGGGGCGCACGCTGCTCTATACTGCGGTAACGCGCGCTCGCCAGCTTGTCGTGATTGTCGGACAGCAGAAGGCGCTCTTCCTCGCGGTCCGCGACTGGCGCCGCGAGCCGCGCTACACCGCCCTGGGCGGTCTCCTGACCGGCACCCTGCGGTTTACCTGGCCCAGAGCGGGCAGAGCACAGGAGCGACCGGGGGAGCCGGAGGACGGGTGGTCGGATGCACTGGGCAGCGAGTGGGAGTACCTGGGCAGTACACTTGAGGCGTCGTAAGGAGCATTCACGATGGTGGTGCACAGTCTGCCGGCTGCTCCGGGCCACGCCGTCGAAATCACCGACGACGCGATGTCGCTGTTGGACGAAGCCTCGCTCCGGTGCATCGAGCACCTCGTGGAGTGGGCTGCGCAACATGACCGCGAGTTCAACGTCCGTCTGGAGGAATCTAGCGTTAGGCGCTGGCAGTCCGTGGAGGATCCGGACTGGGTGCAAGTAGTTGTCGATTTGACGGTTACGGGCGTTTTCGAGGACTCCATGCGCTTCTGGGAGGCGGTAAGTAACACACTCGACCGCTTGGAGGAAGGGATACCGGAGCAGGTAGCTGAGTTACTTGGTGTGGATGTGCATAGGCGGTGAGCGCGGAGCGATTGCGCGCCGGTGTTGATATCGGTGGAACGTTTACGGACTTGCTGGTCGTCGACGAGCAGACCGGGGCGTGCTGGGTCGGTAAGACGCTGACCACGCCGGGAGATCCCTCTCTCGCCGTCCGCGAGGGACTGCACGACGTGCTGGCGCAGGCCCGCCTCCCGGCCGAGGCGCTCTCGACGGTCATCCATGGCACGACGCTGGTCACGAACGCGCTGCTCGAGCGCAAGGGCGACCGTACGGCGCTGGTCACGACCAAGGGGTTCCGTGATGCCGTCGAGATCGCGCGCGAGCATCGCTATGACATGTACGACATCTTCCTCGATCTGCCCCGGCCGCTCGCGCCCCGGCACCTGCGCTTCGAGGTCGACGAGCGGCTGCTGGCCGACGGGACGGTCTACCGCCCGGTGAATCCCGAGGCGGTGCGCGCGCTTGCCGGCCGGCTGCGGGCGGCCGGTGTCGAGGCGGTGGCGATCTGCTTCTTGCACGCGTACCAGAATCCGGCGCCCGAGCGGCTGGTGCGCGATCTGCTGGCCGAACAACTGCCGGGAGTGCGTTTCTCCATTTCGTCCGAGGTTGCCGGCGAGATCCGCGAATACGAGCGCACCTCCACGACGCTGGCCAACGTCTACGTACAGCGCATCATGGAGCGCTACCTCGACCGTATTCAAGGCGAGCTGGTACAGCTCGGCTCGCGCGCCACGCTGCTGATCATGCTCTTGTCGGGCGGCATCGCCACCGTGGAGACGGCGCGGCGCCTTCCCGTCCGGCTCGTCGAGTCGGGCCCGGCGGCGGGTGCGCTCGCGGCCGCGCACGCCGGCCGGCTGATCGGCCGGCCCAATCTCCTCTCGTTCGACATGGGCGGGACGACGGCGAAAGCGTGCTTGATCGAGCACGGCCGGCCGTTCGTGACTGCCGAATTCGAGGTCGACCGCGTTTACCGGTTCAAGAAAGGGAGTGGGCTGCCTATCAGGGCGCCGTCGATCGAGATGATCGAGATCGGCGCCGGCGGCGGGTCGATCGCGCGCGTCGATCAATTCGGCCTGGTCAAGGTCGGCCCCGACAGCGCCGGCGCGCAGCCGGGACCGGCGTGCTACGGGCGGGGCGGTGACCGGCCGACCGTGACCGACGCCGACCTGCTCCTGGGGTACCTCGATCCGGCGTTCTTCCTCGGCGGCCGGATGCTGCTCGACCGTGGCGCGGCCGAGCGGGCGATTGACTCGCACGTTGGGTGGCCGCTGGGGTTGAGCACGGTCGAAGCCGCCTGGGCGATCCACCAGCTCGTCAACGAAAACATGGCGGCGGCGGCGCGGATGCACGCCGTCGAGCGGGGCAAGGACGTGCGTGCGTTCCCGCTCTTCGCCTTCGGCGGCGCCGGGCCGGTCCACGCCTACCGCGTGGCGCAGATTTTGGGGCTGCGTGAGATTATCTGTCCCTTTGCTGCCGGCGTTGGCTCGACCGTTGGCTTCCTCGCCGCGCCGCTGGCATTCGACTTCGTGCGTAGCCACTACGGCGTGCTCGACCGTCTCGACTGGGCCGCCGTCGACGCGCTCTACGCCGAGATGGAAGCCGAAGGCCGCCGCCTGCTCGCGGCAGCCGGTGTGCCTCGCGATCAAATCACCGTCGAGCGCACCGCCGACATGCGTCTGTTTGGCCAAGCGCACCAGATTGCGGTGCCGATTCCGAACGTGCCGCTGAGCCCGTCTCTGTACGAAACCACTCTGGCGGCATTCGAAGGCGAGTACACCAAGCTTTACAAGCGGACGTGTCCTGGTGTGGCCGTCGAGGCGCTGACTTGGCGCACCACCGTGTCGGGGCCGCGGCCGGAGTTCGTGCTGCGTCCGCGAGAGGCGAGAGGCAAGGGCGACAAACCGTGACGGGATTGCTGAGACGGCCATGATCGGCGGTGCCGTGAAAGGCCAAAGGGCGGTGTACCTCTCGGAGTTGGGTAGCTTTCAGCCGACGGCCATCTACGACCGCTACCGTCTGCGCCCGGGCGATCGCTTTTCCGGTCCGGCCGTTATCGAAGAGAACGAATCGACTGCCGTCGTCGGTCCCGGCGCCGAGGTCGCGGTCGACGACTACCTCAACCTGATCGTCCGCCTTCCTGCATCTCCCCATGAGGCGCTTTCTCATGTTTCCCATAGAGACACGTAGACGTGCAGCACTCGAGGGTGCTCGAGATTCGACGCGCGGTGCGGTCTCGGCATGCCTGTAACCCGGTGGTGAAATGGTAAAGGCCCTTTCCCATATCGATCCGCTGACGCTCGAAGTCTTCTGGAGCCGCCTGATCGCGGTGGTCAACGAACAGGCGGCGGCGCTCATCCGCAGCGCGTTTAGCCCGACGGTGGCCGAGGCGGGCGACATCTCGTCGTGCGCCTTCGATCCGCGGGGGTATTTGATTGCCCAGGCGGTGACGGGCACGCCGGGGCACATCAACTCGATGGCGCGGTGTATCCGGCACTTTCTTGACGTGTATGCTGCCGAGACGCTCGCACCGGGTGACGTGCTCATCACGAACGATCCTTGGAAGACGTCGGGCCACTTTCATGACGTGACGGTCGTGACGCCGATCTTCCGCGACCGGCAGCTCGTCGCGTTTTTCGGGAACATCTGCCACCTGGCCGACATCGGCGGGCGGCCGTTCTCGGCCGACGCGCGCGAGCTCTACGAGGAGGGGCTCTTCATCCCCATCACCAAGCTCTTTGCCGGCGGCGCCCCGAACGAGGAGCTCTTCAAGATACTGCAGGCCAACGTGCGCGAGCCGGAAGCGGTGGTCGGCGACTTGTACGCGATGACGGCGGCAAACGACGTCGGCGGCGAGCGGCTGATCGAGTTCATGGACGAGTTCGCGATGGAGAGCGTCATCCCGCTCGCCGACGAGGTGATCGCCCGCTCGGAACGGGCGATGCGCGAGGCGATCGCGCGTGTGCCCGACGGCGTCTACCGCAACGAGCTGACGATGGATGGGTACGACCAGCCGGTGACGCTCGCGGTGGCGGTCACGGTGCGGGGCGACGAGATGACCGTCGACTACGACGGCACGTCGCCGATGAGCGGGTATGGCATTAACGTGGTGATGAACTACACCGAGGCGTACACGACGTACGGCATCAAGTGCGCGCTGGCACCCGAGGTGCCGAACAACGAGGGCAGCTTTCGCCCGGTGACGATCACGGCGCCGCCCGGGTGTATCCTGAACTGCCTCCCTCCGGCGCCGGTAGCGGCGCGCCACATCGTCGGCCAGTGGCTGCCGGCGGCGGTGCACGGCGCGCTCGTCCAGGCGGTGCCCGACCGGGTGATTGCCGAGGGATCGCTGAACCTCTGGAACACGCAGTTCAACGGCTACCACGCCGACGGGCGGCGGTTCTCGATGCTCTTCTTCAACTCCGGCGGCATGGGCGCGCGCCCGAACAAAGACGGGCTCTCCAGCACGGCGTTCCCTTCGGGCGTGCACGGCACTCCCGCGGAGATCGTCGAGGCGCGCTCGCCCCTGATGTTCGTCAAGCGCGAGCTGCGTACCGACTCGGGCGGTCCGGGGACCTACCGCGGCGGGCCCGGTCACTGGCTGGTGATCAAGGGCGTAGGCACGGACAAACCGTACCGCTTCTCGCCGTTCTTCGACCGCACCAACAACCCGGCGCGTGGTTACAACGGCGGCTTGCCCGGTGCCCCTGGTGCGTACTGGCTGCAACGGGTGGATGTTGGGAGCGTGGGTGTGGCCGGTCAAGACGAAGGGTCATTCGTCGAACGACCGAACCCAAAGGCCACGGTCTGGGTCGAGCCAGAGACCGAGATCGTCATGGGCCTGCCCGGCGGCGGTGGGTTCGGCGATCCGCTGGCGCGCGATCCCGAGCTCGTCCGCGCCGACGTGCAGAACGAGCTGGTCTCGCGCGAGCGTGCCCGCGAAGACTACGGAGTCGTATTCGACGAACTGCTGAACGCCGACGTCGCCGAGACCGAGCGGTTGCGGGCCGAGCGCTCGACCCACCGATCGTCGTAGACCGGTTCCCGTGGCTCATGCGGCGGCGCGCACTCGCTGCAGGAGCGGCACCAGGCTGCGTTTTCGCCGGTGGACGTCAAGCAATTCGTCAAGATATGTTCGCCACTCCGCTTGACGGCCGGCCGCCTTGGCCGCGGCGGCGCCGATCTCCAGCCAGCGGGCAGCCTGTCCGTAGTACTGCGACTTGGCCCCGTTCATGACTGGCTCGGCGTGCTTGCGGCCGGTGCTCATAGCCCAATCCGGATGGGTGTGTGCCGCCGCCTCGGCAACCCGCTCGACGAGGGGGTGATAGTACGATGTCATATACGGGATCGCGTCGACGACGGCAATGGCGTCGTCGACGCGCCCTTCGTGCAGAAACACGTCGACTTGCGCCTGGAGGAAGTGGAACGGAGCTTGCCGCAGATGCGCTAAAAGCTCCTCGCGGATGGTGGGCCAGCGTTCACTCGCCAGTGGCTGCACCGCCAGGTATTCGGTCAGGCTGGGGTTGTCGCGCATGGCGACGATGGCTGCCTCGAGCGCTACGTCTTGCTCGCCGGCCGCGGTCGCCGTGTCGCGCAGCCAGACGGCGAGCGTGCCGCGGGCGTGGCTATAGGAACTCTCTGCACGCGTGGCGGCGTAGCGGGCCAGGCGGTCTCCTTCGTCAGCCGTAGGCGCAACCGGCGGCGGCACATGCAGTCCATGCTGCCCGATACGCAACGCTTCGGCGGTCGCGCCGTGCTCGTGCAGCGCCTTGGCCAGCGCGAGCGCCTCGGCCGGCGTCGTGAACGCGCGTAGGCCGACCTCTGCTGCTTCCTGGATGCGCCCCAGCCGCACCAGCATCGTGGCACGCTCGACGTGCAGGCCGTCGGCTGCTGCCAGGTTGAGGTATTCGTCGGTGCGCCCCTGGCGATCCAACAGGCGCAGGCGTGCCTCCGCTAACTCCCGTACTGCCGGCGAACGTGGCTGCTCCTCCTCAGACGGCGGCGCCTCGCCCAGCAATGCGCGCTGGACGCCCGGGTCGTCCCACCCTTCCAGCGCTGCCTGTCGCGCGGCCTCGAACGCTTCGCCGGTGCCGTAGTCGTCGTATTCTGCCTTCAGACGGGCGATCGTCTCCGACCAGCGGCGACGCTCGTCGGGTTCGAGATCGGTACTCAGGATGGCTTCCGTCCACACTGCTCCGAGATCGCGCACGGCATCGCCGGCCTCGCCGTCGGAGTCGTCGACGTCCATCCAGCGTTCCAGGTACTCCTCGGTGACTGCCTCGAGGATCGCCAGCGCGTTGGGGCCATCGCCGGCTTCGATAAAGGGCTGCACGTCGTCGAGCACCTCTTGGAGAGCGGCGACGAGGGTCGCCGCACCGCCGTAATCGTCATACCGGGTGTAGCGCAGCGCTTCGCTGATCCGGCGGCGGAAGGGCTTTACGTCAATCGGCGTGCGGCGCTCCCGCGGCTCGGCTGGTTTGGCAGTGGTCGCCGGCGGCTTCACCCGCAGCGACGAGACGTAGGTTTCGAGCAGATTGACCAACTCCGGCTGCTGTTCGACCAGAACAAGGAGCAGAGCCTGCAGTTGCTCGCGGTCGAGCCCGGCGAGCAGTGTCTCGATGCTGGGACGCTCTTCGATTCGCTTTGTTGTCGGGGCCATATGCGGGACTCCAGAGTAGCCGGCAAGGGAAAAGTGCAAGGATAGAGCGCGAAGCGCCCAACCGGCCGTCAACCGGCCGTCTCTGGCTAGCGTATCACAGCGTTGTCGCGTCCGTGCCGGGCGATGGCTTGGGCCAAGTGGCGGCATGTGGTACATGGCAGAGTCGCGAACGCTGCACTCCCGGCGCGATTCGTTATGCTCTGTGATCGCCGCACATGTTGCGGTGCGTAGTTGACACAGCTCGTTCAGACAGAAAGGAACCGCAGCGATGAGCGTCACGGCTGCACCCGGCGACCAGACGAGACAAACGGCGCGTCCGTACACCTACACGTACGATGCCTCCTGGGCGAAGCTGCCCGATGGCGTGGAACAGTGGGGTGTCGTTCCCGCCGTCGTCGTGGACTCGCAGGACCGCGTCTACGTCCACCGCCGAGCAGTCCCGTCGGTCTGCGTCTACGCGCGCACCGGCGAGTTGGTCGCGACGTGGGGCGACCAGTTCGCCGCCGGCGCGCACGGCCTGCATCTCCGGCAGGAAGCCGGCGGCGAGTACCTCTACTTCACCGACGTCAGGCGCCACTGCATCGTCAAGTGCGACCTCGAAGGGCAGGAGATTTGGACGTTGGGTACTCCCGGCCAGGTTGGGACGAACGGCGAGCCGTTCAACCGGCCGACCGACATCGACGTTACGCCGGAAGGGGACTTCTACGTTTCCGATGGCTACGGCAACGCGCGCGTGCATCACTACGATCCCGACCGTAAGCTCATCCGCTCGTGGGGCGAGCCCGGCAGCGGTCCAGGACAGTTCAACCTCGTCCACGACGTCTGGTTCGATACGCGCGGCGGCCGGCGTCGTTTGTGGGTCTGCGATCGCACGAACCGCCGCATCCAGATCTTCAGCCCGGAGGGGGAGTTCGTCGAGGAGAAGACCGGCTTTCGCCGTCCGAACGGGATCTGGGTCGATCCGCACGGGATGGCGTACGTCGCCGAACTCGACGCGCGGGTCACGATTCTCGATCCCGACGATCGGGTCGTCGGCTACATCGGCGGCGAGCCGAGCCGCGATCCGGGGCAACTGCTCAAGCCGCACGCGATCTGGGGCGATTCGCGCGGCGACCTGTACGTTTCGGAAGTCGAAGACGGCGCGCGGATCCAGAAGTTCGTCCGTAGTACGGCGTAGCGCGAGAAACAGGAGGACCGAGATGGCAGCACCAGCAGCCGGAAGACAGCAACCGCTACGGGTTGGCATCGTCGGCTGCGGGCGGATTCTGCCCGCGCATTTGGATGGGCTGCGCCGCCTCAAAGAGCGCGGCGCCGCCGATTTCGTCGTGACGGCGTTGTGCGCGCGCCGGCGCGAGGACGCCGAGATGTTCCGGCGCCGGGGTGAGGGCCCGCCGCCACGCCCGCCGGTGCTCGCGGCGAACGATCCGCTGGCAGTGCCGCATCTCTACGTGTCCGACTTTCAGAGCGAACCGCCGCCTGACGTGTTCACCGATTACCGCGAGCTCGTCGCTTCCGATGTGGCCGATGCCTTCATCGTCACCACGTCGCTCGAGACGCATCACGATATCGGCATCCGCGCGCTGGAGGCCGGCAAGCACGTCCTGATGGAGAAGCCGCTGGCGATCACCGTCGGCGCCGCGCGGCGTATGGTCGACGCCGCCCGCGAGAGCGGTGCGGTCCTAGCGACCGCCGAGAACGCGCGCTACCGTGAGGAGGCGCGCGCCGCCCGCTGGGCGGTCGAGGCGGGGATCCTCGGCGAGCCGCAGATGGTGTTAGGCGGCGGCATCGGCGCCGGGATCTGGTCGCCCAATTACGTCATCGCCGAGACGCCGTGGCGGCATGAAAAGCTGCGCGCCGGCGGCGGGCCGGTCATCGACCTCGGCGTCCACCGCTTCAATGTGCTCCGCTACGTCTGCGGACCCATTCAGACGGTTTCCGGCCTGGTGCGCACGTTCGAGCCGGAGCGCATCTTACGTGACCTGGCCGGATACGAGCACGGCCGCTTCCCCTCAAACGTCGAAGATGCGGCCTTCGCCCAGCTCACCTTCGCCAACGGCGCCATCGGCCAGTACGTCTTCTCGTGGGGCGCGCACGGCGAGCAGTTCCACATTCCCGGCGGCCGCATCGTCTGGGGCAGCCGCGGCTCGCTGGTGGGCCGGCAGCTCACGCTCGACGGCGGCGAGAAGCACGACGTGGTCGAGCTCTTCCGCGCACGCGCGCCCGAACGTCGCGCGCAGCTCTTCCCATTTGACTTGTTTGACGATCCGTACGGCATGGCGCTCGAGCAGCTCGACTTCTTCCGCGCCATCGCCGAAGGGCGCCAGACCGAAGTCGGCGGCGAGGAAGGGCTGCGCGACCTGGCGATCGCCTTCGCCGTCATCGAATCGTCGGTCGCCGGCCGCCCGGTGACGGTCGACGAGGTCGAGCGAGGCGGTGTGAGTGCCTACCAGCAGGAGATCGACGAGCATTACGGGCTGGCGTAGCCGGACGAAGGACGGACGACGGACGACGGACGACGGAGAGGGCGATCGTAGGGCGCACGTGGGGGCGCATCCGAGCCGTCCACGGGCACCCGAGGAGTCGATTTCACCGCAGAGACGCAGAGAGGCGCAGAGATTGCGCAGAGAGAGTTTGATCCGGTGCCACAAAGCGCTGGAGGGCTCGCTACGAGCCAGTCAGCCGCTGCCGCTGCCATTGCGGTTGCCACTCGCCACCACGATTCGGCACGTCGCATAGAGCCCGGCGCTCGCCGCGAGCGCCGGCTGTCCCCGATTGATCGCGTGCTCGCCAAAGTGAATGACCTTCCCCGGCGCCCGCGCCGTTACCAACCGTTTCATGCGCCGCCCGACTCGAGCACGAGCAGCCAGTCCTGCGTGTCCGGTGCGTCGAGTGAGGCGCTCCGTTCTCCCACAATGGGTCCACTCGCGCGGGCGCCGTCGCGCGGGTTGAGCCACGTGGCGCGCAGCGGCCGCGAAAGGTGCGACGCATCGATGGTAACCGTGCCTCCGGCTGGGAGGTAGAGCGCCGCCAGCGAACCGTCATCGCTGCGCGCAGCGGTCACGTACCGCAGCACGTCGCGTGCGTCGGGTTGCTCGCGCAGCAGCGACTGATCGGGACGCAGCGTCCACCAAGCAAACGACGTAAAGGAGTCGTACAAGTAATGCAACTGTTCCGCCCCCGGCATGTGCAGCGCCTCCTGCCACGGCAGAGGCGTGCCCGTATTGGGGTGCGCCACCGGCGGGCCCGAACCGTCGTCCCAGCCCCACACGCCGTGGCCGCCGTACGTCACACCCGCGGTGGGCGAGACGAGCAAGCTCCAGTAGCACGCCCGCCGTACGTTGGCCGGACTGTGCGGCTGCCGCGAGTGGTAGGCGAGGTGATTCTCGTAGCAGGGCTCCAGGTTGATTACGGCCTGGTGCGGTACCTCCGTCCACTGCCGGGCCGGGGGACCCTCGACCAGCCAGCGCCACGCCGCCTCGTCGTCGCCGTGCCCGCTCTGGTACCCGATGATGTCCAGCCACGGCTCGTCCCGGAACTCTGTCCCGACCCACTGCTTCCCGCCGGGATGCGTTGCTACGGGCGCATGTGCCTGATCTTCAGGGAAAACCGCCCGTCCAATACGCTTCCACCGTTCCGCCTGCTCGCCGGTATAGCGCCCATCGCCGTTGAGGATCCAGACGACGGGGTGTGCGTGCCAGCGGGCCACTTGGTAGCAGGCGAGCAGCGCGCAGTCTTCTTCGGAGCGTGCGTATCCGGGGTTCGCCTCGGCGTTCTGGCCGCCGCCGATGGCCCACAGCAGCACCGGAGCCCCGACGATCCCCGCGTCTGCCAGCGTGTCCAGGCGCGCGTCGAGCCGCCGGAAGAACTCGGGCCGGAGGGAGTCGATGCGATCACGGCCGGTGAAGGTCGGCCCATCGGGGCCGCCGTCGGGCGCGGTGCGCCACTGCGTCGAGACGTACTGCGCGGCGGTGAACCTTTGCCCCCGACGCGTGCGGGTATAGTGTGCCCACTCGTCCTCGGTCGAGAGTAGCGGCCCATTCCAGACGGTATCAGCCAGCCAGAAGAAAGGGGTCCCATCCGCATGAGCCAGATGGCGACGATTGTTTGACACGCGCGGCGGCCCGTTCCGATAGAGCGGGTTGTCGCCTTCGTATGGCACACAGGGGAAAGCACCATCGGCCGCAACGTGCCTCGGCCCTTGGCCCTTGACCCCCTTCGACAGGCTCAGGGCTGCGCTCAGGACGGGCCTTGACCTTACCTCGTAGTGCCACTCGCCGGTTTCATCCGGGGAGAAACGGACACGCCAAGTCGTACCGCCATCCCAGAAGCCCGGGACGCGGTGGTGTTTGCCCGAAGGCGAAATGCATTCGGCATCGACGGTGATCCCGCGCAATGGATCGATGCCGCCGGCGGCCGGCAGATCGACGACCGTCTCGAAGCGGCCCCAGCAGTGGATCGGTGTTCGTTCTTGCGTACTCATCGTGAAAGGTGATGATTACCGCGCTTACGGGCTCACGGTAGAGCCGGAGGCGTACCAGCGGCGCTGCGCTTCGGCGGTGCTTTGCGCGCTGGTAGCCGCGCGGATGAGGGTGCGCTCCTTCTGGCTCTGGCGCACGCGCTGCTCGAGCTCGACCGGGTTCCAGTGCGCCAGCAGCCGGGTGCGGAGTTCCTCGCGAATGGCGGTGTGCGCCGGATCGTTGGCCAGGTCGTGGAATTCGCCTGGATCTGCCTCGAGATCGTACAACTCCGACGGATCGTCGAGGCTGTAGTTGAGCTTGTAGCGGCTGCGCCGCAGCATCGCCATCGGGCGCGCCACGCCGTGTGCCAGGTATTCGGCGAACGCCTCGTCCTTCCAGCCGGCCGCCTCACCCCTGGCCAGCGGCAAGAGGCTGTCGCCGTCGAGCGGGCTGACGCGCGGAGCGCGCGTTACGTCGACCGTGGTGGCGATGAGATCGACGAGTGAGACGACCTCGCGCACGCGCCGGCCGGCCGGTAACC
>JACQGX010000043.1 GCA_016199265.1 Chloroflexota bacterium | reverse complement strand
GCTGCTCTTGGGCGACGACTCACGCGGGCGCGGCGTGGCGGTGCGCAACGGGTGCAGGCAGAACTTCCGGGCATAGTACCGCTCGCCCTGAGCCGGTCGAAGGGCGAGCGGTACTATGCCCGGAAGTTCTGCCTGCACCCGTTGCTCACCGCCACGCCGCGCCCGCTTGAGTCGTCGCCCAAGAGCAGCGGTATGAGGCTGTGGCCATCGAGGCCGTCGGGAGTTGACGTCCCCGCTATGTCGCAGAGCGTGGGAAACAGATCGACCCATTCGACCGGTTGCGAGATGCGCGTGCCAGCCGGCAGGCGGCCCGGCCAGCGGACGATGAGTGGAACGCGCGCCGAACCCTCATAAAGGGTGCGCTTGCCCCACAGGTCGTGCTCGCCCATCGTCTCGCCATGGTCGGAGGTGTAGATCACGACCGTATTGCCGGCATAGTCCAACTCGTCCAGCACGCTCAGGATTTCCGCGATCTTGTCGTCGACAAACGACACGCAGCCATAGTACCCAGCGTGCCCCCGCGCTGTTTGCTCCTCGTCAAAGCCATCTCCATCAGATCGATGCCGGATCATGCGTACCCAGGGGTGCAACTGCTCGACGCGCCCCGCCGGCGGGCGGCACCAGCCCGGCTGGTCATGGCCCAACGGCGACCCGCTGCAGCGACTGCCGCTCGACGTGGCCGGTCCGCGTCGTCGTGCGCACCAGCCAGTCCAGCAGCAGGGCTGTCAGCTCGGCCTCCACAGCCTCGTAGCCCGCCCGGCCGGCCAGGTTTTCTGCCTCCTGCGGATCGACGATCTGGTTATAGAGCTGCTGCACGCCGCCCTGCTCCGGGTCGTAGGTCAGCTTCCAGCGCGCGGTGCGCACCATCAGCCACGTGCCGATCTGGCTAAACGCCGCCCGTCGCCAGACTTGCCGGTGTTCGTCCAGCGCGCCGAACAGGCTGCGCCCCGGCAGCCCGGGCATCTTCCCCGATGGGTTCAGCCCGGCGGCTTCGAGCATGGTGGGGTAAACATCTATGGTCTCTACCATTACCGGCGAGTTCAGCCCGGCGCCGCGGGACGGGCCAGGGCCACCGGAGACGCCGGGACCGGCGACGATCAGGGGTACGCCAACGCTCTGCTCGTAGAAGCGCCGCTTGTGCCAGTAGCCGAAGTCGCCCAGCATGTCGCCATGATCACTGGTGAAGATGACCAGCGTGGTGGCCAGCAGGCCGCGTGCCTCCAGCGCGGCTATCACCCTCCCGATCCAGGCGTCGATCTGGCTAACCATGCCGTAGTACTGCGTATACTGGCGCTGCACCTGTGCGATCTGCTGTCGGTCGGCGTTATGGAAGGGGCACGGCATGTCTTCCGGCCGGTACATCGCGCCATACTCGCCGATCGAGCGGTACGGCGGGTGCGGCCCGCCAAAGGAGAGCCACAGCAGGAACGGCCGGGCCGCATCCTGCCGCGCCAGCCACTCGATTGCGGCGTGGGCGGCGAAGGCGTCATGGGAATCGGCCTCGTCGATTGACGTAAATGGGGTCATGCCGCCGCGCTGCAGGTCGGCGCGGTAGGCGTCGAGCAACCCCTTCTCGCGCAGGGAGGCCGTGTAGTCGCAGTCCAGGTGGCCGTGCTCCGCCTTGTCGTTCACCTGCACCACGTGGTCGAAGCCAAAGCCGCGCATCTCCTCGTGCAGTTGCCTGTAGTCGAAGCTCGGCTCGTCCCAGAAGTCGAAGAAGTGGTGGCGGCCGACAAAGGCGGTGGCGTAGCCGGCGCCCTGCAGCTCACCACTGAACGTCCGCCGGCGCAGCGCCGGTGCGATGGGATGGCAGCGGTTGGAGACGATGCCGTGTTGGTGCGGGTAGAGACCCGTGATCAGACTGGCGCGGGCCGGCTGGCAGAGCGGCGACGGTGTGTAGGCGTTGCGGAACAGCACGCCGCGCGCCGCCAGCGCGTCGACGTTGGGCGTCTGCACTGCGCGGTTCCCCGCGCACCCCAACGCATCCCGCCGCAGCGTGTCGCACGTGATGAACAGGACGTTCGGCCGCTGCTCCGTCTCCGTTTGCGCCATCTTCACGCCTCGATCACCCGTCGCCCTGACATCCGGCCCTTCACGTTTCACGTTTCACGCCAGCCCGCCCGCCAGTTGCCGACTGCCTCGGACGTGCGCAGGTAGCGCCGGTACAGCCGCAGCGAATGGAGCCGGCCGTCGAGTGCGGGCGCCAGCGTCAGCTCGCCGGCCCCATTGACGTGTGACAGGCGCCGATGGAAGCGGCCCCAGCCGTACTGGCGGGCCATGCCGCCGTCGCAGAACCTACCATCGACGACAAAGCTGATGATCCTCGGCCCGCCGTCGACGACGGCCACCACGTGCTGCGGGCGGCCGGTGGCCAGCACCCACGGATCACAATCCCAGCTTCCTTGGTAACGGCCGTCGTCTAGCATGAGCTGGAGGGTGCAGTTGTTCAGCGTGCCGGCGGTCTCCAGCACGATCCCGTGCCCCTGCGCGTCGCGCCCGTCGAGGAGCACCTGCCCACCCTCCCGCCGGCCCAGCTCGACCCACAGGTCCAGGGTGAAGCCGCCGCCCTGCGAGAGGTCCGGCAGCGCCGGCAGCGCCACCCGTCTGCCGGACGCACACTGCGCGCCGCGCACGGACAGCGCCAGGCCGTCGCGGGCGATTTCCCGTAGGTCGCCCTGGCGCCAGACGCCTTCGAGCAGCGCCACGTCGATCTCGTGCACGCGAGCAATGCTCTTCTGCGTCTCGGTGATGAAGTACCGGCCACCATGCTCGATGAAGTCGGGGTAGCTGATCCGCGCCTCCGGGTCATCGTCATAGAGCAGGATCTCCGGCTCCGACCAGTGGAGGGTGCCGTTGCGCTCCACGCCGCCGCAGACCCACCCCGGATTGCGGTAGTGGTACCAGCGCCCGCCATGGTTGTGGCACCAGAGCAGGTACTTGCCGTTGCTGAACTTCCGGACGAAGTTGGCGGCGCGAGGATGCTTGATCCGCCGGCTCATGGGGTCGCCGGGCGCATGGGTCGCATACTGCGGGCCGTCCCAGGTGTGACCGCCGTCGCGGCTGTAGGCGTGGCAGAGGTACCCTTCGACGGTGCGGTAGGTGCAGTAGAGGGAGCCATCGGAGAGCGCCACCAGATTGTGCTCGTCGGCCACCGGGCCGAGCGGCGCGCGCAGACCGACGTCGCCGTCGGGCAGCGTCTCCCACCGGATCTTCGCCGCATCGGGCTCCGTGAGCAGGTTGTCGCTTCTCATGAAGAAGCCCTCTGACGCGGCCATGAAACCCTCGCCGAAGTTGCCCACCTTCGCCGCGCCGAAGTAGACGGCGCCATCGTGGACGATGGGCTTACCCACGCCCCAGAAGAAGCGCACCTGCCCGCCGTAGACGTTCTCCCGGTCGATCTGGAACTCGCGCACCGGGATCTCGTAGCGCTCCCGCGACCACGTGCGCCCACCGTCGTCCGAGTACTTGCAGACGTAGTGGCCCAGCGTGTCCACGCGCGTGATGACCGTGCCGTCCGGCTGGCGCACCTCGCGCCGGTTGTCGCTATTGTGGACGTAGATGGCGTAGACGCGCCCACTGGCCCCTTTGACCGGCATCACCCACGAGGCCTCCGGCGGCCCGTGTGGCTCGATGTCTACGAGCGGCAACCACGTGCGCCCCTGGTCGCGGCTGATCGTAGACACCACGTGCTGCCGGCTATCACCTTCCAGCCCCGGCCCGGTGGTCAAGACGCACAGCCAGCTCCCGTCGTCGTTGACCACCACGTACGGCTGGTCGCAATAGCCCTCGCGCGGGATCTCGGACCCCGTGGCGATATTCCGCCAGTCCTGGCGACTGACGCCTGCCTCCGCCTGTGTCAAAGTCACGTGCTCCTTGTGAGCTCCTTTGACCCCTGACTCCCTTGACGCTTGACCCTTGAGCCTCGGCTACTTCCGCGCCAGGACGGCGTTGATCTGCGGCGCAGCGCCGCGGGCGGCGTCCTGGGCCGATTTCTCGCCGCGGCCCACCGGCAGCAGCACCTCGTTGACCAGGATGG
>JACQGX010000293.1 GCA_016199265.1 Chloroflexota bacterium | reverse complement strand
TTTCCGCCCTGCTGCTCGCCCTCGAGCAGGACGCGGCCGTCGGCCGCTCCTTCCCTGTCGGCGGCAAAGACCAGCCCGTGAAGAGCGAGGCCATCGTGCCGTACCTCTCCAAGACGCTCGGCGTGCCGTACGTCGCGGCCACCCTCCCCGGCATCCCCACCTCCTACGCGCACGACGCCCGCCAGACCCACGACCTCCTCGGCTATCGGCCCCAGTACGACGTGTACGCCATGATCGACGAGGCCGTCGCGGCCGAACGCGCCACCCGCGCCTGAGCCGCATCGCCCTGCTCGGCGCCGGCGGTTGCGAGACTGGTGTGTGGCAAACAACGATCCGCTCGCGAACAGTATTCCGGCGTGAACGGTCCACGTATAGGCGTGCTCTACGCGTGCCAGGCAGCAGAATCGCAGCGCGGCGGCCGTGGCGGTGACGCCCCCCACGCCGACGCCGACGGCACCGGGTGCATCACCCACAGTCGTTCCTTCTACGGCCACACCACGTCACCTGGCGCTGCCCCGCACTGGGCGAGGCAACGGCCCCACTCCACCCGCGCGGACTGCGGTGTCCTGGGATGTGGCCGTGGGTGGTGTCGGGCCGCCTGCTCGCCGACCTGCTGCTCAATAGATGAAGGAGCAGACCGAATACGACATCCCGGCGCTCGCGACGCACGCCGCGAGGCGGTCTCCCCGTCGGATACGCCCCGCGGCGATCGCCGATGCAACGCCGGCCGGGATAGAGCTCGACACCAAGTTCCCGCAGCGCGGGTAGACGTGATACAGGCGGTCGCGGACGCCCAGCGACTCCGCCCCGTCGTCCCAACTCTTCTGCGACGCCGCGTGCGGGAAGATGGCCCGAATGTCCTCGACGGGTACGCTCAGCCGCCGAAACAGCGCCGCAACTTCACGGGTCGCTGCCGCATACAAGTCACTGCTGAACGAGGCGAAATGGTTCACCCCGTTGCGGCCGACGCGCTCGGACGGTGGGCAGTATCGCTGGTACCCCTCCAACGGAATGGTGCAGAGATCGGCCAAGCACGGTTGCGACGAGAAGTGGAACTCCCATTCCGAGTTGGGATCGCGGGACAGAGTCGTCGCCGTCGCCCCCTCGCCCAGCGTGTACCCGGCAAAGCACCAGGCCAATTCCTCCTCCGACCGGAGGGTGAACAGCCGCGGGTAGACGGGACCTCCGGCGAACATGGGAAACTCCGCGTTCACGAGCAGGACTCGGCGGTACGTCCCGGTCTGGAGCAACGCATGGATCAGATGCAGGGCACGAGACCAGCCATTGCATGCGTCGAGGACATCAAAGCACTCCACACGAGGCATATCGAGTGCTTGGGCGATGAAATACGCGTTGGCGGGTTCGATGCAGGCGCGATCAACTCCCGCGTAGACCAGCAGGTCCACGTCGGCCTTGCCCCATCCCGACCGGTCGAGTGCCTCGTCGACGGCGGTGCGAATGAGGGCCAGAGGTTGCTCGCCGTGCCCGAGCCAGTGGCGGCGCTCGGCGCCGGAATACCGCAGCAGGAAGCGGATCTTGCGCAACACGCGATCCAGATCCCCCGTGTACGTCGCCTTGCTCTGCTCGTACACCAGCGCAAGGATGTCCTCGTTCGTCAGTTCCCGTGATGGCAACGCCAGGCTCACCGCTTCTAGGCGCATCGAGTTCTCCGTCGTGCGTGCTGCCGGGCAAACTTATCGCTCTTGTCGCTGGAGGCGGCCCAAGGGTAGCGGACCTGCGTGCCCTCAGCCAGCACCAGGTGTGGGCCGGGTGCAGGCAACACTTCCGGATGCGGGGAGGACGTGTAGGGGCGTATGGCGATACGCCCGGCCGCCGCCCCTGGGCGTATGTCGATACGCCCCTACAGCCGGTGGCGGTCCCCGGAACTTCTGTGTGCACCCGGGGCACCGGCGGAGTTGGCAGCCGGCGGCGCCGGTGCTATCCTGGAGACAGCACACACAACAGAGCAACAGAGCACAAGAGGGCGAGTTACGCACACGGTTCGGCGGTCGGCGCACATCGACCGGCACATCGACTGGCACGTTGATCGTGACGTGCCGCTGTTCGGTCGTGCCCTCGCGTGTCGTGCCGCCCGAAGCCTGATTGGTCGCGGCGCGTGCGGCCCGGCGAATCCCCGGCCGCAGTACCGGGCCACCTGGGGGACAAGATGAGCGCGAGACTGTTGGAGGTCTTGAGTGGCTACTCGCCGGCGACGAATC
>JACQGX010000292.1 GCA_016199265.1 Chloroflexota bacterium | reverse complement strand
GCGCTCTCCTCGTCTCCTCGCGCTGGTGGCCCGTCGATCGCAGTCGCCCAAGACTCACAGCTCTCTCCTCTTTGACTACCCAAAATCCTCTCTGTGTCTCTGTGGTGAATCCCGTCCTCTCCTCAGTGGGCGTGCGTGTGGCCGTGCTTGTGGAGGCGGTTGTGGAGGTGATCGCGGGCGTCTTCGAAGACGCGGCGGGCGCGGGCGTGGCGCTCGGGAGTGGCGGGGATCGAGAGCGTATCGAGCCAGGTGAGGCCGCCTTCGAGCAGCGTCAGCATGTACGTCGCGTCTGAGGGGCTGAACAGCTCTTCGCCACCGGCGACGACGTAGACGGGCGAGGTGTGCGCCGCGACGACGCGGGGGGAGCCGATCCAGCGCTGCATCCGGCTGGCGACGCGGGCGCCGACCCACGCGCTGCCGGGCACGCGGATCGGTGCCTGGAGCGTGCAGGTATAGGAGCCCTGTTCGGACGCTTCGGCGGCGACGACTTCGCCGTTGACGACGATCTCGAGGGCGTGGAAGGGCACGACGGCTTCGGCGCGGGCTTCGACGTGGAGCGTCGCGTCGCCGGCGGGGAGCTGGAGCTCGTCACCCGGCCGGCGGCCTTCGACACGGAGGTCGACGAGCGGACCGGTGGTGGTGAAGGTGCGGCCGGCACGGACGGCCGCGGCCCACGCTTCGAAGCTGAAGGGCCGGTCGTCGTCGAGCAGGGCGTAGGTGCGGATGGCACCGACGGGCATGGAGGCGCCCATTTTATCGGTACCGCCGACGGCAGCGACGCGGTAGCCGCAGTTGAGATACCGGTACCACTCGTGGAGCTGGATGGGCCAGGCGCCCATGTTGAGCTCCACGGCGTCGATCTTGCCCAGGACGATGTCCGCCGCGACCTCGGTGTACGGGTTGGGGAAGTGCGGGATGACGACGACGCCGTCCTTGCGCCGCGCCTCGTCGGCCCATTCGGCCAGCGTCGTCCACGTCGGATCGCCCAGGTAGCTCTCGGACGGACCCGACGTCGTCATCGGGAAGACGGGCTCGCCCTTGACGCCCAGCAGGCTCATGTGGCCGAGCAGGTGTTGTCGATTTTCGGTGCCGACCCAGACAAGCGTCTCGTCACGGCTGACGCCGGAGAGACCGCCGCTGATGTCGCCGACGTTGGTGTACAGGTCGCCCCACTGCGAGGCCAGCAGGTTGATCAGGTTGAGCCCTTCGGCCTGGCCCTGCAGCCAGGCCGTCTGCGGCGAGATGAAGTGGACATGCGTATCGGCCGTCACCCAGCCATGCCGGCGCCAGTCGAGCGGCCGCTCGGCGCGCAGCGTGAGGCGGCGCTGGCCGGGCTCGATGCGCAGCCTCTGCCGCAGCGGCTGGTACTCGAACCCCTTGAACAGCTCGACGTAGACGTCCCCCACGGGAAGCTCGGCCTGGAAGGTGCCGTCCACGTAGGCGTACTGCGTCCCGTGCAGCTTCAGGTCGGCGCCGTAATCCTCGTACCAGTTGTCGTTGATTTCATGTCGATGGCCGTACGGCGGCAGGTACCGGCCGTCGGGCGCGCGGAAGTGGACGCGGCTCGGCGCCGGCTTGCCGGTGGCGCCGTCGACGACGTCGACGTGCACCCACGCCTTGTGCGGCGTCAGGATCTCCACACGCACCGCGCCGTCTTCCGAGCGCGCCTCGCCGCGCTCCCACGCCTCACGCATCGGGATGGCGTGCTCGCCGATCCGTAACGTGGCATCGGCCGAGGCGGTGACGTCGAGCAGGAACTCTTCCACCGGCTCCGCCGGAATCGACTCGGGCAGTGGACTGCTGATGCCCTCGCCCGCCAGCCACGCATCCGGATCGAACGCCGGCACCGCGTACTTGCGTGCAATGATGCCCAGGTCGATTTCAGGGATGAGAGGGCTCGCCGATGGGACCGACGCCTCAGTCCCTGAGCCCCGAGCCCCGAGCCCGGACCCAGCCTTACGCGGAAGCTCTGCAACTGGCGGTGGCGCAGCGGGTGGTCCTGGCCGTAGAAGCACGTCAGCGCGGCAATCGCCACGGCGGCGCTGCCGGTCGTGGCCAGGCGCACGGTACGGAGCGCCTTCTCCGGATGCGGGTTCGGCAGTGCGTAGACCCAGTAACGCCCCTGGCTCTGCTGCACCGACGTCTGGTAGCGCCCCCAACTGTTGCGCGGGTACGGGCCGCGGAAGTCGAGCGGCGCATCCATGACGTGCGGTCGCGCCGCAAAGGGGCGCTGCCCCCACATCGGCTCGGCGCCGCTGATCTCGAATCGCCAGCGGATCGGCTGCCGGTGCTCGGTCCCGTCGTCGTACACAAGCACGTAGTCGGCGACGTGCTCGCCCGGCCGTGTCAGCGAGCCGGGCCATTGCGGATTCACGGCCGCATCGCCAGGACCATCGGCCCGATCGCCGCACAGATGCACGAACACCAAATACCTCGGCGAAGCGCCGTCCGGCGCTGCATCGAGCGCGACGGACACCGTGTCCGGTTGTCCGCCGGCGCCGAGCAGAACCCAGCACGGCACCGCTCTCGCCGCTTCGCCTCCGCTAGTGGCTCGACCCAGGGTCGTAAAGGGAATGCCCCAGAATTGCTGCGAGCCGCCGGGCAGATCCGCCAGCGCCGCTTCCATCGCCGGCGTTAGGCGGCCGGCCACCCCTTCACGACCGGCGTTGACGTACTCCTGCAGATCGACCGGCACACACAACTGCTGTCGTGGGCCGCTGCTCGTGTTGGTCATCGCATCACCTCGATTGCATTAACTGAGAAGATCCAAGCTGTCTCTATGTTATCTCTGTGTGTCTCCGTGTCTCTGTGGTGAAGAACTCCTCTACTCTTCTCCCGCAGCCACCGCCACCGCAAACTCGACTTCGTCGATCGAATTCACGCCAACGCAGACCGAGTGCGCGTACGGCAGTTGTAGGTTGAAGCGGATCGCGTCGCGCACCTGCTCGGGCATCTTGGTCAAGCCGCCCTGCGCCAGCGTCTTCATCAGGCAGATGGCCTTACCGGCGTTGTAGACGCGCTCGACGAGCGGCAAGTGGCCGGCCAGCGTTGCCCCGTCCCGCAGCATGAGACCGTCCTTATTGACCGTGGTGAGGACGACCTCGATGTTCGGGTGGGCAGCGCAGACGCCCATGATTGGGCCGCTGGCGAGGTGGGTGGACATGCCGACGGCGCGTACCTTGCCGGCCTCCTTAGCCCGGAGGAGCGCCTCGAGCGCGCCGGCACGGCCCTCGAATTCCTCGACGGTCTCGATACCGTGCAGCAGGATGGTGTCGACGTAGTCGGTTCCCATCTCTTGAAGATACCGGTCGACGTCGGCCGCGGCCGCCTCGGCGGTCTTTGCGGGAGTCTTCGTATTGATCACCACCGCCTCACGACCAACACTGCGCAGCGCCTCGCCCACGTGCGGATGGGTCTTATAGCCGTCGGCGGTATCCCAGAAGTTGACGCCCAGCTCGAAGCCGCGCAGCAGGATGCGCGCGGCTTCTGTGGTGGAGAGGTGGTGCCGGAGCGCCGCCATCAGCCCGGTGCCCCAGCACAGGCGCGAAACCGAAAGACCGGTATCGCCGTACGGGACACGCTGCGTCAGCGGCCGCCGCCCGGCCGCGCCGGCAGTGGTAGACGTGGTGGATGGAGTAGGTGGGGAAGCAATGGTTGCCGCCATAGGATGCACCTCCTGTTTCAGCCTGCAACGACTGGCTCATACGACAGTCGAACGGTGCATCCATGGTACTCGGTTTGGAGCGGTACGTGCTCCCTCACCCCCCGACCCCCTCTCCCACCAGGGGAGAGGGGGAGTAGAGGCGCTATGGTATCAGCTACGGCTCATCGGACGGCCGGCGGGAGTGGATCAGGGTTGTGGACCGCGAGTTGGAGGACACGGCTCGGCGCAGGGGGGAACTGGGG
>JACQGX010000317.1 GCA_016199265.1 Chloroflexota bacterium | reverse complement strand
ATACGCCCCTACGGACCGTGGTGGGTCCCCGGAAGTGCCGCCCGCACCCTGTGCTACCGCTCCGCCGGCAAACGAGACAACTAGCGGGCTGTGTAGATGCTGAACGCGCTGTCGCCGTGCGCGCGGGTTTTGGCGAGTCGGAAAGGGCCGACGGCCGGCGCGGCCGCCCGCCGGCTCGCGTGTTCCAGCAGCAACGTCGTGTTGGCGTGCATCAGCCTCGAATTGGCTAGCTGAACAAGCACGTCGTCGACACCGGGAAGATCGTACGGCGGGTCGAGCAAGATCAGGTCGTACGGCTCGGCGGCGGGTGCCTGCGCGACAAAACGTGCGACGGGTTGGCAGTAGACGTGGGCGCGGCCGGCTAGCTTCGTCTTGGCGAGATTGGCGCTGATGACCCGGCACGCCGCCTGCGACGAATCGACGAAATCACACCACGACGCGCCGCGGCTCAGCGCCTCGATGCCCAGGGCTCCCGAGCCGGCGAAGAGGTCAAGAACGCGCCCTTCGCAGCCGCGGTCGCCGAGCACCGAGAAAATCGCCTCCTTCAGCCGGTCGGATGTCGGACGGGTCGCCCTGCCGGCAGGGGTGACGAGCGGCACGCCGCGGGCTTCTCCGGCAATTACTCGCATTTGGGCTCTTGGATTCTCGATTTCGGATTTGGCGCAACGTGTTTCGTCAAACTGCTTCGCCTCCGATACGCCAAAAGGATTCCACCTGGGAGGCGAGGGCGGCGTGCTCGGGTGCGGTGAGCCAAGGGTCGTGTTCGGAGAGGCGCTGCGCCTGGCGCCGGGCCGCTTCGAGCACGGCGACGTCGCTGATTTTGGCCACCCTGAGGTCGGGGAGGCCGCTCTGGCGGGTGCCGAAAAACTCGCCGGGGCCGCGCAGCCTGAGGTCCTCTTCGGCGAGCGCGAAGCCGTCGTGGTTCTCTACGAGCACGCGCAGGCGCGGGTTGTGCTCCGTCCCGTCGGCATCCGAGAGCAGCAGGCAGTAGCCCGGGTGCTCGCCGCGTCCTACGCGCCCGCGGAACTGGTGGAGCTGCGAGAGCCCGAAGCGGTCGGCGCCCTCGATGAGCATCACCGTCGCATTCGGCACGTCGATGCCGACCTCGACGACCGCGGTGGACACGAGCACGTCAAGCGCGCCGTCGCGGAACGCCGCCATCACCACGTCCTTGTCCTTGGGCGCCATCTTGCCGTGCAGCAGACCCAGGCGCAGGTCTGGAAACTGGCGCTGCAGCCGCTCGTACTCGACCTTCGCCGCGCGCGCCTCGATCTTGTCCGAATCGTCGACGAGCGGGCAAATGATGAATGCCTGCCGGCCCAGGCGCACCTGCTGGCGAAGAAAGTCGTAGGCGCGGGCCCGGTGCTGCGGGTCGACCAGCGTGGTCTTCACCCGCTGGCGGCCGGGTGGCAGCTCGTCGATCGCCGAGATGTCGAGATCGCCGTAGATCGAGAGCGCCAGCGTGCGGGGGATCGGCGTCGCGGTCATGACCAAGACGTCGGGGTTGTACCCCTTGCGGCGCAGCGCACTCCGCTGGCGCACCCCGAAACGGTGCTGCTCGTCGACGACGACCAGGCCCAGCTTGGCGAACTGGCCCTCGTCTTGGATCAGCGCGTGCGTGCCGGCGAGCACGTCGACGTCACCGGCGGCCGAGGCACGCCACACGGCGGACTTCTCCGCCCTGCGCCGGCTGCCGACGACGAGCTCGACTCGTACGCCAAAGGGGGCGAGCAGCCGTGAGAGGCTGCGGTGATGCTGCTGCGCCAGGACCTCGGTTGGCGCCATCAGCGCGGCCTGGCAGCCGCTGCGCACCGCGACGAGACAGGCGGCGGCCGCGACGACGGTCTTGCCCGAGCCGACCTCCCCCTGTAGGAGACGGCTCATGGGCACCGCCCGCGCCATGTCTGCGAGGATCTCATCGATCACGCGACGCTGGGCCCCGGTCAGGGCGAAGGGAAGCAGCTCGGCGAAGCCGTTAAGCACGTCCGGCTCGACCTCCATCGAGATGCCCGGCTGCGACTCCTGCCACTCACGCCGCCGCCGGAGCATACCGAGCTGGATCAGCAGCAGTTCGTCGAACGCCAGCCGGCGGAACGCCGCGCGGCGGGCGCCGTCGTCGTCGGGAAAGTGCGCCTGCGCCAATGCCTGCCCCAGCGGCGGCAGCCCTTCGGCCGCGCGCACCGCGGCCGGGAGCGGGTCGTGGATGTGATCGGCCGTCGCCTCGAGCGCCGCGCGCACCCAGGCGCGGAGCTGCTTGTCGGTCACGCCTTCGGTCTTGGCGTAGAACGGCACGAGCCGCCCAGTATGTAGGAGGCTATCCGAGTCGAACTCGAACTCCGGCGACGAGAACTGCAGCGCGCCGTCGTAGCCGTACTCGACCTTGCCGCTAAACACCACACGTCCGGGCCGGGACAGCGTCCGGACGAAGTACGGCCGGTTGAACCAGACGGCGTGGCAGAAGCCGCTCCCGTCTTGGACGATGGCGTCGGTCACGACGAGCCGCTGCAGCGGCGGCCGCTTGGTCTGTACCTGCCAGACGGTGCCGAAGATCGTCGCCAGCTCGCCGGCGACGAGATCGGCAATGCGGGTGAAGCTGCTCCGATCCAGGTGGCGCCGGGGCAGGTGGTAGAGCAGATCGCGCACACTCTGGACGCCTAGCCGCTCCAGCGCGGCCACGGCCTTCGGCCCAACGCCCGGCACCTCCCCTACCGGCGCCTGCAGTGCCAGCGACGGTGTGGTGCGAACGCGGCGAGCCCTCGCCCCCTCCCCCTTCGGCAGAGAGCTAGCGTGACGGCCCCTTTGATGCCCCTCTCCCTGTGGAAGACGGCTACGGTGAGGGCTCCCCTGAGTTCCCTCTCCCTTTGGGCTCTCCACCTCCCACAGGAGTTGCACGACGAGTTGCTCGCGTTCGGCGGATGGGAGCGACGCATACCCGGCGAGGCGGCGGGCAGCATCGGTCAGCCAGGTGTGCGACCGTGTACCGGCCGTCGTACGGGCGGCGAGCTCGCGGACGAAGCGTGCGATACCGCCGACCACGGCGCGGTCCTCGAGGCCGGTCTTTCGCTCGTGGAGCAGAACCCTACGTATCCGATCCAACGCAGGATCGACCATCTGTTCGAGCATATTGTGACGCCCGCGGCCGCAACTACCGCAAGTCCGTTTCTGTCATAGATTGATAAACGTGCCGCCGGCACGTGCGGCCGGCAAGCGCGGCCGGCAGGTGCGGCCGGCCGGCAACGACCTCAGTAACTACAATGGAGACGCCGTGTGGCGAGGCATACGGCAACACTCCAGCGCATGGGCACGTCTACACTCATCAGAAAGAGCACCGGTACCAATGGCCATTGCCGTCACCGATCGATCGATCGAACTTGAAGAGCGTATCCGTACGCGAACGGCGACCGTCGCCGTGCTGGGGCTCGGCTACGTCGGCTTGCCGCTGGCGGTGGCGTTCGCCCGCGCCGGGTTGACGGTGCGCGCGATCGACGTCGACGCCGAGCGGGTGCAGGCGCTGCTTGAGGGCACCAGTTACATCCAGGACGTGCCGAGCGCAGTGTTGCAGGAGATAGTGAGGACCTCACCCTCTAGCCTCCTCTCCGACACCGAGAAGGGGAACGACGGCCGCGCGATCGGACGGCTGGAGCCGACGACCGACTATGGGACACTGGCGGGGGCGGATGCGGTAGTGATCTCGGTGCCGACGCCGATGACGCGGATGAAGCAGCCGAACATCGACTACATCTGCGCGGCGGCGGCCGGGATTGTGCCGCATCTGCGGTCGGGGATGCTCGTGGTGCTGCAGTCGACGACGTATCCGGGCACGACCGAAAAGGACGTGTTGCCTATCCTCGAGCGCAGCGGGCTGCGCGCTGGGGTCGATTTCCACCTGGCGTTCGTCCCCGAGCGCATCAATCCGGGCGACCGGCGCTACACGGTCGAGAACATCCCCACGGTGGCGGGCGGTCTGAGCCGGCGGTGCGGCGCGCTGGCGGCGATGCTATTTGGGACGATCGGCGCGCCAATCACGGTGGTCAGCTCGCCGGCGGCGGCCGAGCTGACCAAGTGCTACGAAAACACGTTCCGCTTTGTGAACATCGCGCTGGCGAACGAGCTGGCCAAGCTGTGCGAGCGGATGGGCCTCGATGTGTGGGAAGTGATCGACGCGGCGAAGACCAAACCGTTCGGCTTTCTGGCACACTACCCGTCGGCGGGCGTAGGTGGCCATTGTATTCTGGTCGATCCCTACTATCTCGCCTGCGCCGCGCGCGAGTACGACCTGAGCCTAGGATTCATCCAACTGGCGGCCGACATCAACGAGGACATGCCGTACCACGTGGCCGGGCTGGTCAGCCGCGCGCTGGGACGGCAGGGCATCGCGCTCCGCGGCGCCAAGGTGCTCGTCCTCGGCGTGGCGTTCAAGAAGGACATCGACGACGCCCGCAACTCCCCCGCCGACCGGCTGATCGAGGCGCTGCTCGAAGACGGGGCCGACGTACAGTACCACGATCCGTACGTCTCCGAGTTTCCCGTCCACTCCGACTTCTCCCGCCGCCGCCCGTTCCACCTGACCTCGACGCCACTGACCGACGAGCTACTCGAGACGGTCGACTGCGCGGTCATCGTCCAGGCGCACTCCGGCGTGGACTATCGGCGCATCGTACAGCAGGCGAAGACGGTCGTCGACGCCTGCGGCGCGGTGCCCTCCGAGGAGACCACACCCGGCCTGCTCCGGCTGGGCGTGGGCGCGAGAACAGGGTAGACCAGGCTGTTTCTGAGTGTCAGTCGGCCGGCTCGACGCCCAACGCGCGCAACTGCGCCGCGAGTCGCTCCGCCCGATCGCGTTCCTGTTCCGCCCGCTGGCGTTCTTCCTCGGCCCGCTGGCGTTCATCCTCGGCCCGCTGGCGCTCCTCTCCGCGCTGGGCAATCACCTCCACGAAGGTGGCGAAGCGTTCGCCGTCGGGGCCGTAGAGCTCGAGCTCACCGGCTTCGGCGAGCGCAAAGCGGATGCCGAGCCGCGGACTGACCCAGTCCTGGATTGGGTCGATCGGCTCGAGCCTTCCGTCGCGGCGCAGCCAGCCGGCGAGCTCGCCCCGGTCGGGATCGTAGACGTAGTATTCCTCGACGCCGTAGCGGTCGTAGAACTGGAACTTGCGCGTCATCTCGAGGACGGTATTGCCGGGCGAGAGGATCTCGAACACCACCTGCGGCGGGATGCCCGCCTCCTCCCACTGGAGGTAGCGGCCGCGGTCGCCCTTGGGCCGGCCGAAGACGACCAGCGCGTCCGGCGCCACGCGGATCTCGGGATGCCCCTCGACCGGGTACCACAGCAGATCGCCCGCGACGAACACGTCGGGCCGGTCGCGGAACAGCGCCTCCAGCCCGCCCTCGATCGTCACCATCCAGCGGAACTGCTTCGTGTTATCGGCCATCGGCTGGCCGTCGCTTTCCGGATAGATGACCTCCGTTACTGGCTCTAGCGCACGAACGCTCATCGTCAATCACTCCTTCGATTCCTCCACCGCCACACGACTCGTGCCGCCTGCACGCTCGGCGAATGCTGTTTGCAGTGTAGCACTGACTAGACGCGTGCTGGTGCACCGCGTGATGAGACCTGATCAAACTGGCGACGCCGTCCAGAGGAGCGACCGCAAAAGGTGCAGTAACACGAGCGCCTTCGGCATCTGGCGCAGCAGCACTCGCGTGCGGCTAGCGCCGCGGTCGCGGCGCTAGCCGCACGGGGCGTTCGGATTCGTCGGCGGTGAGCAGGCGGCCGGAGTTGAGGACGACGGCGACGGTGCTGAGATTGTGCAGGACGGCGGCGGCGAAAGGGGAGATCAGGCCGAGGGCGCCGGCGACGACGCCGAGGCCATTGATACCGATGCTGGCGGCGAAGTTCTGGCGCACCAGGCGCATCGTTCGCCGGGAGAGCCAGATGACGCCCGCGACGTCCCGCACGTCGTCGGCGGCGAGCGCGATGTCGGCGGCTTCGAGCGCGACGTCGGCGCCGCCGTGCCCCATCGCGATGCCCACGTCGGCGGCGGCCAGCGCGGGCGCGTCGTTGATGCCGTCGCCGACGAGCGCGACACGGTAGCCTTCGCGCTGCAGCCGCCGCACGAGCTCGAACTTCTCGGCGGGCAGCGCCTCGGCGATCACGTCGGCGGCGGCGATGCCAAGCTGCCGGGAGACGCCGGCGGCCGACTCGCGGCTGTCGCCGGTGATGAGCTGGATGCGCCGCACACCGGCCCGCCGCAAGGCATCGAGTGCCTCGCGCGCCTCTGGGCGGATCACGTCGGCGACACCGATCAGGCCGATGACCTGGTTGCCGGTTACGGGTGTCGGGGGACGTATCACCTCGAAAGTAGCGCGCACGTTGCGTGCGGCATCTCCCGAAAGCGGCGGCCGCGCGGACCGGGTTACGCCGGCAGCAGCGGCAGCAGCGGCAGCAGCGGCCTCATCTGCGCCGGGCACGTCCTCGTCCTGGCCGGCGCCGCGTCGGGGGTGCTGTTGGATGACAGGCTCATCGGTAAGATTGCGGCCCGCCGTCGCGGCCTCGGCAACCCAGAGCACCGTTTCTCCACGCTCGCGCAGGCGCTGCGCCGCGCGCTCGGCAGCGCGAGTAACGGGCACACCGAAATCGTCGAGCATGTGGCGGCTGCCGATGACCAGCGGCGTCCCGTCGACGGCGAAACGCACGCCGTGGCCGACGATGATTTCGTACTCGGAGTGACGCGGGACTTCAATCTCGCGCTCGGCGGTGTGGCGCAGCACGGCGGCGGCGAGCGGATGCTGCGAGTGCAACTCGCCGGAGGCGGCGAGCGCCAGGACGCGCTCGGGCGAGTTGCGGTCGGTCAGCGCAAGCACGCGCGTCACACGTGGCGCACCGGCGGTGAGCGTGCCGGTCTTGTCGAACACGACGGCGTCGATGTCGCCGGCAAGCTCGAGGTAGAGGCCGCCCTTGATTGAGAATCCCGCGGCGCGCCGCCCGCGCGATCGCCGCGCTCACCGCGGTGGGCGTCGCCAGGCCGGCGGCGCACGGGCAAGCGATCACCAGAATGGTAATGGTGCGCAGCACGTCACGCGTCAGCAGGAAGACTCCGGCCGCCAGCACGAACGAGAGCGGCACCGTTCGCCGCGAGAACCGATCGGCCAGACGCTGAATCGGCGCCTGCACCTCGCGCGCTTTCTCGACCAGACCGATGATCCGGCCAATCGTGGTCTCGGCGCCGACGCGCTCGGCCCGCACGAGGAGCGCGCCACCTTCGAGCAGCGTACCGGCGAAGACCTCGTCGCCCGGGTTTCGGAAGACGGGTATCGATTCGCCGGTGATCGGCGCCTGGTTGACCGAGGCCGCGCCGCGCAAGACGCGGCCGTCGACGGGGATCTTCTCGCCCGCATGGACGACGACGACGTCGCCGGCTTGCACCTCTTCCAGCCGGACGCGCACCTCGTGCGCACCGGCGCTCTCGAGCACCTGATCGGCCGTCCCCGCGCCAAGGGCCGGCTCGCCCGCCGGAAGGGCCTGCTCGCCGCCGGCGACGACCCACACCCACTCCTCGCCGACCGCGAGGAGATCGGCTATCGCACGGCGGGTACGGTCGAGCGTCATCTCCTCGACGAGCTCGCCGAGGGCGATCAGCCAGACGACGACCAGACCGGTGACCGGCTCACCCAGGAGGAGCGAGGCGAACGTGGCGGTGGTGATCAGCGTGTCGATTTCCGGCGGCCGCAGCCGGAGCAGCGGCCGCAGGCCGCTGGCGAAGGTGGGGATGCCGACGAGCAGCGTTGCGCCCGTGGCGACGAGCGCGACCGGCGGCGCAGCGAGCGCGAGCGGACCACCGATAAGCCGGACGAGCGCCACGGCGACGACGACCGCACCGCCGGTAAGTACGCGCGACCACTCCCGCGCCAGCGGCTGCGGGCCGGCCGGTACCGGCGACGTCGCGGCGTCGATGGCGCCGCTTGGACTCGGCGCGCCGAACTCACTCGTCGTGCTCGGCATGCGCCGCTTCGCCGTCCCGGCCTCAGCTGGCTGCACGGAGGCTGCCAGATTGGCGATTCGCTCGACAAGTGCCTCGAGGCCGTCGATCGCGCTTTCGAACACCAGCAGCGCGCGGCCGGTGCGGGCATTTACTCCGGCCGCCTCAACGCCGGGAAGCTCGGCGAGCGCAGCACCCAGCGCGGCAGCACGCGGCGCATCGCCGCGCACCTCCGGGACATCGATCCGGAGACGTCGCGGCAGGGCAGACCGAACTCGGCTGACGTTACATTGCATCGGTGACGACAATTACTTCCGCAGCGCCGGCGCACGCACCCAGTTCCATACGCCGATGATCGCCTGCGCGGTCAGTCCGGCGGCGACTCCCAGGAGAAACTGCTGCATCCGCGGACCCGTGGGCCGCCAGCGAAACAGGCGTCCGAGCCTGCCGGCGCCGGCGCCCGACGGCCAGGAATCGTCCTTACGTCCGGGCGCGCTCATCGCTGGCCTCCGTCGGAGCGGCGTCGTGCGCGCCGCTGCGTGGCCGGCGCGCCTCTTCGCGCGCTTCGGCGATGAGGTCTTCCAGGTCCTCGCGCGCGGAGTCGGCCCGCATGCGCGCACCGTCACTTACGATGATGGCTTGCTTGATGATCCTTCGTGCGAGTGGCCGGGTGCGACGGGCGATGGCCGGCCCAAGCGTCTGCGCGACGAGCGCAGCCGCGACACCCAACGAGAACGTTCCCACACCTCCCATGTACCTGGACCCCCTACAGTGGATTCGAGCCGCTTCGGTCTACACCGCAAGTCGCGTGCCCGGCACCAAGAGCGAAGAGTGATTCGAATGGTATGCCGCCATTCGTCCTTCGTCTGGAACTCCTCATTCTACTGAGATGACGTAGTCGTAGTGCGGCTGGCCGCCGGGAATGAGCTCGACTTCGGCGCGGGGATACGCTCGGCGCAGCACCGCCGCAAACCCCTTGGCTTCTTCCGGGTGCACACCGTCGCCGAAGTAGACGGCGATCACCTCGGCCTGTGCCGCCGACGCCTGCTCGAGCGCGCGGCAGGCGACGTCGCACATGTCGCCGCCGGCGACGACGAGCCGGTCGTCGACCAACCCGAGCACATCGCCTGCCCCGACGTCGATTCCGCCCACTTTAGCGGCACGAACGGCGCGCGTCAGCTCGACGGTGCGTACCGCAGCCGCCGCTTCCGCCATGCGCTGCGCATTCTCTTCGGGAGCAAGATCGGGCGAGAAGGCGAGCTGCGCGGCGATGCCCTGCGGCACCGTCTTTGTTGGGACGACGACAAGACGTACACCATCGGATTCGGCCAACGCAACGGCCTGCTGCGCCGTCATGACGACGTTGCCGTTGTTCGGCAGCACAAGCACGGTCCACGCCTGTGTGCGCTTCGCCGCCTCAACCAACTCGAATGCGCTGGGATTCATCGTCTGGCCCCCGTGCACGATCTGGCCCGCGCCCAGGCTCTCGAGCACACCGCCGAACCCCGCGCCGGGGGCGACAGCCACGGTAGCGATCCCGGTCCGCTCGCGCGGCGCCTCGCCACGATCCTCCTGGTCGGGCGCCGCCGTCGCCGCTCCGGCCTGCGTGCGCAGCCATTCATCGTGCTGCGCATCCATATCCTCAATCGATATCCGCTGCAGACGACCGTACTTGACGGCGTGCGAGAGCAGTTGGCCGGGATCGTCGGCGTGGCCATGGACGCGCACGAGCGTCTCGTCGCCGACGACGAGCGCGGACTCGGCGATGTCCTGCAGCTCGCGGCGCAGCCTTTCGACGTCGAGCGCGTCGCCGCGAATCACGAATTGGGTGCAATATCCCCACTCCTCGACCGGCAGTGCATCGGCATGCACCAGCGGAACTCTGGCGGGAACGCCGGGGGGCACGGATTCACACGCCGCCGTCGCACCCGTCGCACCCGCCGCACCGGCTACCGAGGCCTCCTTCGTGACGGGAAGCGGCTCGCCACGTGCGGCGAGCGCCATTCCTTCGAGAATGACGCGGTATCCTTCGCCGCCGGCGTCGACAACACCGGCCTGCCGCAGCAGCTCCATCTGCTCGGGTGTTCGCTCGACCGCGGCCTTCGCCTCGTCGGCCGCGAGGGCGAGCACGTCACGACCGGCCGGCGCATCGTCCGCCACCGTGGCGAGCGCGCGCTCGCCTGTCGCGCGGGCGACGGTCAAAATCGTGCCTTCCACCGGACGCGTGACCGCGCGGTACGCCGTGTTCGCCCCCTCGGCCAGCGCTCTGGCCAGCGCCGGCCCGTCACACGTCTCGAGCCCTTGGAGGCCACGCGCCATCCCGGCGATGATCTGCGACAAAATAACACCGGAGTTGCCACGGGCGCCCATAACCGCTCCCTGCGCCGCGGCACGCATGAGAGCGCCGACGCTGTCGGTGTTCGCCTTTGCCATGGCTTCCAGCGCCGCCCGCATCGTGAGTAGCATGTTGGTGCCGGTATCGCCGTCGGGCACAGGAAAGACGTTGAGGGCGTTGACCACCGCCGCGTTGCGCGCCAACCACTCGGTGCCAGACTGCAGCAGCCGGTGCAACGCCGCCGCATCGAGCGGCTCGGGCACTGGCTCTCGCACCGCTTTCGGCGTACGAGGCGCATCCGCCGCCGCCTCACGCGTAGTTGTATTGGTTGCAGTGGCTAAACCAAAGCCGAGGTGGAATCCGCCGGCCGCCTCACTCTGCACTTTGCACTTTGCACTTTGCACT
>JACQGX010000289.1 GCA_016199265.1 Chloroflexota bacterium | reverse complement strand
GAACCATACCAGGTGAACGTAATCGGCGAGCCGGAGCTCGAACGTCACGAGAGCGCGCCGCCGCAACTGCTGCCCCTGGGCGTATGTCGATACGCCCCTACACGTCCTTGCCGCATCCGGAAGTCTTGCGCGCCCGATTCCGGCTCAGGGAAGCAACTCCGTATACTGTGGCATACGGTAGGAATCAACCCATGGCGAAGCTGGAAGGGCGGTACGACTTCAGGACGGCGGAACCACGGCTGCAGGCGAGGTGGGCCGAGCAGGGCATCTACGAGTTTGACTCCGAGCATCCGGGCAAGCCGTACACGGTGGATACGCCGCCGCCGACGGTGTCGGGGCGCATCCACGTCGGGCACGTCTATTCGTACACGCAGGCCGACATCATGATCCGCTACCACCGGATGAAGGGAGAGCAGATCTTCTATCCCTTCGGCTTCGACGACAACGGCCTGCCGACCGAGATCTTCACCGAGACGAGCAAGGGCATCCGGGCGACGGAGGTGGGACGGCGCAGGTTCATCGAAGCGTGCCTCTCGCTGTCCGAGCAGGTAGAGGCGCAGTTCGAGCGCTTCTGGAAGCGTCTGGGGCTGAGCGCCGATTGGCGGCTGAGATACTCGACAATCGACCCGCGCTCGCGCCGTGTGTCGCAGGCGGCGTTCATCGATCTCCACCACAAGGGCGGCGCCTACCGGCAGGAATCGCCGACGCTGTGGTGTACGACGTGCCAGACCGGTGTGGCGCAGGCCGACGTCGAGGACAAGCCGGGCGTGGCGTCGGCGTTCACGACGATTCCATTCCGGCTCGAAGACGGGCGCGAGCTGCGCATCGCCACGACGCGCCCGGAGCTCCTCGCCGCCTGCGTCGCCATTTTCGTCCACCCGAACGACGAGCGGTACCGCGATGTCGCCGGCAAGCGAGCCAAGACGCCGCTGTTCGGCGTCGAGGTACCGGTGCTGACCGACGAGCGCGCCGATCCCGAGAAGGGAACCGGCGCGGTAATGTGCTGCACGTTCGGCGACGTAACCGACGTGGCGTGGTGGCGCGACCACAAGCTGCCGCTGCGCCTGGCGATCACCGAGGACGGCCGGATGAGCGAGCGCGCCGGTCCATACGCCGGGCTGCGCGTAAAGCAAGCGCGAGCCAAGATTCTCGAGGACCTGGCGGCGGCCGGCTTGGTGCGCGACCAGAAGCAGATCGAGCACACCGTCGGCGTGCACGAGCGCGGCGGGCACGACCTCGAGTACCTCGTGACCAAGCAGTGGTTCATCAAGGTCCTCAAACAGAAGGAACGGTGGATCGAGGCGGGGCGGCGCATCAAATGGCATCCGGAGCACATGCGCGCGCGCTACGAGTCGTGGATCGAGGGGCTCAACTGGGATTGGAACATCTCGCGCCACCGCTACTTCGGCGTACCGTTCCCGGTGTGGTATTGCCGCGCCTGCGACGAGGCGGTGCTGGCAGCGCCCGAGCAACTGCCGGTTGATCCCCACGACACGCCGCCGCCGGTGGAGAAGTGCCCCCGGTGTGGCAGTGCGGACTTCTATCCGGATCCCGACGTACTCGATACGTGGGCGACGTCGTCGCTGACCCCGCAGCTCTCGGGCACGTTGCTCGAGCCCTTCGGCATTTCCGAAGAAGCGTTCGACCGCCGCTTCCGGCCGATGACGCTGCGGCCCAACGCGCACGACATCATCCGGACGTGGGACTTCTACACGATCGTGCGCAGCCTGTACCTCACGGGCGACATCCCGTGGACGGACGTGCTGATCAGCGGTCACGCGCTCGATCCGGCAGGCAAGAAGATCTCCAAAAGCAAGCTCAAGGCGGCTGAGGATCCGACGCCGATGCTCGAACAGTTCTCGGCCGACGCAGTGCGCTACTGGACGGCCTCGGTGCGTACCGGCGGCGACACCAGCCTGAGCGAAGAGGTGTTCCGCAACGGCAGTAAGTTGGTGACGAAGCTGTGGAACGCGAGCAAGCTCGTGCTCGGGCACATCGACGGCTACCGGCCGGCCGAAGCGCCGCCCGAAGGCCTGAACGCGACCGATCGCTGGCTGCTGGCGCGCCTGCACGACGTCGTGGAGCGCGCGACGCGGTCGATGAATGAATACGAGTTCGCGGCGGCCAAGGCCGACGCCGAGCGGTTCTTCTGGGGCGACTTCTGCGACAACTACCTCGAGCTGGTGAAGGCACGGCTGTACGCCGACCCCGGCGACTCGCCGCAAGCAGCGGCGGCGCGCGATGCGGCGTGCTGCACGCTCTACCACGGGCTGCTGTCGGTGCTCAAGATCTTCGCGCCGTTCATGCCGCACATCACCGAGGAGATCTACGTCGCCGGGTTCGCCGAGCGCGACGGCGCGAGATCGATTCACGTCTCGCGCTGGCCGATGGCGCCCGAGGCGTGGGCCAGTGAGGCCGCGGTGCTCGTCGGAGATGCGATCATGGCCATCGTCGACGCCGTTCGCCGCTGGAAGGCCGACCGGCAGCTCAGCGTCGGTGCGCCGGTGGCGGCCGTACGCGTGACCTGCGCTCAGGACGTGTGCCGGGCGCTCCAAGGGGCGCTCACCGACCTGCGCGGCGTCACGCGGGCCGAACGCGTCGAGCTGGTATCCGGCGGCCCGGCGATCGACGTCTCGGTCGAGCAGACCGAGCACGAGCCGGTCACGGCAGGGGATTGAGACGCGGAGACACAGCTATCTCGCCACCGTGCTCCCCGGTCTCGAGCTGGTGGCCGAAAGCGAGATTCGGGCGAAGCTACCGGAGGCGTCGCTGCAGGAGTCGCTGCGCGGGAAGGTGCTCTTCGGCGCGGCCGCGTCGCCGGATCGCCCGCTCGCGCTGCGGACCGTCGACAACGTGTATGTGCTGGCCGGCCGGTTCCCGGTTGGGCCGCGCCGCGCGCACCTCAAGGACCTGGAATCAACCATGGCGCGGCTCGACCTGCGCGAGGCGGCGGCGGCGGCGCTCGGCCGGCGCGCCGGCAAGTACACCAGCTTCTACGTGAATGCCAGTCGCGCGGGGAAGCACACGTACAGCCGCTTCGAGGCGGCCGAGGCGGCCGCGCGCGGCGTGCTCGCGCGGCACGCCGGCTGGCGGCCGGGCAGCGCGACCGAGCACGACCTGGAGCTGCGACTCGACGTGGTGGGCGACGAGGCGCTCCTCTCGGTGCGGCTCACGCCCCCGGCGTTTCGGTTCCGCGGCGCCGGCCGGGCGTTCTCGCCGGCGGCGCTGCGCCCACCGGTGGCGCACGCGCTGGTGTGGCTCTCCGGTCCCGAGCCAGACGACCGCTTCGTCGATCCGTTCTGCGGCTCAGGAACGATCCTGGCCGAGCGCCTGCCGTACCCGGCGCGACGGGTGATTGGCGGCGACCGCTCCGCCGAAGCCCTCGCGGCCGCACACGAAAACGTCGCGGGCGACCGGCGCGTCTCGCTGCAGCAGTGGGACGCGCGGCGGCTGCCGTTGTCGTCACAGACGATCGACAAGGTCGTGACGAACCTGCCGTTCGGCCGGCAGGTGCTGAACCAGGCGGAGATTCCCGCGGTGTACCGCGCCGTCTCGGAGGAAATCGCGCGCGTGCTGACGCCGCGCGGCGGGGCCGTGGTGCTGACCGAGCAGGTGACGCCGCTCGAGATCGCAGCCCGCGACGCCGGGCTGGCCGTCGAGCCGGTGGCGACGTTGAGCTTGAAGGGGTTGAACCCGAAGGTGTTGCGATTGCGCTACCATAGCCGGACCGGAAGGGAAGAACCC
Source organism: Chloroflexota bacterium (assembly GCA_016199265.1). Classification (GTDB taxonomy): domain Bacteria; phylum Chloroflexota; class UBA11872; order UBA12225; family UBA12225; genus JACQGX01. The sequence continues at coordinate 11,038 of JACQGX010000289.1, read as the reverse complement.
AATGGTGGCAAACGCTAGCCGAACATCGACCATTATCGAGCACGTCGTCGGGCGCGAGATTCTCGACTCGCGCGGCAATCCCACCGTCGAGGTCGACGTCTACCTGATCGACGGCAGCTACGGCCGGGCGGCCGTACCCTCGGGCGCGTCGACCGGCGCGCACGAGGCGGTCGAGCTGCGCGACGACGACAAGCAGCGCTACGGGGGCAAAGGCGTGCTCGCCGCCGTCGAGCACGTCAACCACGACATCGCCGAGCGCGTCGTCGGCATGGACGCGCTCGAGCAGAAGGCCGTCGACGCGGCGATGATCGCGCTCGACGGCACGCCCAACAAGTCGCGCCTGGGCGCCAACGCGATCCTCGGCGTTTCGCTCGCGGTGGCCAGTGCGGCGGCGAACGCCACGGGGCTGCCGCTGTACCGCTATCTCGGGGGGCCGGCCGTCTCGGTGTTGCCGGTGCCGATGTGCAACATTCTGAACGGCGGCAAGCACGCGACCGACAGCACCGATTTCCAGGAATTCATGGTCATGCCGGCCGGCGCGTCGAGTTTCCGCGAGGCGCTGCGGTGGGCGGCCGAGGTGTACCACGCGCTCAAGAGCGTGCTGCACGACGCCGGCTTCTCGACCAACGTGGGCGACGAGGGCGGCTTCGCGCCGTCGCTCAAGACAAACGAGGCGGCGATCGAGTTCATCCTGCGGGCGATCGAGACCGCCGGGTACAAGGCCGGCGACGAGATCGCGATTGCGCTCGATCCGGCGACGAGCGAGCTCTATCGGGACGGCAAGTACCACCTGGCCAAGGAGGGGCGCACGCTCACGTCGGACGAGATGGTCGATTTTTGGGCCGGGTGGTGCGATAGGTTCCCGATCGTCTCCATCGAGGATGGGTTGGCCGAAGACGACTGGGCCGGCTGGCAGGCGCTGCGCAAGCGGCTCGGCGATCGGGTGCAGCTCGTCGGCGACGACCTGCTGGTGACGAACACGACGCGATTGGCTCGCGCGGTCCGCGAGCGCGCGGCGAACTCGATCCTCGTCAAGCTCAACCAGATCGGATCGCTAACGGAGACGCTCGCGGCGGTGGAGATGGCCAAGCGGGCGAGCTGGACGGCGGTGATCTCGCATCGCAGTGGTGAGACCGAGGACACGACAATCGCCGACCTGGCAGTTGCGACCGGCGCCGGGCAGATCAAGACCGGGGCGCCGAGCCGCACCGACCGGGTGGCGAAGTACAACCAGTTGCTCCGAATCGAGCAGGAACTCGGCGAGCAGGCAACATACGCGGGGCGCGGCGCGTTCTATAACATCGCACAACCTTAACGGAAGTGCAGCGTGCAACGTGCAGAGTTGGCTTGGCGATCACCGCGCGATGCGTCTAGGGGATGCATCCCGAACCCGCGCGGCGCCCGACACTTTGCGCTCTGCCTTTTACGCTGTGCACTTCTTACTTGGAGACGTCTATGCCTGATCTGAACGAGTTGCTGAGTAGCTTCACCCGCGTCCGCGGCGTCAACGCGGCCCTGGTCGTCGGCCAAGATGGCCTGGTGCTCCAGAGTGTGACGGCGCCGGGTACCGACGACGCCGAGATCGACGTTCTGGGCGCGATGGCGTCGAGCGGGCTCGTGCCGGCGCAGGAGATCGGCAAGGAGAGCGCGCGGGGCCAGTTGCTGCAGAGCATATACGAGTACGAAGACGGCGTCGTGGTAATCGAGCCGCTCGGCACATCGGCGATCCTGGTCGTCCTGACGTCGGCCGCGGCCAACCTGGGCCTGCTGCGCCTGCAGGCGCGCAAGGTACACCCCGAGCTCGAGCGGGCGCTGGCGGAGATCTGAGTGGGCGAACGGGCGAACGGGCGAACGGGGCCGTTTGTCTAGACCGAAGCCAAGGTGAAACCTGCATGCAGCCCCACTTTGCACTTTGCATTTTGCACTTGGTTTAGACTGGTAGCGTAGTGACCTTAAAGCTGGGCGTTCTGGCCTCCGGGCGTGGGACCAGCCTCCAGGCGATGCTCGACGCTTCGGCGCGAGGCGAGATCCCGGCATCGGTGGTGGTGGTGATCAGCAACCGGCCCAGCGCGCGGGCGCTGGAACGGGCGTGGGCCGCGGGTGTGCCGGCGTTCGCGATGTCGCAGAAGCGGTATCCCGATGTGCGGGCGCGCGATCTCGCCATGGTGGAACGCTTGCGCGACCACGGCGTCGAGCTGGTCGTGCTCGCCGGGTACGACCGCGTGCTCGCGCCGGAATTCGTCGATGCGTTCCCGCTGCGGGTGATCAACATGCACCCGTCGCTGCTGCCGGCGTTCGGCGGGCGCATGGCGATGTCGCCGCGCCCGCAGACCGAAGCGCTCGAATACGGCTGCAAGATCGCCGGTTGTACCGTGCAGCTCGTCGTCAACGACGCCCAGATCGACGCCGGGCCGATTATTGCCCAGGCGGCGGTGCCGGTCTACGACGACGACACCGTCGACACCCTGGTCGCCCGCATCCTCCGCGAAGAACACCGCATCTTGCTCGACGCGATCCGCTGGATCGCCGAAGGCCGCGTGCGCGTCGTAGGCCGCCGGGTGCTTACGGGGCATTTGCGGCCGAAGGACGAGCCGGCGCCGCCGGGGTAAAACGTGACGCGTCATTCAAAGCCGTCTCCCCAGCAGGTGCGCGAACCCGACCAGATCCCGCAATGGCTCGGGGTAGAGCGTGTCACCGAGCACGATAGTCGTTCCGTCCTTGACCTCGCGGGGCAGTCGAGGCAGCACGGCCCGCTCGGGCCAAAGAGGCGCCGCACTCGCGTGTGAGTCCTGCCCCCCGATCTGCGGCCAGCCGGCCGCCGAGATGGCGCTGTGGAACGGCTCGAGCGTGCGCTCCTGCCCGCGTTGCGTGATCCGCAGCTTGCTCCGCCGGTCGGGGTCGTAGAGCCACTCCAGAACGGTGGCCCCGGCGACGAGCGCCACCTTGTAGCCTTCGAGGCGCTCGAGCAGGCGGGCCGCGTGCATCGGGTGGACGTCGGGGAAGGGGTTTTCCGGCGGGTTGGGAACGACGACCGTCGGGCGGCGGCCCCAGCCGGCGAGGAAGAGGGCGACCTCGGCGGCAAGCGCGCCCGGCCCGATGACCGCCACGCGCCGGCCGAGACCGTAGAACTCGTGCAGGTCACGCGTCAGCAGGTCGCCGCTCACGTGGACGCTCTTGCCGCCGCTGCCGGCCACCCATGCCGGCACGATCTCGGGCCGCGGCCGGCAGTCGACGACGACGGCGCCGGTGTCGATTTGGTCGGCGATGCCGACGCCGAGCTCGCCCAGACGGTCGCCATAGTACAGGAACGCGCGACCGAACTCGGCGTTGCCGGGGACACCGGCGCGCAGGCCGAGGAGGCCGCCGAACGGCAGGCCCTCGGTGGCAATCTCCACCGTATGCCCGCGGGCGGCGGCGACGCGCGCCAGCTCGAGTCCGGCGAGGCTCGCGCCGCGGATGGCGATGCGTCGCGGCCGCTCGGCGTAGCTGAGCGGCGGGAGGTATTCTCGCCCGGCTTCGCCGTTGACCGGACAGCCGGTGCCACCGTCCGCCTCCGGCGTGAAACACGCCAGACAGCCAATGCAGGGGATCACCTCGTCTTCGATCCCGACGCGAATCTTGGCCGGCCACGACGGATCGGCCAGCAGCGCCCGGCCAACGGCGACCAGGTCGGCCTTTCCCTCACGCAGCGCCGTTTCGGCGGAAGAGCTGCTCAGCATGCGCCCGCCGGCGAGCACCGGCACGTCGACTGCTTGCTTGATCGCCGCCGCCAGGTCGACGAGCGTCGATTCGCCGACGCCGCACGAAAGCCGCAGCGCAGCGTCGGACGCAGCCGCCCCGGCGATCACGTCGATCGCGACGGCTCCGGCACCTTCCAGTTCTTTCGCAATCTCCGCAGCCTGCGGGGGCGTGAGGCCGCGGGGCACGTACTCGTCGGCGCTGAGCTTGACGATAATTGGGTAGTCGTCCCCGGCAGTTGCGCGGATGGCTGCGACGACGTCGCGCAGTGCGCGACGTCGCCCGGCGGGGCCGCGTCCGTACCTGTCGCGCCGGCGGTTGGTCGCGGGGGAGAGCAAGGCAGCAAGGAGGCTGGTGTAGCTGCACTGCACTTCGACGGCGTCGAAGCCCGCCGCCCGGGCGCGCCCGGCAGCCTCGCCGAACGCGCGGACGACCGGGGCGATTTCTGCACCTGAGAGCGCGTCGACGCTGCCGGAGCGCGTATGCGTCATCTGGATTGCCGCGCGTGCGCCGGCGTCGTGGACGGCGCCTACGAGCCGGGTGAAGGCGGGAATTGCGTCGTCGGTGGCGAGGCGCAAGCGACGTCGAATCTTTGCCGCATCGGCCGAATCGAGGGCGGGCTCGCCCTCGCGCATCACCTGCGTCGCCTCGACGACGATCAAGCCGGCGCCGCCGGCGGCGCGGGCGGCGTACCAGGCGATCAGGCGCGGCGTCGGCAGTCCTTCGGGGGAGGCGAAGCCGGTGCCCATCGGCGCCATCACGATCCGGTTGGGCAGCGCCAGCGGGCCGAGGCGGAACTCGGTGTGCAGCAGGTAGGGCTCGGGCTCAGGGGGCGGCTCGGGCGTGACCGGGCCAAAGAGGCCGGGAAACGGAAACGTCATCGTTAAGGATGCTACCCCAATCGCGTCGGTGGCTCTAATGATCCCTTGGAACTGGAGAACCTGCCCTTGAAAGCAGGCCCTCCCGGGGGCATAATGCAGCGGGCGCGCAAGCGCGGCGAGAACGCGCCCACGGCCATCACGGCCACAAGGAGAAGGCGATGAAGGTTTCGGTGCTGTCGTACTCGTTTCGCGGGCTGCTCGCCGAGGGCAAGATGGACGTCTTCGGGTATCTGGAAACCTGCCGGTACCGCTACGGGCTGCAGGCGGCCGACGTCTGGAACGGCTTTCTGCCCAGTACGGACGAGGCCTATCTGCACAAGATCAAGGAGGCCCTGGACGAGCGCGAGCTGGAGCTGGCCGACCTGTGCGTCGACCGGGCGCACGTCTGGGACGACGACCCGGCGGTGCGGGAGGCCAACGGTCGTCACGCCCTGGCCCACCTGCGCGCCGCGGAGATCCTGGGCGCGCGGTTCGTGCGCATCGACGCTGGCAGCCGGCGGGAGACCTGGTCGGACGCCGAGTTCGAGCACATCGTGGCGCGCTACCGCGAGTACGCCCAGTTCGCCTGGGACCGCGGGTTCAAGATGGGCGCCGAGAACCACTGGGGGCCGGAGAAACACTGGCCCAATCTCAAGCGCCTCTACGAAGCGGTCGACCACCCGGGCTTCGGCATCTCCTGCCACATCGGCGGCTGGGCGGGTACCCAGGAGGAGAAGGACGCGGCCGACCGGCTGGTGGCGCCGTGGGTCTGCCACACCCATTTCCCGTGGCACATCACCGAGGGGCCGCTGGAGGAGAAGATGGCCAACCTGCGTGACGCCGGCTACCAGGGCTACTATAGCGTCGAGCACCACTCCGGCAAGGACGAGTACGCCGAGGTGGCGGTCCAGCTCGCCAGGGCGCGCGCCGTGCTCTCCAGGTGGGCGGGCGCGGGCTGATCAGCCACCACGCCTACACCACGATGGATTCGCCGGCCATGTGGGCGCGCACGACATCCTCGTCGACCTCGAATCCGAAGCCGGGTACGTCCGGCACGGCGACGAAGCCGCGCTCGATGACGCGCTCCGGCGTGCGAACCACGCCGTTCCAGAACGGGATGCCGAGGCAGTGGTGCTCCAGCGCCAGGAAGTTCGGGACGGTCGCGCAGAGGTGCGTCGCCGCCAGCGTCGCTACCGGGCTGGTCATGTGGTGCGGCGCGACGGAGATGTAGTAGAGCTCGGCCAAGTCGGCGATCTTCTTGAACTCGGTCAGGCCGCCGGCGCGGGGGATATCCGGCTGGATGATGTCGGCCGCCTGCCGGACGAGCAGCTCGCGGAAGCCGTGGCGTCCCACCAGCGCCTCACCGGTGCAGATGGGCTGGCGGGCGGCGGCCGTCACCTTGACCATCGCGTCCAGATTCTGCGGCGGGACGGGGTCCTCCAGCCACCACAGGTCGAACGGCTCGAGCGCGTGCGCCAGGCGGATGGCGTCGCTCGTGTTCCAGCGGGCGTGGCAGTCGACGGCGAAGTCGGTGTCGCCCAGGCCGTCGCGGATGGCGGCGCAGATGCGCGCCATGTACTCGATCTCGACCTTGGCCAGCGAGCGGTTGTCCCAATCGTAGCGCAACCCGGCCACCGGCACGTCCAGATCGAACTTGAGCGCGGTGAAGCCCTGCTTCTTCACCTCGGAGGCCCGCCGCCCGAACGCCTCCGGCAGGTACGGTTCTGGCGTGGGGCCGCCAGCGCGCACCGACGTGACCCGCGCCTGGAACTCATCGCGCGTCCAGTCGACGCCGGCGTGGCAGTCGGCGTACAGGCGCACGCGGTCGCGCAGCTTCCCGCCGAGCAACTGGTGCACGGGCGCACCCAGCGCCTGGCCGGCCAGGTCCCACAGCGCCATCTCCACGGCTTGGGCGAGCCCAGCCGGGCCGCGCCCCATCAGCCGCCACACCTTCTCCACCTGGAGGATGTTCTCCTCCTGCAGCAGGCCCTTGACCTGCCGAAGCTGGCCCTCGGTGGGCTGGGTGCCGAGCGGCGTCTCGCCCCAGCCGACGAGGCCCTCGGCGGTCATGATCTTGAGCAGGCACCAGCGGTAGGGGCCGATGCCGGGGAAGGCTTCCAAACGGGTGACGGTCAGACGCGGGGGCATGTGCACTCCTTGCGCGGGTTACGCGGGTTGGTCGAGGATGGCCTGCAGGACGGATGAGGCGCGGGCGAGGCCGGCCTCGACGCCTTCGGTGCCGTTGAAGACGGGCTGCAGCTCGCGGTCGATGGCGGCGCTGGCCTCCAAACCCCGGAAGTTGGCCGGGGCGTGCTCTGGCTTGGCGTATTCGAAGGCGCGGGCGACGACCTTGTACTCCGGCACCCCGGAGAGGATGCGCGGGTCGTTCCAAGAGTCGGGGCGGCCGCCGGGCACGCCCGCCCCGTCCAGGACTTTGTCCACGCCGGCCTCCTTGCTCGTGTAGCTCTTGAGGAACGCCCAGGCCTCGGCCACCGCTTTGGACTGGGTGGTGATGCCCATGTTGTGCGGGGTCGTCAGCGCCGGCCGCCGGCCGGTCGGTCCCGGTGGTAGGAGCGCCACCGACCACTTGAAGCGGACCTCCACCCGCTGGTGCATCATCGAGACCTGCGCCGAGTCCGCCTGCTGCATCGCGAAGCGGCCGTCGGCGAACCAGACCGGCGGCGCGCCGGACTGGGGCCGCTCGTCGGGCGTGGGCTCGACCCGGTGCCGGAAGCGCGCGTTGACCAGCCACTCGACGGCGGCCCTGGTGCCGGTCGTGTGCAGCTCGCTCTTCTTGCCGTCGGCGGAGATGAGGTCGCCCCCGAAGATGCGGGCCCAAGCGATCAGCGGGTGGTAGCCCGCCTGCGACCACCAGCCGAACTGGAACTGCTCGACGCTCCCTTCGCGCACGGTCAGCTTGCGGGCGGTGTCCACCAGCGTCTCCAGCGTCCAGCGGTCATCGGGTACGGCCAGGCCCCGCTTTGCGAACAGGTCGGCGTTGTAGAAGAAGCTCGGGAACCCGGGGTGTCCGTGGAAGGGGAGGCCCATCAGCGCGCCGCGGAAGCGCAGGCCCTCGGTGATGGCCGGGTAGTACTGCTTCAAGTCGAAGCGGTCGACTCGCACCAGATCGTCTATCGGCCGCCAGACCTTCAGGTGGGAGAGTTCGGGCAGGAGGCCCTGCGTCGCCCAGGTCCACACCAGGTCGCCGAGCGTGTCCGTGGCGAGCATGGTCTTGATCTTCGTGAAGTACTCCTGGCCGGCGGTGGGGAAGGCCTCAACCGCAACGGTGACGTTGGGCTGCTCCTGCTTGATACGGTCGCCCCACTTCTGTGACCAGGTGCCGTAGCCCCCGGCTTGGATGTGCAGCCGGAGCGTGACGGGTCCCTTCGCCGGCTGCGGCGCCGCCTCCCGCGGTGCCGGGGACGGCCGGCAGGCCACGAGCGCCGGCACGAGTGCCCAGCCAGCACTCAGCGTGCTCAAGATCGTGCGGCGGTAGAATGCCATCTCATCCTCCTCCGGGCTGCTCTTGGCGTTCTGCTTTCTCCTATGTACGTGCCAGATGAGCGCCATTATTGTACTGATACATCACATCTGCATTCTCAGATCTCAGGCCTCCGGCCATCGAGGCTGCGTACCCGTTTAGCTCGACCGTCCTGAGTGCGATCAGTTGGCTCGCCTAGCCGGGCAGCGGATCGGGGCCGGGTACTGCTTCGACGGCTGCCAGCGGTGGGACCAGCCACTGGGCGCCAGCAGCCGGCGCTCCGGTCACGCGCGAGGCCGTCTCGCCGGGTGTCTTACCCCGCAGCCCTTCCTGCCCCACGACACCACCGAGGGTGCCGAGCGAAACCTCATACACGTCGCCGGTGACCTCCTGCCCGTCCTCCCGGAGCACGATCGGCACGAGCCGCACGGTCGCCAAGGTCGCCGGCGTCTCCACGCCCAGACGAGCCGTGGCGAGCGAGTCGCCTTCCACCGTCGCGGCGGTGGGCGAGAGCGCCCACTCCGGCCGCACCCGGACCGGATAGGAGCCGTCCGTCGTGTACCGCAGTCGCGCGGCGCCGCGGTGGGTGATCGTGCCCGCCGCCGGATCGTAGATGGTGGAGCCGAAGACCGGGTAGCCGCCGGTCAGCACCACCCGTCCCCGCTCGAGCGCCGCGTAGCGCACGTAGGCGGCTGCGGTAAACCCGAGGCGCCGCCGGTCGGCGGTAGCGCGGCTACCAGGTGTCGTGCGTGGCCTGGCGACCACCATAGCGGTGGGTGAGGTCGCCGGATCGCTCCGGTCGACCGTGTAGCGCACCGCATCGATACCGTCGGCGTGCAGGAGCCCCGCTCCGTCGATCCAGGCGCGGCGGGCCAGCAGGTCGTGCAGTTGCTGCTGCAGCGCCGTCTGCGCCTGCTCGCTCAGCACGTCCTCTTCGTAGATTTCGGCGTACTGGCCACGGTAACGGAGCAACAAGGCGTTGGCCAGCCACTGGTCGCCCATCCGCACGTCGGGCGGCGTGCGGTGCACCCACGCCGCCCCCGCGATCTGCTGGAAGCCGCGCCGGAGGGGCTTCGCCCAGCAGCGGTCGAACGTCCGGTCGACCGTCGCGTTCCGGCCCATCACCACCAGCTCGCTCCAGCCGTTGGCCTGGATGTATGCCCAGGGGGTGTCCGGGCCGAACCGGGCGATAAGGTGGTCGGTCAGGTCGTCGTCCAGCCGCTGCAGCGCGCCGTCGTACTCGTGTCCCGTGAGCGCCAGCGTGAGCGGCGTGTCCGGAAAGGCCTCGGCGTACGCGTCGATCACCCGGTAGTGCGCCTCCGCGAAGCGCTCGTAGCGGTACTCCGGATGCGACGGGAGTGCCACCGGGAAGAGGAGCTCCGCCCAGCGGCCGGCGGGCATGGACATCGCGATGAACGCCACGCCGGGCCGGCCGTTGTAGCGCTCGCCGAAGGCGTGGATGAAGGCGCGCCACTTCTGATGGAACACTGGGTCCCACGGCACCGGCAGGCGGGTCACCCCCCGGTCCCGCGGGTTATAGGCGGCGGCGCCGGCGGCGTAGACCCACTCCGGGGTGCCCATGCCGTTCATCACCCGGAAGGCCGCCTGCCGGCCGTGGCGCCTGGCGAGCGCGAGCGTTTCGTCGAAGAGCGACCAGTCGAAGCGGCCCTCCTCCGGCTCGAAGCGGTCCCAGTAGCCGCGCACGCTGACGCCCGATAGATTCGGCCGGGCGATCGCTGCTGGCGTCGGCAGCCGGTTGTGCGTCAGCGAGAAGATGCCCTGGACCTCCGGCGTTGCGCGGCCGTTGCCGACTGCCTTGTTCTTGCCCGCCATGCGTCCCCCCTTTATTATGCACAATGTATAATACACTGGGCGACTCGCGCAAGGTCAGTCTCCGCCGGCACGGGCCGAGGCACAGGCATCACGGATCAGGCGGCGCCCACACGATCTGCTCCGATGGGCTCCCTCCCGCACCAAGCTCGCGACGTGCGCAACCGGCCTGTTATACTGACGTTGATACATCAGATAACAGAAGTCTGCCATGCCGGAGGACCCAGCATGTCCCCAAGAGTCGCTGCCGAGGACCTCAGCGCCGTCCTGCCCCGCATCGAAACCGTCGACCTCACGTCACAGATCCAGGACCTGGTGCGCGAGAGAATCCTCCATGGCGACCTTCAGCCGGACCAGGTGATCTCGGCGCGCGTCCTCGGCCAGGCCCTGGGCGTGAGCATGACGCCGGTGCGCAATGCCCTGGATCGACTGGCCGGCGAGGGGCTGGTGGTGATGAGCCCGCGGCGCGGGACGCGCGTCGCCGCGCCGACCGTGGAGGACCTGGAGGAGTGCTACGACCTCCGGCTGGTGCTGGAGGGTCACGCCGCCGAGCGCGCGGCCCGGCGCCTCACCGACGCCGAGCTGGCCGAGCTGGAACGTCGCTGGGCGGCCTTCGGCGTCGGCATTCCTCCCCTACCGCCGGGAGAGAGCCTGTCCCCGCAGGCCAATCGAGAGGCGGTCCGTGAGTTGATCGCGCTCGACCGCGCCTTCCACGAGTTCATCATCGAGGTGTCGGGCAGCCGTCGTCTGGCCCAGTTGTATCGTGGGCTCGAACTCTCGCTCGCCGTCGGGCGCCTGTACTACCTGGGTGAGGGTGCCTACATCGGCAGGACATCGCACGCCCAGCACCGGGCAATGCTCGACGCCCTAGCCACGCGCGATCCGGCCAAGGCGCGGGCGGCCGCTGAGGAGCATGTACGCCAGGCTCGCGTCGGTATGCTGAACGCGGTGCGCGCCCGCGAACAACAACGCCACGAAGTCACGGAAGCAATAGCAGGGACCGACAAGGCCATCGAGGCCATCGAGGCCATCGAGGCAACGGTGGCGGCCGGCGATGGTGCCGGCGCCTAAACCAAGTGCAAAGTGCAAAGTGCAAAGTGCAAAGTGAGGCGGCCTGCGGATTCCACCT
>JACQGX010000299.1 GCA_016199265.1 Chloroflexota bacterium | reverse complement strand
CTGGCGCGCAAACGACACAACCGGCCCGGCGGGAATATAGCTACGTGAAGCTCACACTTCCCGTTTCACGCTTCACACGGGTGCAGGCAAAACAGCCGGTTACTGTACCGCGCGCCCTGCGCGTGACGAAGGGCGCCCTTCGACACGCTCAGGGCGAGCGGAGGGGCTCCGGAACAATTGCCTGCACCCCTTCACACCCTCACGCCGCCGCTTCGTCACTCGGCGGGGCGGCGCGTTGCCCGTCTTCGGCCTTTGTCAGCCCGACGTGGATTCCCCCGCCAACGGTGCGCAGCGCGAGGCGCGCCGCGCCGCCGTGGTAGCGACCGCGGTACTTGGGTGCGAAGCGTGTGCCGCCGAACTCGCCCTCGGCGCCGGGTAGGTCGACCGCGATGCTGCCGGCACCGGTCGCCGCGTCGATCTCAACCGACGAGTCCGGCGTCAGCTGTACGTGGACGCTGCCGCCGGCGGTCTTGGCGTGGTGCTCGCCGGACGTGAGCCGCGCGCCGTCAATCGTGATCGAGCCGCCCGCCGTCTTGGCGTCGAGCGCATCGGTCTGGCCGCCGAACCGGATGCCGCCGCCGGCGGTGTGCAGCGTGACGCTGGTTGGAGTACCTTCTACTTCGATGCCGCCGCCGGCGGTGCGTGCCTCGACCGCACCCTCGCCCTGCTCCTTGACCCGGATGCCACCGCCGGCCGTCCTGAGGGTGACCGGGCGGCGGAAGCCGCCGGCGACGATGCCGCCGCTGGCGGTATGCGCTTCGACGTGCGCAACGTGATGCGGCACCGTCACGACGAGGCGCGGCATGCGCGCCTCGTGCGCCGTCTTGTGCGCCGCGACGATGACCGTTTCGCCCTTGCGCGCGACGTAAACGCCGAAATCGTGCGCGCCTTCGCCGTCAAGATCGAGCCGCGCCGGCCCTTCGCCGGCGACGAGGTCGATGCCACCGGCCTCCGACTCGACAATCAAGCGCGCGCCATCCGGCAGCTCGAACGTGCCGCGATCGCCTTCCGAGAATGCCAGTAACTCCCAGCCCTCGGCTTCGCGGCGGCGGCGCCGCTCCAAGCCGGCGAGTGTGCCGGTGTGCCACGCTTCCTTCCACATCTTGCCGAAGCCGCGCCAGTCACGGGCCGAGATCGCCTCGGTAATGGTGTCGACAATGCTTCCCACGGGATCGTCGACGCGACTGGATCGCGGCGCCTGCGGGCGTGCCGTCGCCGCGTTGAGCGCCTCCAGCAGCCGCGCGCCTTCCTCGGCGGTGATCTTCCCCTCGCGAACCATGTCCAGGACCCGCATACGTTCCTCTGCCATTGCTGTGCCTCCTCGCGTGAGCTTTTCGCATCTATGATAAAGATTGTGAATGGGGATGTCAACATCTCTCATTCACACGTAAATGACGCACCACCGAAGGCACAGGCCGGGGAGCAAGCGGCGTGCATGAACCACCAACGCTGGGCGCTGATGGAGGTCCAGAAACCCGCCGGGGCGCCGGCCCCCGCGCCGCGTTCCGCCAGGGGACGAGGGGGCTCGTTGTCAGCGGCCGGTGGTGCGTTCGAGGTCGCGCAGGTGTTGGTCGAGGCGTTTGAGCTCTTCCCCGAAGCGGGCGAAGTCGCCGGCGCGCAGCGCTTCGAGCGCCTGGTCGTAGGCCTCGCGTGCGCCTTGCGAGGCAGCCTGTACGCTCTCCAGCGCAGGCAGGCCGGCGGGGCCGACCGCGCCTGGGGCAGATGGTGCCGCACCCACACCGCTCGCGCCGGCGGCGACCGGCGCCGTTCGGCTGGGGTCGGTCCCACCGACGGCGGCGGCGACGCCGGGGCCAAACAGCTTAGCCAGCGCCTCCCCGAGCGTGGGCTCCATGACCACTCGGTTGCCGGTGGCGACGACCACCCGCTTGAGCTCGGGGAGACGACTGTTCTCGGCCTGCAGATAGATCGGCTCGACGTAGAGCGTCGAGCTGCCAATGGGGAACACGAGCAGGTTGCCGCGAATGACGCGCGAGCCTTGCTGGTTCCAGAGGGTGAGCTGCGACGAAATGGAAGGTTCCTGGTCGACGCGCGCGTCGACCTGCGCCGGGCCGTAGATGAGACGGTCGCGCGGGTATTTGAACAGAACGAGCTGGCCGTAGTTCGGGCCATCGGAGCGGGCCGCCAGCCACGCTACCATATTGTCGCGTGTCGCGGGCGTGAACGGCAGCATGAGCAGGAACTCCTCCTGCGCGTGTTCCGGCAGGCGCATAATAACGTAGTACGGGTCGACCGGAACCTGGCGGTCGCCGACGGTCTCCATCGCCGTTCCCCACGCATCCTCGCTGTTGTAGAAGACGCGCGGATCCTGCACGTGGTAGGTGCGGAGCACCTGCGCCTGCACCCGGAAGAGGTCCTCCGGATAGCGCACGTGCTCGCGCAGCTCCGGCGGCATCTCACTAATGGGCCGGAACAGGTCGGGGAAGATCGATGCGTACGTGCGGGCGATCGGCTCGTCCGGATCTGCCAGGTACGCCGAGACCGTGCCGTCGTACGCGTCGACCGCGATTTTGGCGCTATTGCGGATGTAGTTGTAGACCACGCGCCGGAAGGGCGCCGGTCGCGCGACCGCGCCCGGCTCCGGAGGAGATGCAGCGCCATCCGGTGCCGCCAACGGCAGGCGCTCGACGATTCGCTGCGAGTAGGGATAGCGGTCGCTTGTCGTATACGCGTCCTGGATCCAATAGAGCTTGCCACCGGCGACGACGAGATACGGATCGCGGTCGAGCTTGAAGAACGGCGCAAGGCGCTGTATGCGGTCTTTGAGCGACCGCCGAAGAAGGACCTGGCTGTCTGATTTGACGTACGAGCTCACCAGCAGGTTGAAGTCACCCAACTGCCAGGCGAGCGCCAGGCGCCGCCACAGCGGGCCGATGCGCACGCCGCCGCCCCCCTCATACGTGGAGAAGACATTCTCGTCACCGCGTGGGTAGTCGAACTCCTGCGCCACCGTGTTCACGACGGCATAGTTCCCCGTCTGCTGGCCGTAGTAGATCTCTGGACGGTCGATTTTCAGCCGACCTGCCGGCGGCAGATCCTTCACGATGAAGGTCGGCAACCCTTCGGCCGTGACCTCGTTGACCGGGCTCATCGCCACGCCGTAGCCGTGGGTGTACTGCAGGCGCCGGTTGACCCACGTTTGCGCCTGGACGCCCAGGCGGTCGACGGCCAGCTCGCGCGCGCTCAGCATCACCTGGCGGTACACCCCATCGATCACATAGCGGTCGATGTCGATATCGTCGAAAGCATAGTAGGGTCGGATGGTCTGGATCTGGTTGTACGTCGCGTTGAGCGGCCGGTGGTCCCACAGCCGAACGTTGGAAATCGTCTGTGGGTTGGCGAGCACGTCTTCGGGCCGCACGGCGTCCTCCGCTGGGAACGTCTGCTCGGCGATGTCTTGCAGCCCAAACGCCGCGCGCGTGAAGTTGATGTTGGCCGCCAGGTACGGCTGCTCGCGCGCCAACTCCGCCGGGTCGACCTGCAGGCGCTGCACCAGCACCGGCAGCGCGCCGCGGCCCAGCAACAGCACCGCGAGGAACAGGCCGATGCCGGCCAGCAGAGGCGCGTAGCTCCGCCGGAAGGCCGTGACCACCGCCAGCGCCGCCATCAGCACGGCGGTGACGACAAGCGCGTTCGTCGCCGGGAGGCGCGCGTGGATGTCGGTGAAGTCGGCGCCGACGATCCGGTCGTGCCGCGCCGTCAAGAGGTCGAAGCGACCCAGCCAGATGCCGGCGCCGATGACGAGCGTCAGCGCCGCGACCAGGAGCAGTACATGGGTGCGCATCGCCCTGGCCCGACGACCGAGATAAACCGTGGCGTGCTCAAACGACGGATCGGCGGTGTAGATGGCGAGCGCGTACAGCGCCAGGACCGCGCCGGTGGTGAAGGCCAGCGCCCAGAACGTCCAGCTCTGCAGAAAGCCGAGCACCGGCAGCGTGAACACGTAGAACGCGACGTCGTTGCCGAAGAGCGGATCGGCGACGCCGAACGGCACGGCGTGCAGCGCTCGAAGCACCGCTTCCCACTGGGCGGCGGCGATCAAGCCCATGAATACCGCCAGCGCCAACCCGGCGAGCCACGCCACCTGCCTGCCCAGTCGCTCGATCAGCCACCGCCCGGCTTCCGGCCCGCCGATCGACGCTGCCAAGTCCGAAAACGGTCCCGAGACGTCCATGCTGCCCGGCCGGCCGCCGCCGCCGAACGCGGTACCGATTGGGCCGCTCTGCCCCGGGACACCGACGGGCGAGGCAATGATTCGCTCCGGCACCCGTCGTAGAAAACGCCGCGCGACCTCACGCGCGGCGAGCGCGTTCGGCAGGAAGATAGCCATCAAGAACAGCGCGCCGCCGAAGAACAGGGCAATCCGGCTCCAGAAGCCGGTGAGGAATACCGTCGCGTAACCCAGGGCGTCGAACCACAGGTAGTCGACGTACAAGCCGATCAGCCGGCCGCTGAACAACATCAGCACGATGCCGGCCAGCGCTGCGGTAACAATGAGCCTACCAACCATGGTCGATCGCCATTCTGAATCTAGAGGGAACTACACATGCTCTAATGCTTGTTCGTCGAGCCCAAAGTAGTGCCCGAATTCGTGCAGGACGGTGAGCCGGATTTCTTGTCGCAGCCGCCGGCGGCTGCGACAGTAGCGTGTCAGCGGTCGGTGAAACAGGGCGATGACGTCGGGCGCCGCCAGATGGTAGTCCGACGTACGCTCGTGCAATGGCACGCCCCGGTAAATACCGAAGAGATGAGGCGGATGAGGCGAGGGATCGCTCGCGCTGTCGTAGTCGGTCGGACGTGGCGAGCGTTCGATGACGACGATCACGTTGTCGACCGCCGCCCGAAAGTGCGGCGGCAGCGCCTCAAGCGCACGCCGCACGTACCGCCGGAAGCGGCCGCGGCTGATCTTCGGTTTCCGTGCTTCCCGTCGCGTGTCCACAAGTGCCTATGTAAGCTTACCGGGAGACGGCCTCATCGCGCGCACCCCCTGGTGGCATATCGTCCGCCTTCACGCCGTCATGCCGCCGCAACACGATGCGAATCGACACGCTGCTCGGTTGGCCACGCGCCGAGCACTTTCACCGTGGTGCAGACTTCGCTCATCTCGGCGAGCGCGTCCGCGGCGTTCGACTCATCCGGATGGCCGGCGAAGTCGACGAAGAAGACGTACTCCCACGGCTGGCGTCGCGACGGGCGCGACTCGATTCGCGTCAGGTTGATCTTGCGCCGGGCGAAGACCGAGAGCACGTCGTGGAGCGCCCCTACCCGATCACGCACCGCAAAGAGGATCGACGTCTTGTCGTGCCCGCTCGGCCGCCCGATCTGCCGGCCAATGAGCAGAAACCGCGTCACATTGTGCGCCTGGTCCTGAATAGCGCGCGCCAGGATGGAGAGGCCGTACTGCGCCGCCGCTTCCTCCGTCCCGATCGCCGCCGTGCCGCGTGCCTCGGCTGCCCGCTGCGCCGCCGCCGCGGTTGAGCTGCTCTCCACCGTTTCGGCGGTTGGCAGGTTCGCGATGAGCCAGCGCCGGCACTGTCCGAGCGCCTGCGGGTGCGAATACACTCGCTCGACCTCGTCGAGCGGCCCGCGGCCGATCAGGTGGTGCGTGATCGAGAGCAGGATCTCGGCGCAGATCTTGAGGGAGCTGTCGACGAACAGATCGAGCGTCTGGCCGACCGAACCCTCGGTCGAGTTCTCGACCGGCACAACGCCGTAGTCGGCGTTGCCCCGCTCGGTCATCGAGAACACTTCGTCGACGGTGCGCGCCGGCAAGTACTCGACGAAACTCCCAAAGCGTACCCGCGCGGCCGACTCGGCCGCGCGGTGGGAAAACGTCCGTTCGGGCCCCAGATAGGCGATCCGCAGCGGGCGCTGGAGCGCGCGCGACGCCGACAGAATCTCGGCGTAGATGGCCCGCACGTGTTCCTCTTGCAGTGGCCCGCGGTTCGCGGCCCGCACGTTGTCCAGCACGTCCTGCTCGCGGCTGGGCACATAGGTGCTCGTCCCGTCGCTCCGCTTGACGCGGGCGACCTCGACCGACGCGGCGGCCCGTCGGTTGAGCAGCTCGATCAATCGCCGGTCGATCTCGTCGATCTCCCAGCGTATCCGGCCCAAAGCGTCATCCGGCTGCGGCACGCTATCGGCCGCGAAGGGTGCTGTCGTCGTCATGGATGTGGATGAAGTTGTTTTCGGTGGAGTTGCCGTCGCCGCCAGAACGGCCGGCGCGGGCGAGGCGCCGCCTCGGTTGCACCTCGGCAACGTCAACCCGCATTCTACATGGTGAAAGGATATCCGTTTCGGTATGGCCAGAGAGACGCGGGGCGAGTTGCCGGTACTTGCACTGACGATGGGCGATCCGGTTGGTATTGGGCCGGAGGTCGTCGCCAAAGCTGTGGCGGCAGAAGAGGTACGCGCGGCGTGCCGGCCGCTGGTGATCGGCAACGCCGTGATTCTGCGCCGAGCAGCCCAACAGGGCCGGGTAGCGCTCGACGTTCGCGAAGTCTCCGCGCCCGACGAGCCGGTCGAGCGTGGCGACGAGACCGGCGACGTACCGAGAGTTGCCGTCCTAGACCCCCTGGGAGATCAGGCGCCGCCGCTCGAGTCGCTGCCGCTCGGCAACGTCTCGGCCGCGGCGGGCAAAGCCTCGGTTGAGTACGTCATCCACGCGATCGACCTCGCCATGAGGCGTGCTGCCGCCGGCATCGTGACGGCGCCGATCAACAAGGAGGCGATCAACCGCGCCGGATTCCGCTACGCCGGCCACACCGAGCTGCTCGCCGAGCGCACCGGCTCGCGGGAGGCGGCGATGATGCTCGTGACCGGCGACTTCCGCGTCTCGCACGCCTCGACGCACGTCGCCCTCGAGCGTGTACCCGGTCTCATTACCGAGGCGCGGCTCGCCAGGGTATTCGAGCTGACGTGGCAGACGGTGCGGCAGCTCGGGATCGAGCACCCCAAGATCGCCGTCGCCGGCCTCAACCCGCACGCCAGCGAACACGGGCTGTTTGGCACACAGGAGACCGACGTGATCGCCCCGGCGATCGCCGCGGCGCAGGCGCGCGGCTGGGACTTCAGCGGCCCCTGGCCGCCCGACACGATCTTCGCCCGCGCGCAGCGCGGCGAGTTCGACGCCGTGGTGGCGATGTACCACGACCAAGGACACATCGCCATCAAGATGATCGGCTTCGACGAGGGCGTCAACCTCAGTCTGGGGCTGCCGATCGTCCGCACCTCGGTCGACCACGGCACCGCTTTCGACATCGCCGGCAAAGGCGTCGCCCGGCCCGTGTCGATGATCCAAGCGACTCTGATGGCGGCGCAGTTGGCGCGTGCGAGGGGCATCGCGCCGTGTGGGCGCGCTTGCGTACAATAGCGGCACCAGTCTATTTGGCTCGGGGGAGGGTTTCCTGTGGTACTTGCCGATCATGCGCTTCCGGCTCAGGCTGATTCGGGGGTGGCGCGAAACATCCTGGATCGGGCGGTGCAGGGTGGGCGGATTTCGGCCGGCGAGGCGCTGTATCTGCTCGAATATGGCGATCTCGAGGCGATTGGCGAGGTCGCCGATGCGATTCGGAAGCGGCGCTTTCCGGCGAGTTACGCGACGTTTATCATCGACCGAAACATCAACTACACGAACGTCTGTGTGATCAAGTGCTCGTTTTGCGCCTTTTACCGGCTTCCCGGACACCCCGAGGGGTACCGGCGCTCGACGGAGGAGATCTTCGAGCGGATCGACGAGGCGATCGAAAAGGGCGCGACGCAGATCATGTTCCAAGGCGGCCACGACCCCAAGCTGACGATTACCTACTACGAGGATCTTCTGTCGTCGGTGAAGGCGCGCTACCCCGGCCTGACGCTTCACAGCCTCTCGCCGTCTGAGGTCCACCACATCGCACGCTATTCACGGCTGTCGATCGCGGAGACGCTGCGCCGCCTGCGCGCCGCCGGGCTCGACTCGCTGCCGGGTGGTGGCGCTGAGATCCTCGCCGAGCGGGTAAAAATGGCGATCAGCCCGCTCAAGAACAGCGCGGCCGCGTGGATCGAGATCATGGGCGAGGCTCACCGCCAGCGCATCCGCACCACCGCGACGATGATGCTCGGCCACGTCGAGACGCTCGCCGAGCGCGTCGAGCACTTTCGGGCCATCCGCGACTCGCAGGACCGCGCCCACGCCGAAGTGGGGCCCGACCAAGGCTACCGGGCGTTCATCCCGTGGACGTACCAACCGGATAACACCGAGCTCGCCGCGGTCGCGCCGGGCCGGACCACGTCCGAGGACTACCTCCGGACGCTCGCCGTGTCACGGCTCTTTTTCGACAACGTCGACCACGTGCAGGGCTCGTGGCTCACGGTGGGCAAGGCGACGGGGCAGCGGAGTCTCGACTATGGCGCCGACGACCTCGGCTCGATCATGCTCGAAGAAAACGTCGTCTCGGCCGCCGGCGTCACCGAAAAATGCATGACCGACGCCGAGATGATCGCCCTCATTCGCGCCGCCGGCCGCGTCCCGGCGCAACGGGACACGACGTACCGGGTGCTGCGGACGTTTTGATGGAACCACAGATGAACGCAAATGAGTAAGCCTCATTTGCGTTCATCTGTGGTTACTTCAATCCACCCATTCGATGTGGGGGAGCGTGGGGATGATGCGGGCGGCGTGGCCGCGTTCGAGGAGAAGCTGGATCGAGAGCTTGCCCTCGTCACCCATGTCGAGGGTGAGGTCGTTGACGTACATGCCGACGAAAGTGTCGGCCGTCGTGCGTTCCATGCCGCGGGCGAACTGGAGGGCGTAGTCGAGCGCCTCCTGCCGGTGCTCGAGCCCATAGGCGATGCTCGCCTTGAGCAGGCGCGAGATGCGTGCCATGAGCGCGGGGCCGACGTCCTTGCGCACGACGTTGATGCCGAGCGGCAGCGGCAGGCCGGTCTGCGCCTGCCACCACTCGCCCATATCCCAGACCTTGACCAGGCCGCGTTCGCCGTGCGTAAGCTGCCCTTCGTGGATCAGCAGCCCGGCGTCGGCGCGGCCGGCCTCGACCTCGTCCATCACGGTGTCAAACGGCACGACGACCTCGTCGAACTCCGGCAGGAAGAGCCTCAGTCCCAGGTAGGCGCTGGTGAGCTTGCCGGGGATGGCGATCTTCCGCCCGCGCAGGTCCTTGGGGTCGATCGCCTGCTGCGTGACGAGCATCGGGCCGTAGTTGCGCCCCATGCTGGCGCCGTGGGTCAAGACGGCGTACCGCTGCCAGATGTAGGCGTAAGCGTGAACGGATACCGCGGTGATTTCGAGCCGCCCCTGCATCGCCCATTGGTTGAGCGTCTGGATATCTTTCAGGATGTGCTCGAACTCGAGATCGCCGCTGCTCACCTGCCCGCTGGCGAGGCCGTGAAACATGAAGGCGTCGTCAGAGTCCGGACTGTGCCCGAGCTGCAGCGTGCGTTTGGCGGCGGCGACCATCGGTACAGGCTCCCTTAGGAATAGACTGGTGCGCCTATTTTAGCAGGCGATCAGCGGTCGGCGGTCGATCGTGAGTCCGTTGCGGGAGCCGGCAGGGATCGCCGAAAGCTGACCGCCGAAAGCTGACCGCCGAAAGCTGACCGCTGACCGCTGACCGCTGACCGCTGAAAGCTACCGGAGGCGGCGCAGGAAGGGTGGGATGTCCAGCGGATCGGCGGCGTCGGGGAGGCCCACTGTCTCACGTCCGGCGGGACGTGCCGGGCGCGGCTCGGCGGCCGGTGGCTCACTCGCGAGCGGGTTGGCAGCGGGACTCGGCGTGGATGGGCGGCTGGGTTCCCACTCGCGGCGCCCGGGCGCAGGTTCCCGTTCGCGGCGCGCGGGCGCGGGCCGCTGTTGGCGGCTCGAAGCGGTCGCCTCGGGCATGCCGGTGGCGATCAGCGTCACGCGGATCCCGGCTTCCGGCCGGGGGTGAATGACCGCACCGAAGATGATGTTGGCGTCGGCCGACGCGGCCTGCGTGACGAACTCAGAGATCTCGCTCACCTCGTGCAGTGTGAGGTCGGGCCCGCCGGTGATGTTGAGTAAGATACTCGACGCGCCGGCGATCGAATGCTCGAGCAACGGGCTAGAGACGACGCTCTCGGCGGCCTGTTTCGCCCGGTCCGTACCGTTGCCCTCGCCAATGGCCATCAAGGCGTTCCCCGAGTCCTCCATCACGCTGCGCACGTCGGCGAAATCGAGATTGATCAACCCGGTCACGGTGACCAGATCGGCGATTCCCTGCACACCGTGGCGCAGCATGTCGTCGGCGCGCCGGAACGCCTCGAGCACGCTGGTATTGCGGTCGGAGATGTTGAGCAGCCGGTCGTTGGGAATGACGATCAGCGAGTCGACCGATTCGCGCAGCCGCGCGATACCCTCTTCGGCGGCGCGCCGCCGGCGCGCGCCCTCGAAGGCAAACGGCAGTGTGACGACGCCGACGGTCAGCGCCCGCAACCGGCGCGCGATCTGCGCGATGACCGGAGCGCCGCCCGTACCGGTGCCACCGCCCATGCCGGCGGTGATGAAAACCATGTCGGCGCCGCCGATCGCATCCTCGATCTCAGGGATACTATCTTCGGCCGCCCGTATGCCGACCGCCGGATCGCCGCCCGCGCCGAGCCGCCGCGACGTCTGGCTGCCCAGATGCATGCGCGTTAGCGCCTGCGACGCTTCGAGCGCCTGTTGGTCGGTGTTGGCGACGATAAACTCGACGCCGCTCACTCCCGCTTCGATCATGCGGTTGATCGCATTGCCGCCCCCACCACCGACGCCGACGATCCGCACGTCGGTATAGCCCTTGGGCTCCGCGCGCGGCGGGGCTTCTTCCAGCGCGCGGCGGGCAGGTGATGCGGGAGGCACGAGCGACGTGTGAGCCGGTGGGGCCGCCGGCCGGGGCATCACGCCGCCGCCGACGATTTTCGGGATGACCACCGACGGCCGCGACGCTTGGCCGAGGCGATTGGGGTTGAAGCCACCCCGTTCCTTCCGGTTGGCCGGTACGCCGTTGGAGCTCCCCGGCGACGTGGCGCCGCCGGGTGTGGAACGCAGTTCGTCAGACACGGGCGGTGACCTCCTCCGCGAGTTCGCGGTAGGCATTGACGGCGCGCTCGGCGCCCGCATACGAGAAAATCGAGACGCCGACCGACGCCGCCTCGAGGATCTTGCTGTTCGAGCCGATCTCCGTGCTGAATACCGTCTCACCCCAGTGCTGGCGCAGGTAGCCGGAGACGGTCTTCTCTTCCTTTAGGCGCCGGTCGTATTTGGAAAGGACGATGCCGAGCACCTCCAGGCGCGGGTTGAGATAGATGATCTCCTCGATGCTTTCTTGCAGCATTTGCAGCCCTTGCAGCGAAAAGAAGCGCGCCTCCGTGGGAATAATGACTTTATGCGCCGCGACGAGCGCGTTGATCGTCAGCAGGCCAAGCGACGGGGGGGTGTCGATCAGCGTGTAATCGTACCCGTCGGCCACCGTCCCCAGTTGGTCGCGCAGGCGGAGCTCGCGGCCGAGCTTGTTCATCAACTGCGCCTCGGCACTGGCGAGCGCGAGCGATGCCGGAACGAGGTCGAGCCGCGCACCGCTACGCTCCTGCACCGACGCCACCGGAAGGCGCACTTTTCGGTCGAGCAGCGCATCGGCGATCGTCGGACCTTCACGAGACGCTTGACCGAACGCCGCCGTCAAGTTGCCCTGCGGGTCCATGTCCACGAGGAGAACACGCTTGCCCCGCATGGCCAGCGAGGCGCCGAGATTGGCGGTGGTCGTCGTCTTGCCCACCCCGCCTTTCTGGTTGGCAACTGCGATGATGACACCCATGGGCGTGCATTTCCAATCCGCGGTCGGCGAGCGACGCGCCAGACAGGGAGCGGCACTCTCGCGAGTCAGCGTAGTGTAGCATGGACTAGGTGGCGGCTCGGAGGCCGGAGGCCAGGGGCCACGGACCGGGGATCGGGAAAGGGCGATGCGGGCAAACGTCCCGGATGCGCCGATGTCCTGTAGGGGCGTATCGAGATACGCCCAGGGGCG
>JACQGX010000034.1 GCA_016199265.1 Chloroflexota bacterium | reverse complement strand
CGCCTGCCCTAATGTGCCGCGGACCAAGCGCACCGCGTGGTCGACGAGTTGGGCCGCCGGTGGCCGCCACACCTCCGCCAGCAACTCGGCGGTCGCGACGTAAAACCAGAGGCCGGCAATGACACGCTCGCGGAGCGTCGGCGGGGCTTCCGCGGCGACGCCGAAGACGCGCCGGCGCAGACGGGCCCACGCGCTCTCTGCGTCGACGATCTGCTCGGCCTGTTCGAACCAATCGCTGCTCCAGTCGCCGCCGCCCGCGAGCGGCACGAGCGGCACGCCCCGCTGCACGTAGACCAGCCGGTTGAGCCCCCAGCTCAGCCCGAACTCGGCGTCGAGCAGCCGCCCCACGTCACCGCTGCGGAGACCCGCCAGCCCCTTATGCACCTCCTCGACCCAGCCCACCATCGCCTGGTTGGCGAAGGCGTCCGCCCGCGCCTGCATGGCGACGTCCCAGACGAAGGCGTGTGCCCGTGCCTGGAGGACGGCGAAGCACCCGCCGCGGTCGCACAGCGCCCGCCCGTGCCACAACCCCGGGATGCGGCTCACCGCGAGCTCGGGTTGGACGAACCAGGTCTCGACCTCATCGGGCGGGGCATCGCTTACGACCACCAGCCGCCCATCTACCAGATGGCTGCCGCTGCCGGGCAGCGACGGCACGCTCGCCGTGGTGAAGCACACGAGATCGACATCGCTGTAGGGATTGGCGTCGCCGCGGGCGTAGCTGCCCACCAGCACCAGCGCCTGGGCTTCGGGTCGGTCAAAGCGCCGGATCAGCTCGTGCCATTTTTCTTCGGTGAGTTCGTATCGAGGTCGCACTATTGCTCAGATGCTACTACCTCGGGTGCCTGACCGTTCCGACCATGGAGCAGGCGCCGCCACTCAGGATAGACTGCCCACTAGATTGTTGCTGATGCATCCCGACGGCACACAAACTGGACGCGGAACGTCACCTTGGATCACCAGTACCCCTTTTCTGGGCCCAGGTGAAGCGGCTCGCCTCCGGCCATCACCAACTCAAACACTTCCCGGGCACAAACTGGCGCCAGCATTCCCACATCATCGCTGGACGGGGTCTTGGTGACACCGCGAGCATTCACAAAGGTAAACGGCTTCCCCAGGAGCACGAACCCCAGACGCTCGTAGAACGCGGCGGTACCGCTCGTCTCGCCCACGGCGAGAAAGGCGGCATCGCAGCCTTCCTGGCGCAGGACATCCATGGCCGCCAAGCACACTGTCGTGCCCACACCGCGGCCGCGCAGGTCTGCCCTCGTGCAGGTGCCACCGCATCCGCCGAGGACGATCGATCTTCCTGCGTGTTCGATCGAGCGCCGAAATACGGAGACACACCCCACTGGTTGCCCCTCGTGATAGGCCAATACCTTCGCCACGGACTGTGCGACGAAGTCCTCCATCAGTTGGTCGTAGGGCACCTCTGCGAAGCACTGACTCTGCAGTTCGCGCACGTGACCGCGCTGCTCTTCCGTCAGATGCGCGGCCCGCACAACGAACACCTCGAGATTGGTGAGCCTGCTGCGCCGTTCCATCGAATCCCGTCTCCCAGATCAGCCGGCAAGCGTACCAGAACCTGCGCTCCCCGCAGCCTCGGCAATGCTCCGCCCGAAACGGGACGCATCGAGGTTTCCCTGATAAGGACCATCCACCGAGGATGCATGTGAGTCGAAAGGCTCACGCACGGTGGCGTTGTGAGGCGCGTCATCGCATCATTGGCGCAGCCAGGAAGCATTCGAGGGAAATGCTTGGGCTACCAGCTAACCGGAGGCCGAAAGGCTGAGGGGGCAAGAGCATGCTGGGCGAAGGGCGCGGCTACCGGAGGACGCTGCACAGCAGGCCGCGTTCGACCCGGTAGATACGGTGAAAGCCAGACTGCTTGAACCCCAATCCTCAGTGGTGAAAGTGACGCAACCGCCGGAAGCAGCATCTGACGACCGTGACCCGATCATTCAATGGACCAGCACAAGATGGAACCGAAGCCAATACGCCGTCGCCCCCAGCGCTCACTCTTCCGTCGTCATCTTGGACCATCATGCGATGTCACGATCAGACATTGCGTCTATCCGATTCCGATTGCGTCGTGGCCGCTTCTTCGCTGGTCGTCCGTCGGCGAATACTGCAGCGCCTCCCGGTTTCATCTCGTGGTCGTCGACGCCGCGTATCGCGTGTACTGCTGCGTCGAACGCTCGGAAGTCGCCGCGTAGCACGTCATCGGCGCAGGCTCGCAACGCATCGGCATACTGGCGCAGAATGGTCTCGATATCAGCGGCCGTCAGCCAGTCGCCAACAGATTTATGGACTATATCGCGCTGCGAGCCTTTGTACTCGAGCAAGTTGTGCAGGTAGAGCCAGTTCAGTGGCCGATCAAGGTACGCTGGAATATCTCCCTCGACGAGGCGAATAAGATAGACAAAGATGTCGTTCTGTCTCGGTTCATAGGAGATCTCCACACCCGTCGTTGCGTTCTTGTAGATGACGGCCACAGTGTGCTCGTCCCGAGTAACGCCTTCGACACGAAACCGGTATTCGTGGATGAGGAAGTCGAAGATCTGGCGGCAGAGTCGAACGAAGTCCTCGCCGAGATCCGTTACATCCATGCCTCATATTCTCGCCGATAACGACCGACTGGTCGGGCTGATAGTCGGTTCCGTCCCTCGTCCCACGCACTCTTAGTGTATCGGGATACTACCAATGCGGCCTACTGCGAATATCGCTGGCCGCGCTCGATACCTCAGGCCGGCTCGCGCCGGGTGATCCCGGGCACGCGGTCGAAGTCGCGATCGAACGAGTAGATGTCCCGGTTGCCCGTCTGCAGCACGCGCGCGGCCAGCAGCGCGCCGGCAAAGTCGAGGGTGTTGGCGTCGAACAGCGCGAGCGCGAGTTGGAGCGTTTCCCTATCAGGATTATGCACGCTGTCGTCGGCAAGCAGCGTCAACAGCAGCGAGGCGATCTCGGACTTCGGCCGTCGATAGAACGACGCCAGCGTCCAGACCACCTCCGCCAGCACCACATCCTCCACCAGAATGGCCGCCCGCCCGGCGGCGACGGCCTCGAACAGCCTGGCGGCGTGCTCGGCCTGGTCCGCCGGCGCGTCGGTCAGGTACCGGAGGATGACATGAGCGTCCACCGGGACCGGCTCCGCCCCTGGAGTGACCGCGTCTGTGTCCCGCTCTCCGGGCGGCTGCGCCACGGGCTATCCGTCCTGACCGGGCGGCTCGCCCAGTGCGTTGCGTGCGGCTTCCGCCTGCGCTGCCGCCCGCTCCGCTCCGCGACCGCGAAACGGTGCCCTCCCGCGGATGGCACCGCGCAGGCCGGCCAGGCCGCCACCGTGGATGGGGCGCAGGCGCACGCCATCGGCTTCGACCACAAAGACCAGGTGATCCCCCGTACCGACACCGAGCGCATCGCGCACCGGCTTGGGGATCGTCACCTGCCCCTTGGCCGGATCTTCGCCGTGCTCACGTTTGCCAAGCTCCTTACTCGATTGTCAAAGTAAGGATAGCAGGGGCGGTGTGTCACGCTTGCTATGCTGGTTGCGTCTCCTCCAGCTACAGAGCAGACGGGTTTCGCAGCGCACGTCGGCCCCTGGGCGTATGGCCATACGCCCCTACAGGGAATCTGCGCCTCCGGAACTCTCGCCTGCACCCGTGCGGGAACAAGAGCGACGTGGCCGGTACGCTCTCCTGGTACTCCGTGCTACACTGCCGCCGGAATGCGTATCGCGTTACTGTCGGATGTCCATGGTAACCTCAGCGGTCTGCGAGCCGTTCACGATGCGCTGACGCGCGAGCCCGCCGTGGATCACGTCGTGGTCGCCGGCGACCTCCTCCAGGGTGGGCCGCGCCCGCGTGAAGTCTGGGCGTTCCTGGCGGAGCTCGGCTGGACGCTGGTACGGGGCAACGAGGACGCGGCCCTGGTGGAGGCGCCGGCGGCGCACCCGACGCATGCCCAGGCGTACCAGGCCGCGATCACCTGGACGCGGGCGCAACTCGACCCCGGAACGCTGGGCGCACTGGCGGCGCTGCCCTTCAGTTCCCGCCTCCCAACGCCGGCCGGCGATCTGCTCGTCGTTCACTCCAGTCCCCGCAGTCTCGACGACCGCTGCGGCGGGCCGCACAACACCGCCGCCGAAGTGGCTGCCGCGTATGCCGGCACCGGCGCGTCGGCCATCGCCTTCGGCCACTACCACCGGAGTTTCGTCCGCCCCATGCCCTTTGCGCTCTTGATCAACGTCGCCAGCGTCGGTCTCCCCCTCTACGGTCGTATCCGTACACGGGGTATAGCAGGGTAAGTGGAGCGCAACACGTGGTGTGGGTGGCGCGTTATGTTCAGCATGGACGTACCACGTGGAGCCGACGGGTCGCCACTGCTGCCGGAGGACATCTGGCAGGGGCTGCCTCCGGCGGCGCAAGCCGTCCTCGTGGCGCTGGCGGACGAAGTGGCGGCCGTGCGGGCGGCGAACGCGGCGCTGGCCGCCGAGGTCCGCGACCTCCAGGCGCGGCTGGGCCAGAACTCGTCGAACTCGTCGCGGCCGCCGTCGAGTGATCCGCCGCAGACGCCGCGCCGGCCCCCGGCGCCACCCACTGGCCGGTCGCGTGGGGCCCAGCCCGGGCACGTGGCGCACCAGCGGGCGGTGGTGCCGCCGGAGCGGGTCGACCACATTGCGCCGCACTGGCCGGCGCAGTGCGCCCACTGCCAGGCGCCGCTGCTCCCCCCGGCCGCCAGCGCGGCCGGGGACGACTTCGTGGCCCACCAGGTGACGGAACTCCCGCCGGTGCGCGCGGTGGTGACCGAGCACCGGCTGTACCGCGTGACGTGCTCCGCGTGCGGGCAGGCGACGCGGGCGACCCTGCCCCCGGACGTGCCCGCCGGCGCCTTCGGGCCCCGGCTGCAGGCCACCGT
>JACQGX010000033.1 GCA_016199265.1 Chloroflexota bacterium | reverse complement strand
TCCCTCCACGCCATCACCACCGTGTCTTCGCACGCCTTCCCCTTGTGATACAAGTCACACTCATACACCCTCTTCTGATCGGTCACCAAGAGAAGTGACGTCGAGTGTCGCCCTTCCGGCATCACATTAACCACTAACGTCGTCATGTCGCCTATTCCGTGGTCGGCGAGTATCTGTCTTATGCACTGATGCAGTGGATGATTCCCGTAACGAACTGCGTCAGTTGTCGTCGTAATCAACTTCTTCCAGTCTACGGTCATGGCTTCAACTACTCTGGCTCACATGGCTCACCGGGAAACGCATTGAAGAGGTCGTGGAGATGTGGATCCTCTTTCGACGGAATGGTGATGAGCGTGTACATCCACTCCGGGCTGCCTGACTCATCCCACCCGATGGGCTCCTCGGTATCTACGTCAACCACCCTTGCGTACCTACCGTACCCCGGCTGGTATCTGGGTTGCACGTCCTCCGCGGGTCGGACGATGCTCTCGATGAACTCGCGGATCCCTATATCTTTGGGAACGTTGAATACGCTCTTGCCGGCGCAGTATGGACCATCCCGGCGTATGCTTCTCCTCGACGCTCTGGATGCCGTCACTCGTGACGTTTATCGGCCACCTGCCGCGGTCTGAGTCGCCAGGCGTGGCGGGCCTCTCGCGTTCGGCGGCCATCACAGCGGAGCCGATTGGGTTGGTGCTTGGCGCTCGGCGCAGCCCATCTCCCTCCTATCCCCCTCAACCGGACCGGAAGACGTGCCTGCCCGCATCGGCAAGCGTGCGTACCGGTGGGAGGCTGCGCAGGATGGCCCAGTCGTCTTCGGTGAGCCGGATGGCGGGGAGACGCAGCTCAGGATCGGGCAGCCCGCAGCCGAAGGCGACGTGCGGTGCGAGGCCGGCCTGGACGGCGGCGCGGACGGGGGAGGCCAGGAATTGCTCGCGGAAGGTCTCGTCGAGGGCGGCGACGTTGAGCAACTGGCACAGCGCGGGCGAGGGGGCGGGAGTCCTCGGCGCGGGCGCCGTTGCCCGCGTGGCGGCCCCCCGATCGAGCGTTTCGAGCGTGGCGCACGGCGCGGCACCGGAGCGCGAGGCCGGCTCCGGCTCGGTTGGCTCGTCGAGTACGTGTCGCCCGGTCGAGAATCGTGACATAACACTTTCCTTGGTGGATTTGGGGTGGATTTGGACGAGGGTAGGAGGGGGTGGAGGCACTTGGTCCGGGGACCGCGGCTGCCCTCACCCTGGCCCTCTCCCGAGGGGAGAGACTGTCCCCAAGTCAGTACAGTGGGGCCGGTTTTTGCGCCGGCCACCGCCGCCGGGGGCTGAAGGCCCACCGGCTGAGTGGGCAAAGGACGCTGAAGCGCCCTCCAGAGAGCCTGCTTTAGCTGGCTTTGTTGACGTAGCCGGGCGGCTTCAGCCCCCGGCGGTGGCGGTAGACGCACCACCCGCCTCACTGTACTGACTTGGGGACAGTCTCTTTCTGGGATCGGTTATCGGCGCGGGGCACGGTAGGGGCAAGGTATTTGCCGAACGGCCGGCGCCAGGTTCACCGATGTTCCAGCGAATGCTTCGCCCCTACGCCTGCGCGGCCGCCAGGCGTATCTGGTAATGCCCGTTTTCTGCGCCGCCTGTGGCGCACCGGCCGCGAGTGGCTCGCGCAACGAGCACGGCGAAGCCGGCGCCGGTGAGCACGTCGCCGATGCTGAAGACCTTGCGCCGCGGGATGGGTAGGGTGACCAACACGTCGCCCAGCCACCACAGCGGCGTCTGCCCGACCGGCAGCATGACGTCTTTCGAGCGCGGCAGCCGGATACCGGGGTGCTCGCGCGCGAGCTCGACGCTTCGCTCCATGCCGGCGCGGAGCAGCGCCGCCTCGTTCGTCGGCATCAGCCCGCCGTTGGCGACGATGACGGCGGTGTTGGAGACGAAGCCGGCGGCGATGAGCCACATCCCCGGCAAGCGCCAGTTGGCCAGCAGAAACCAGGCGAGCGCCAGCAGCGTCACCGGCAGCACCACCTGCAGCGGGTCAATCCCTTCCCTGGGCGGCGTTGGCGGCGCGAAGATGAATGCGAACTGTGCTGCCAACGCCGCGGCTGCGAGCCAGCCGTACCGCGGCAGGGCCGACGCCAGCGAGGCGAAACGACCGCCGGTGAGCAGGCCGAAGAGGAGGCCGGCGGCCACAGGCAAATAGAAGACCATCGGATTACGGGATGTCGATCTCGCTTGGGGCCATGATGCCGGCAGCCGCGATGCCGGCCAGCGCCAGGGTCAGTAAGGCGCGCCAAGTGGGGCCCATACGCCGGGCGACGAGAACGATGCGGGAAAGTTGGTTCATGGTGCTCTCCTTCTCAAGTTGGCCAATGGTCAGTAGTCTGCCTGCCAACATTGCGTGAACACCTCGAACCGTAAAGCGCCCGACTTACAGACCTCTTACGCCAATGGGGTGTTTATATTGAACAACGCACCCCCAAGTAGACGAACCACAACTGAACTACCACTTTAGATATATTCGCGAAGTTCAGGGCGCGGGCGGGCGTGTGGCGAAGATCCGACCTGCATCAAAACGCGACACGCGTCGAGCGTTCTCAGTTGAGCGCCGGTGCGCTGGCACCGGCGCTGGCTGTGATGCGCTGGAAGATGGCAGCAACCTCGGGCGCGGGATGATCGCTCCCCTGTTCCGCGAGGTCACGCACATACCGGCGATAGTGGACGGCAGCACCGAGCGGCTCGCCCAGACGAGCGTAGCACTCGAGCGCGCGGCAGTGTGCCGCGTCGTCGGCGAAATCCATTTCGATTAACCTGTCACACCATGCCAGACAGGAGCGATAGTCGCCGTCGGCCCAGGCCATGTCGACGAGCTGAGCCAGCGCGCGGGCGCAGCGATGCTCGAGCCGGCTACGGATGACGAGTGCCCACTCGGCATCACATTCCGGAAAAAACGGGCCATTGTAGGTATCCACCGCGGCGGTGAGATACTCGCGGCGTTCGGCCGGCAAAGCGCCCGGGCGCCGAGCGGCCTGGTAGTTCCGCTCGAAGGTCAGCGCGTCTACCGCGAGCGGGATCTCGGGATTGATCCGGTACGTGCTATCGATGCCGCTCTGCGATCCGGCAAGCGCTACCACCTCAGGAAAGATCGCCTGCCGTAGGCGGTGGAGCGTCGTGTGCGTGAGCGTCACGTCCTGTCCCGGTTCTGCCTCCGGC
The DNA here is from genome assembly GCA_016199265.1 of Chloroflexota bacterium. Lineage (GTDB taxonomy): Bacteria > Chloroflexota > UBA11872 > UBA12225 > UBA12225 > JACQGX01. The sequence goes on along the minus strand of JACQGX010000033.1, from coordinate 3,049 downwards.
CAAAGGTCAGCGCCGATTTCTTCTCTGGAACGGCCATCGGGGTGCATGGCGAGGTACGCAAGCATCTCACGCCCTCGGCTGCGCAGCGCGATCGCAGACTTGATGGAACTTCCGGCTACCGCACCGCTAAACTTCCCAAGAAGCTTGAGACGCACGTCCGGGAGCGGGACGTCCGCCGGCGCTACCGGAGGAGCCGAAACCTCGCGCGCTTCGCCGGCCGCGGCCGTATCGAGTTCGTCGAGCGCGCGTGCGAGCAACTCGGCATAGACACTCTTGCTCGCCGCCAGCTTGAGAAGCGGTACGAGCGCCGGGCCCTCTCGCGCGATCAACCCCGGGCCGCCGAACGGCGCCGCAGCCTCGGCGGCGACCTGGACACAGCTCAGCGCCTCGCCCCAACGCTTCCGCAGAAATGCGGCCTGCCCGGACCACAGGTACGCCCGCACCAGAAGCACCTTGTTGCTGGTTTGGCGCGCCACGCGTCGCGCGGCCTCGAGCAACGTGCCGGCATCCCGGCGCCTGCCACAGGCGAGCGCCGCTGCGGCTAAGATGACACGGGCGTGCCCGCCGACCTCGAGCAGCTTGCTGCGGTCGGCGAGCTCCAGCGCTTGCCTGGCCGCATGATCGGCGCCGGCCGTGTCGCCGGTGGCGAGCAATGCAGCCGCTTCGCCGGTCAGCGCGTAGCCTTGCCACTGTGGGTCGCCTGCGCCCCTGGCGTGCGCTATCGCTGCGTTGTAAGTGGCAAGGGCTTGAGACCACTGCTGCTGCGCGCACAGCAGGTCGCCCAGATTGACACCAGCCGCCGCCTGCGATCGAGCGTTCGCCGTTTTCTCCGCCAGCGAAAGCGCTTCACGCAGTTTTGCTTCGGCATCAGCGTAGTCGCCGCGATACAAGTGCAGCAAACCAAGATTGTTGAGGTTGCGCCCCACACCCGACAGATCGCACAGTTCTCTGCGGATCGCCAGTGCACGCGCCTGGCACCACATCGCCTCGTCGAATTGTCCGAGCTGCTCGTGCGCTGACCCAATGTTGTTCAAGGCGGTAGCAACGTCCCACAGCTGCCCGGTAGCCTCGTATAGCGATAGCGCCTGCTTCATATGCTCGAGCGCCAGTGCCGGCACGCCGCGGATGTGCTCGGCGATGCTGAGACTGCGGTAGGCTTCGGCCAGGAGGGGTTTCGAGCGCCGGATGGCAGGGCGTTCGAGGGCTTGAAGGCAGAGCTGGAGGCCTTCCTCGGTGCGGCCGCTGCCGAGCGTAGCGACGGCTTCGAGGAGCAACGCACGAGCGGCTGCTGAGGGGTTCTTCAAGCGTTGGGCCGTGAACCCGGCCTGTCTTGCACGCTCGACCGCAAGTACGCGCTGCCCTTGCGCGAAAGCGAGGCGGGCGTTGCACAGGCCGAGCCGCGGCCGCTTGTCGATGAGCGACGGCGGGAGCTGGGCGAGCCATTGCTCGACGAGCAGCCGGCGGCCCGAATCGATCCAGCGCTCGCCGATCTGTTCGAGCACCTTGGCGGCGCGGTCGTAGAGCCGGGCGGCGAGGTATTGCGCCACCGCGCCGGCGTGGTCGCCGCGCTCGCGCAGGAGATCGCCCCAGCGCCGCCGGAGCTGCACGTGGCGCGACCGATCGTGCTGCTCGAGGTGCGTCTGCAGAAATTGCCGGAGCAGCGCGTGCATGCGGTACGCGGCGCTCCCGCGCTCGGCCCTGTTGATAGGCACCCCCGCCCGCTCGAGCGCCGCCAGCGCCTCGGCCGAGCCGCCACGTCCGAGCACGTCGTCGAGGTCGGCCGGGTGGCAGGTGTCGGGCAGCGCGGCCGCGAGCAGGATCTCCCGGTGCTCGGCCGACTGCCGGCGGAAGAGCTGTCCGGTGAGGTACTCGTGGAGTCGCGTTCCGCCGCTCCAGCCGCGCGTCAAGGTAGTGATCAGCGCGTCGACCGGCGCCGCGCGTGGATCGCCGGCCTGGGGGGCCGCCGCGAGCACCAGGCCGGCGATCCACCCCTCGGACCAGCGGTACACCTCGTCGACGAGCGCCGGCTCGGGCTCGATCCCAAACCGCTGCTGGAGATAGCCGGCCAGCTCGTCGGGCGTGAAGGCCAGGTCGCGCGGGCCGAGGCCGCCGAGCTGGTCGGCCAGCAGCAGGCGTCCGGTGTCGAGCGCCGGCACGGTGCGCGAGAGCAGCAGGAGGCGCACGTGCTCGGGGAGGCGGTCGAGCAGGAGCTCGAGCGCCGCACGGACCGAGGCGCTGTCGTCGACGAGGTGGTAGTCGTCGACGGCGAGCACGGTGTAGTGGGCGACGTGCTCGCGCAGCTCGTCGAGCAGCACGCCGGCGACCGAAGCGGCGAAGCGTTCGGCGTCGGCGGGTGACGTCCCGGCACGCGCCTGATCGAGCAGGTGCAGCGTCCGTTCCCCAAACGCCGGGAAGCGGCGCCGCAGCACGCGCGTGATGCCCCGCAAGAGGAGCGTCGCATCGGCATCCCACGGCGATGCGGTGTACGCACAGACGGTGAGCTGCAGTCCAGAGGCGGCGCAGTCGGCGGCGAACTCGGCCAGGAGGGTGGTCTTGCCGTAGCCGGCGGGCGCGACGACGATCGTGAGCCGGCGATGAACGAGCTCGTGCAGCCGGGCGATCAAGCGGTAGCGGCGCACGACCACCGGCCGCGCGACCTCGGTGGCGAGCGACGCGCGCGGCCGCGGTGCGATCGGGCCGGCGGTGGGGAGCGCGGCCGGCGCTACCTCTTGGCGCGAGATGGGGGATGGTACCTCGTGCAGCCTCTTCTGGTGGTCGTCCGCATCTGGGCTCAAGTGCCGTGCTCCCGAACAGCGACGACTGTACCACCGAACGAGCGCGGCCGGCACGAATCGGTCCGTTCGGCGGGCCTTGCGTCTGGCTGCGGCTGCCCCTCACCCCCCGGCCCCCTCCTTTCTGGGGTAGGTTTTTAGGCGGCACGAGGGAGTTCCTCCTGGGTGGCGGGGGTCACGTGGGCGAGACGGGGCACGGCGGGCCAGGGTTCGGGCACGAACCGGCCAGTGGGGAGGGGCTGCCGGTGCAGCAGGGC
>JACQGX010000291.1 GCA_016199265.1 Chloroflexota bacterium | reverse complement strand
TCATCGCCACGAACACCCGTGGGTGCCGCCGCAGATGGATAGAGCGCGCGATCATCGGTCCTTCGTCGCCTCCCTGATGCCTCGATGGCCCGAAGGATACCCCACCTGAACGCAATTACGAAAGATCTCTACTACACAGTGCTCTCGACATTCGCCTCCTAGGAAGGCTAGTGTAGCGTCTCACATGCAAGAGACATTGTCAGTGTAGGTATGTCGAAAGACGGGACACCTGCGCCAGGTGGGCGGCCGTAGGCGTCAACCATTCGCCCAATGGCGGGTGCCCGCCCCACGCATGTCGCAGCGACGTCTGAGCGCTACGACCGCACCGTCACATACACCGGGCTCGACCACCCTATGTTGCCATCCTGCTGGGTCACCCGGACGAAGTAGGGGTGGCGGCCGGCGGGTGGCTGCTCGTCGCGGAAAGTGAACGAGACCGAGCGCGGTTGGTCGGGGCCGGGATCGCGCTCGACGCGGACGAGCTGGCCGACGCCGCCGGCGTCGACCTCCAGCGGCCGCCCGGCGACATCACGAGGCGTGAACGCGAACGTTACAGGGCTGGTGGCGAAGCGGAGCGCCGCATTGTCCGGTGCATCGAGCTCGACGACGATGCCGTCCCAGTCGCCCGCGGTCTCCGAGCGCCAGCGCACGCGCTGTTCCCCGGTCTCGGTCACGCCGTTCTCCGGATGATCGAATCCCCACCCCTCGACACGCGCGAAGCGGCCGCTTCCGACCGTCAGGACGCCATCCCAACAGGTAAGCCGGTGGCGGGCGCGGATACGTGAGCCCGTCCAGCCGATGCGCAATCGATGGCGGCCCGGCGGCAGTGGCGCCGGCTCGAACGGGTGCGCGTAGACGCCGTCGGGCCAGCGGTAGACTTCCACGCGCCAGAGCGGGGCCGTGCCGTGCACCTCGACGGCGAGTTCGACCGAACGATCATCGGCCGCAAAGGCCGCGCCCATGGGGTGCCGGCCGTTGGCGACGACGTCGAGCAGCATGCGCGCGCCGGTGGTGGCATAGGTACGCCGCGCGCGCAGGGCATCCCAGATGGCTTGGCGGGAGCGTTCGGGAGCGAGCACGGCCGTCAGCCCGCCGCCGGTGGCGAAGTGGCCGCGCGGTGCGTGGCTCATGCCCGGTCGTGCCGTGTGGTCGTCGCTGCCGGCCGAGAAGCCGAAGGTGGTGCCACGTTGGAACGCGTCGGCGACAAACCACTCGAAGACGCCCCAGCACGAAGCAATCTCGACGAGCGGCATCAACGACTCGTCAAAGAACGCTTGGAGGTCGGCGTAGCGTCCGCCAACGTGCGGAATGAGGATGACGTCGTCGCGTCCGCGGAACGTCTCGTAGAGCTCGGACACGGGGAACCGGTCGGTGCCTTCGTCGGTGCGGTCGAGGACCTGCCAGTGGCTCGAGCGATGAAGATCGTACTCTTGCTCGGGTCCACCGAAGAAGTGCACGTTGTGGTCGCCGCCGCCGGGGGTGTTGCCCGACCACTCGTAACCGGCAAAGGTAATGAACTCGTTGGCGGCATCGTACTCCTGCGTCTTGCGCATGATCTGCTGCCACACCTCGCGCGTGATCTGGAAATCGTTGCCCTGGTGGCCGGCGACGTCGATCGCGGCGCAGTCGCGTGCAAACGTGAAGTAATCGTCGAGCGTGCCGCTGCCAATCGTCTCTTCCGATTGGGCGTGGAGATCGCCCCAGAAGATGCGAGAGGGCGAGGGGGCTGGTGCCGTTCCTATGGTAGAGAGCCGCCCCCTCGTCCCCTCTCCCTCTGGGTGAGGGCGGCCGCGGTCTTGAGTGGTGCCGCTGCCCTCACCCGCCCTGCGGGCGGCCTCTCCCAAAGGGAGAGGCGGTCCTGCATCGCGGCACCGCACCGGATTGCTCACTCCCCGCAAGCCCGTCTCCGGGTCTACCACCGAGATGTAGTGCACTCCCGGTTCGTCGAGCAGTGCAGCTTGCTTGCGGTGCGAGACGACGTTGCCCCAGCGGTCGCGGATGGCGATGGTGAGGTCAAACGACTCGCCGGCGACGACGTCCGACGGTGCGTTGATGCGCAGGTGATCGGGCGGTCCGGCGACGATATCGAGCGTCGCGGCGTCGCCCGCTGGGAAGAAGATGCCGGTGCCGTAGGCGTCGAGCAGCACCTGGAAGCGCATCTTGCCGGCAAAGGTTTGGGCGCTGGCGCCCGGCGAGCCGCCCGAACGGTCGCCGATTGTGACGGTGACCGTGTCGCCGGGACGCACGGCGGCGTCGCGCACGCGGAGCACGATGACTCGCTTCCACGGCCGCACGCCGAGATCCCCGTCGTAGCGCGCCTCGATGCGGCACGGCGCGGGCGTCGACCACGAGATGGTGCAGTAATCCGGCGCCGCCGGATCGGTAAGCTGAGGCGTGCCCCAATCGCTGATGGTGTGAAACGCGACGCGCAGCGCCCCGCCATCGTCGATACCGTACTTACCGGCGGTGTATGTTATGCGCCACGTGCCAGAAGACCCCGCGACTACCGGGCTCGATGGCTCGACGGTCGCCGTGCCGTAACGATTGTCTTCAGGAGGCGCCATCGGCGGCCACGTTGCAGGTGGGAGGATGCTCATCGACCAATCTCTGTGTTCTCTGTGGCTCTAATCCACCGGCTGCGCTTGTGGCAGCAGGTGGGCAAAACACGCCGGAGTGCCGCCTTCGGCTTGGGGTGCGCGCTCGCCGGCAAGGAATGGGAGCACGACCGCGACGAAGAGCTCGAAAGCTTCGCGTTGCGGCAGGTGGCCGGTGCCGGCGATGGTGGTCACGCGGGCCAGATCGTGGGGCACCAGCTCGCGGATGCGCGCGGCGGCGGCGTCGGAGATGATGGCGCCGCGCGCCGGCTCACCCCGCACGACGAGTGTCGGGCAGGCAAGGCGGCGAAGCTGCGCCTCTTGCGCGGCCGGATCGAACCAACGCTGATCGCCATGCACAAACGGCGAGACGAGCAGCGTGCTCTCGACGGTATTGGCGATGTCCTCGTCGTCGAAGGTCGGTCGGGACGACCGCAGCTCCTCGAACAGCGCCTGCCGGCCGAGCGCCTGCCGCGCCTTCAACGACGCCCGGCGCTGCTCCGCGGGCGGGCGGATGCGGCCGGTCTGGTCGTCTTGTCCTGGTAGTTCGAGGCGGATCGCCGGATCGACCAGCAGCAGACGGTCAATCGCATCGGGGTACTCGGCGGCGAGCGCAAGGGCGACGCCGCCACCCATCGAGTGGCCGAGCACTGCCGGTCGCTTGAGTCCGAGCCGTTCGATGACGTACCGGGCGTCGCGCGCGAAGTCGGCGTAGGCGTAGCCGGATGCCGGCTTGTCCGAGTAGCCGTGCCCGCGCTGGTCGAGCAGGATGCCGTCAATGCGATCCTCGACGCGGCGGGCGAAGCGCGCCCAGTCGAGCCCCCAATCGGTGACACCGTGCAGCACGAGCAGCGGCTGCCCGTGTCCGCGCCGCCAATAGTTCAGGCGAATGCCGCCGGCATCCACATCACCGCGAGCAAATCCGTCTGGCACTCGGTAGTCCATCGTCGTTCGATCACTCCTACGTTCCCGGTACACGTGGCGCCTCGAGTGAGGCGGCCAGATTATTCAGCTCCCCGATCAGCGTGGGCTCGAGCGGGAGGCCGGCGCGGAGGCGCTGCTCGCGCAGGCGGTGCTCCGGCTCGCCCGGCAGCACGACGCCGGTCGAGCCGTCGGCGGGCGGGCAGTCGTGGAGCTGGTCGACGAGCTCGCCCATGCGGGCGATGAAGTCGTCGTATGGCGTGAAGGCCTCGATCTGGTACACCTCGAAGAAGTGACTCGAGCCGGGCAGCCCCAGGCCCTTGCCGAACCGGCCACCCGAGAGCACGCCGCACAGCACGTCGAGGACGACGGCGAGACCGTACCCCTTGGGACCGCCCAGCGGCACGAGCGCGCCTTGCCGCGCGGCGACGGGATCGGTCGTCGGCCGGCCCTCTTTGTCCAGCGCCCAGCCAAGCGGAATCTGTTCGCCACGCAGCCGGGCCACGTCGAGCTTGCCGCCGGCGACGACGCTGGTGGCCATGTCGAGCACCAGCGGGGCGTCGCGCCCCGTGGGGATGGCGTACGCCAGGGGGTTGTTCCCCACCATCTTCTCCCGGCCACCGGTCGGCATCATGTTCATGCCGGCGTTGGTGGCCGCGAAGCCGATGGCGCGCCGCGGGACGGCTTGCATCGCGTAGTACGCCATCGCGCCGCAGTGAGTGGAGTTGCGCACCGCGACGGCGCCGTGTCGGCCTCCGGCGGCGCGGTCGAGTGCCAGCCGCATGCCGGTCTGCGCCGCGATCTGCCCCATGCCGCGGCCGCCGTCGACGACGAGGGCCCAGCCGCTATCTTGCACCACCTCAATCTCCGGCTGCGCGATGATCGAGCCGCTGCGGAGCCCCCGTGCGTAGCCCGTCATGCGCTGCACGCCGTGCGAGCTCACGCCCCGCAAATCGGCTTCGACCAGCGTATCCGCTACCAGCGCGGCGTCAGCCTCGCGCAGACCAAGCCGGGCGAATACGTCGGTCGCCCACGTCTTCAGCGCACCGGCATCGACAACTGTGCTCATGACCCTCGTTGCTTTCCCTTCTATGGCGCGTATGGACAGCATGCGCTGCCGCGGTGGAACCGTACCGGATGGCCGGCGGCTCGCGGCCGGCATGTATCTTACCCACCGGCCCCGAAGTAGGGGCAGCCGCGACCGGGTGTGCGTTGAACCACTTCTGCGCCGGCACCGCGGGCAAAAGCCCGCAGAGGGTGGCGACAAGCAGGATAGCCGCCACCCTCCTACTGCGGAGCATCCCGGAGCACCTTTTGTACTCGTGCAGAAGGCCCTGTCAAGACCGGCCGAGTGTAACTGTACCGTGAATCCCCCGATCCCAACGGCAGCAACCGAAGGAGAGCGGAGGGGGTGCAGGCAAAAGTTCCGGCGGCGTCGGTGTCCTGTAGGGGCGTATAGCTATACGCCCAGGGGCGGCGGTCGGGCGTATGTCGATACGCCCCTACAGCCAGTGGTCCCCGGAACTCTTGCCTGCACCCGAGCGGAGGTGCTCTCTAGTTGAGTTGGTGTTCGACTTGGAGCCGCCGGCTCAGACGAAGCAGCAATCGGTTGCCGCGAGCCGCTATGCCGAGCTTGCTACCGGCTCGAGGCGCGCGGCCCAACGGATGCCGCGGGTAAGAAGCTCGCGCAAACCTGGGTGCGCGAACGAGCGCGCGTCGTGCCCGAGTGCCGAGTAGAAAAGGCGCCCTCTGCCGATCTCGCGTACCCAACTGCTCGGCTCGCCGTCGATACCCACCTCGTGCCGGCCTGTCTGGAGCACGTGCAGTGCATCGCGGTCGAAGTACCGGCTCTGGTAGCACTCGTCCTCGATCTCGATCGTCGGCAGCCCGTGGGTGATCGGGTGGTCGGAATCGGCGACGTGGACTGAGAATGGCCCGTGCGGCGGGTGCTTGACGAACTCCGCGCCGATAAAGGACAGGAACTCCTCGTTCGCGTTTGCCGTGGTGAAGTGCAGCGGGACGTAGCCGCCACCGCGCTCGACGAACTTCCGCAGCCCGGCTAGCTGCTCGGCGGTGCAGGCGTACCTGCGGCTTCCGGCGTAGCAGACCACGACGTCATTCGGCGCAACGTTCTCCCAGCGCAGTGTGTCCCAGTCGCCGGTGATGGTCATCTCGACCCATGGTAAGGTCCAAAGAAACTCGGCAATCGCGGCGCGCGTCGACGGCGCACCGTGCGTGCCGGTCATTTCCTGGCCGATCAGCACAAGGGCCCGTACCTTTTCGGTCTTCTGCTCGCTCACTTTGGTCATTCCTCCTCGAAGTCGGTTTCATGTCTTGCTACAACGACAAGGCGTCGTTGTCGTGTCAGGCGCGCCATTCGTCAAGCTCGGAAGCTGAGCTCCCGTTGATCCTCGATCTTCTCCTCGTCCAGCTCCATGCCCATGCCCGGCCGGTCGAGCGTCGCTACTGCCACGTCGCCGCCTACTGGATGCACCGGCGTCTTGAGGAACCACTGGTGGACGGTGTTCCACTTGACCAGGTACTCGAGCAGCGGGAAGAGGTTGGGTGGCTGTGAGGCGATCACGTGGCAGGTGGCCGGTACCGAGTGGCCGTGCGGGACCACCGGCAGGTCGTACGTCGAGGCGAGCGCGCCGATCTTGAGCGTCTCAGAGATGCCGCCGCACCAGTAGATGTCGGGCTGCAGCACGTCGACCGCGCCGGCGTCCATGTAGAGCTTGAGCCCCCAGCGGGTGTACTCGTGCTCGCCGCCGGAAATGGGAATACCCAACGGCTGGAGCGCGCGCCGGATCTGCGCATACACCTCGATCTTGTCCGGCAGCACCGGCTCTTCGAGCCAGCGGGGAGTGTAGTCGGCGATGCGCCGGCCCATCTGGACGGCGTACGGCAGGTCCCAGCTCATCCACGCGTCGAGCACCAGATCGACGTTGGGCCCGATCGCCTCGCGCAGCGCCTGCACCAGCGCGACGTTCTTCTCGATGCCCTCCCTGCCGGAGCCGGGGCCGTGCCGGAAGAACCACTTCGTTGCCTTCCAGCCTTGGCGCACCAGTTCCTTCGCGCGCTCGGCGGCGCGTTCGGGTTCGACCGCGTAGCCGAGTGCGCTGGCGTAGGCCGGGATGCGCTCGCGCGTGGGGCCGCCGAGCAGGCGGTACACCGGTTGCCCGAGCCACTTGCCTTTGAGGTCCCACAGCGCGCAGTCGACGGCAGAGAGGGCCATCATGGCGGCGCCTTTCCGGCCGTGTACCTGCGCGCGGTAGATGCGGTCCCAAATGAGCTCGATCGCCAGCGGATCGTGGCCCACGAGCATCGGCGCAAGCTGGCGCGCGATGACGTACGCCTGCTCGTGCGCGACCGGGCCGCCGATGCCGTAGACGCCCTCGTCGGTCTCGATCTGGACGAAAGCGCTCTCCATCCGGTAGCGGCCGTTTGCGAGTTTCTGGAGATACGTGGGTGGATCGTCGCGGTGTTGCGGGTAGAGGTCGAGCGGCCGGACGAGCCGCTCTTCCCAGAACTCACCGTCGAACGGCATCTCTCCCTGGAGCTGCAGTAGCCGGATACTGGTTATTTTCATCGCTGTCCCCTCCTCACACGGCGTCTCTTCGGCGAGGCGGAGTCACCGCGACACGTTGCCGCGTCACCGGCCCATCTGTCGGAGATTGTCGCGGCAGCGCTTGACGCACTCGAGCGGCGGGTAGGCGTAGCTTTCCTGCTCGACGATGTACCACTCGGTGCCGCCGACGGTCTCGCACAGGCGGAAGACCTCGTCCCAGTTGATGTCGCCCTCACCCAGGAGCGCCTTGTCATTCGTGTGGGAGCGATCTTTGAGGTGGACGGTGATCGAGCGGCCGGGGTACTTCCCGATGAACGGCACCGGATCAGTGCCGCCGTGCAGCGCGTTGCCGAGGTCGATCTGGAGGATCACGTTCTCACCGGTATGCGAGGCGAGGGTGTCCCACGGCAGCTCGCCTTCGAGCGGCTGGAACTCGACGGCGTGGTTGTGATAGCCGGTGCGCATGCCCTGCGCCTTGAGCTTCTCTGCCAGCTCGTCAAAAAATCGGGCGGTTTCGATCCACGCCTGGCGCGAACTCCGCCGCTCCTGAGGCAGACTGGGCACGATGATGTTGGGGTTGCCGATTGTGCGGTTGTACTCGACGGTGCGATCGAGCTGGTCGTCCTGCACGGCGCGGAACGGCGTGTGCGAGCCCACGACCTGCAGGCCGTTGTCATCCGCCAGCTTGCGGATCTCCTGCGCGGGGATCTCATACTGGGCGGCGTAGATCTCCACGCCGTCATAGCCCATCTCTCTGACGGCTCTAAGCGTGCCGGGCAGGTCCCGCTTGCAGTCCTCACGGACGGAATAGAGCTGTAATGCGACGGGAATGTTGGCCATAGCCTTCTCCTCTGTGTGCGTCAGTTCCGAGTTCCGAGTTCCGAGTTCCGAGTTCAACGCCGGCCAGGAACCAGGAACCAGGAACTCGGAACTCGGAACTCAATGCGCAACGGGATGTCTTGCTCCCTTCGGCGCCCACGCGTCGAAGGCGTCTTGCACGCGCTGGAGCACGTCCAACGCCGGCAGCACCGATTCGGCGCTGATGGCGGGTTGGCGCCGCTCGCGGATCGCGGCGACGAACTCACGGTTCTGGGCCACACCGCCGCCCGCCCCGCCGGATGGGTCCTGCTTGGGATCGTAGAGCACGCCCTCGCGGTTGCGGAGCGTGTTGTTGGCGATCACCAGCGTGTCTTCGTGGCCGATCAGGACGTAGTCGTAGAGCGAAACGTGCGAGTTGTACGACATCGCTACCGTCGCCAGTTGGTCGTGCTCGGTGCGGATGACGATCGAGAGATCCAAAGGGATGCCGCGCTGGCGATCGGGCAGCGCGACCATTGAGGTCACGTCGACTGCGCCGGGCCGGTCGACGCCGAGCATCCACAAGACCATATCGGTCGCATGCTGGCCGTGGTGCCAGAGCAGGTTGTCCGTCCACGAGCGCACGTACCCGCTGGCGCCGACGTTCTCGCGCCGTAGGAACATGTAGCGCGCGACGACGTTGTGCAACGAGAGCTGGCCCGACCGGATCAGCTCGTGCGCTCGCTGCATCGCCGGATAATAACGGTGCGTGTGCGCCACCATGAGCGTCAGTCCGGTCTCGTGGGCGAGCTCGCCTAGTTGCTTCCCCTCGGCAAACGTCATCGCCAGCGGGATCTCGACCAGCACGTGCTTGCCGGCCCGCAGGCAGCGCTCGGCCTGGGCCGCGTGCTGCTCGCTGGGTGTGCAGAGGACCACGGCGTCGACCTGCGGGTCAGCGAGGGCGTCGTCCAGACGAGTGGAATGCCGGGCGTAGCCGTGCTCCCGAGCGAACGCCTGCGTCTTCTCCGGTACACGCCCAACAAGCCACGCCAGGTGGTGCCCGTCCTGCTTGAAAATGCGGGTATGGCTCCGGGCGATCTGGCCGTAGCCAACGATGGCGAGATTCAGGCGATCTGACATGGCTAGACGTGAGCGCTCCCTTGCTGCGTGGTTATACACCATGGAAGCTGCAGGAGCTACACAGGCGTAGATGTATACTGGCAACAGGAAGCACACAAATGGCAGAGCGGCTGTACCGCACGCAAGTCCTGCTCGAACCCGAGCAGCACCGTGCCTTGTCAGAAATCGCGCAGCGGGAAGGGCGCAGTATCTCCGACGTGGTGCGAGAAATGATACGTGAACAACTGAAAGAACGGGAGCAGGCGAAGGAGGCCGCCTTACAACGGGACTTAGCACTCTTTGAACGCATTCGCCAGCACAGGGAGGCGATACTTGCCGAACGTGGTGGGAAACCACTGGACATAGACGTCGTTGAGATGATCAATCAGATGCGGGATGAGCGGGATGAGGAACTCTACAGCGTCATCTTCGGTCACCGTGATTGACGCCAGCACCGCCGTGTGGTTCGTGCTGCCTATGGTTGGCACCGTGGACGTCTCACGGCGGTTCAAGGGGTGGATACAAGCAGGAATCCAGCTCACGGCACCAATGCTGTGGCCAGCAGAGATAGTGTCCTCCGTGCGCTTTAGCGTCTATCGGAGGTCGATTTCTATCGAGAGAGGGCGTATCGCTCTTGAGGACCTACTCGCTCTTCCGGTAGACGTGACGCCTACGAGTGCGCCACTTTGCCGCGCCGCATTCGAGTGGGCGGGACGGCTGGGTCAAGCGAGGGCCTACGACGCCTTCTATCTCGCGCTGGCCCAAGAACTGGGTGCGCCATTCTGGACCGCCGACCGGCGGCTGGTGAACGGTGCCCGCCAGGCGGGCGTCTCCTGGGTGCACTGGATCGGCGAGGGCGATGAGAAGAGTGAGGGCGACGAGAAGCCGGAGCCGTGACTGTGCTACCTTCGGGGAGCAATGAACGACTCAGTCGGAACCGTCCCGCTCCCGGACGTCTCAGGCGATGCCTGGGCGGAGGCGCTAACCCACGAGTGGCTGGTGACCGACGGGCTGGGCGGGTACGCCTCGGGCACGGTCGTCGGACCAAATACGCGACGCTACCATGGCGTGCTCGTCGCGCCCCTGGCGCCGCCCCTCGACCGCCACGTGCTGCTCGCCAAGCTCGACGAGACGCTCGTGATTGGCGGCGAACGCTACGAGCTTGGCGCCAACGAGTTCCAGGACGGCACGATCCACCCCCAGGGGCACCGATTTCTCGCAGGCTTTCAACTCGACGACGGCGTACCGATCTGGCGCTACCGCGTCGACGCCGAGAACGGCGCCGGCGGCTTCGAGCTTGAAAAGCGTGTCTGGATGGAGCGCGGCCACTCGACGACGCTCCTCTCCTATGCCCTGCACGGCCCGGCGTCCGCGCGGCTCTCGCTGCTGCCGCTGTGTGTTTTCCGTGATTTCCATCGCGAGACGATCGGCAGCGACGACTGGCGCTTCCGCATCGAGCGAATCGACGGCGGCTTGACGGTGCGCGCCTACGCCGGCGCGAGACCGTACCACCTGCTGATCGCCCCACCCGAAGGCATCGCCTGGCAGCTCACGGGCCACGGAGACTGGTGGTGGCATCTCCTGCACCGGGCGGAACGCGAGCGCGGCCTCGACTATCTGGATGACCTGTACTCAATCGGAACGATTGAGTGTGAACTGGCGCCGGGGGCGGTTCTACTGGTGGCGCCGAGCGTCGAGCCGCCCGACGTGGTGCGGCGGCGGCTGGCGGAACTGGCGAAGACGACGGCGGGGAGGTGTGGTCCGCCTCTCCCCCTGGGAGAGGCCGCCCGGAGGGCGGGTGAGGGCAGCGGTGCTCCGAGTAGAGGTGATTCCAAGGCCGCGGCGGCCCTCACCCTAGCCCTCTCCCAAAGGGAGAGGGGACGTGGCTCTTCCCCGACGAGCGACAGGTCCGAAGAGGAATTCCTCGCGCAACTGCGCCGCGCCGCCAGCCAATTTCTGGTGACGCGTGCGGTGCCGGGAGAGCCGGCGGTGGTCGGGCCGGGTGGGCTGCCGGAAGCGCGGACGGTGCTGGCGGGGTACCACTGGTTCGGCGACTGGGGGCGCGATACGATGATCGCGCTGCCGGGCCTCGCGCTCGCCACCGGGCGCTACGCCGAAGCCAGGGCCATCCTGCGCGCCTTCGCGCGTTATGTCGACCGGGGTATGCTCCCCAACCGCTTTCCCGATACGGGTGTGCCGCTGGGCGATGGCGACTACAACACCGTCGACGCGAGTCTGTGGTACTTTCACGCGATCGACGCCATTGGCCATGCTTCGCTCGATGCGAGTGAAGCAGACGGCGATTTGGTGGCGGAGCTGTTCCCCGTGCTGGCGGACATCGTCGACTGGCACGTGCGTGGCACGCGGTTCGGGATCGGCGTCGATCCGGCCGATGGGCTGGTGCGTGTGGCCGATCCGCAGCTCACCTGGATGGACGCGAAGGTGGGCGAGTGGGTGATGACGCCGCGGGCTGGCAAAACGGTGGAGATCGCCGCGCTGTGGATTCACGCGCTCGGGCTGATGGAACGCTGGGCGGATCGGCTGAGACGATCGCCGGAGGCGAGCCGGTATCGCGAACTGCTGCGGCAAGCGGCCGGCGGTTTCGGCACGCGCTTCTGGTACGGAGATGGTGGGTACCTGTACGACCTGCTCGACGGCGAGTCGGGAGGCGATGCGAGCCTGCGTCCGAACCAGATCATCGCGGCGGCGCTGCCGGATTGCCCCCTCACGCCGGAGCAGCGCCGTGCGGTGGTTGACGGTGTCGTCGAGCGCCTGTGGACGCCTCGGGGGTTGCGGACGCTCGCGCCGGACGATCCTCGTTACCGTGGCCGCTACCAAGGCGATCCGCGGCAACGCGATGGCGCGTACCATCAGGGCACGGTCTGGCCGTGGCTGCTCGGGCCGCTCGTCGACGCGCACCTGGTGGTGTACCGCGATCCGGCCGCCGCCCGCCGGTTGGTCGAGCCGATGCGCGCGCACCTGTTCGATGAGGCCGGTGTGGGCAGCATCAGCGAGATCTTCGACGGCGACCCGCCACATGCCGCCCGCGGCTGCATCGCGCAGGCGTGGAGCGTGTCGGAGGTGTACCGGGCGTGGATGGCCACGGCAGTAGGCAGTAGGCAGTAGGCAGTAGGGGCGCGATCAATCGCGCCCGCAGAAGGTAGTATCTGGCCGAGGCGCGACGGATCGCGCCTCGGCCGGTTTTGCGCGCTCAGGTGGCGGGCTGGAATCGCACGCCGAGCTTGATGCACGTTTCGGGGTGTTCGTCGATTTGGCGGTAGGCCTCGTCGCACTCTTCGAACGGCACGATCGGTTGGACGATCCCCTCAGTGCGCAGGCGTCCCGTGCGTATCAAGTCCTCGGCCAGGTCAAGGATGCGCGCGCGATCCCAGCCATAGTCGCGCAGCGGCAGGCTGACCGTACGGCACGAGACGAGATGGATGGCGTTCCAGTGGAACTCGTCGCCCAGGCGTAGGGCGTCGGCGAATCCGGGGTAGGAGGCGATGACGCCGACGGTACCCTCGAAGCGGGTGGCGCGGACCGCCTGGTGGAGGGCGCGCGAGTTGCCACTGACTTCGAGCGCGACGTCGACTCCCAGCTTACCGGTCAGCCGGCGAATCTCGAGGCCGACGTCGCCGTCGGCCGGATCGAGTACGACGTCGGCGCCGAGCTGGTGCGCCAGGCTGCGGCGCAGCGGGATCGGATCGACGGCGATGACGAGGCTCGCGCCGGAGAGGCGGCAGTACTGCAGCGCCATCAGGCCGATAGCGCCGAGGCCAAACACGGCCACACGATCGCCGAGGCGCACGTGCGCGTCGCGCATCGCCAGCGCCGCGTCGGCGGGATCGACGCAGACGGCGGCCTCGGGTGACAGCTCCGGCGGCAGCGGCCGGACGCGCTCGGCGGGAACAACGTGCACCTCGCGCAGTGGCAGGTGGCCGTAGACACGATCGTCGGGGGCGAAGGCGGCCACACCTTCGCCTACTTCCGCGATCTGCCCGACGATGGTGTTGCCGAGCCGCATCGGAAAGCGGCTGCTGCCGTCGGTACGTGGCATGAAGCAGCGCCACTCGGGATCGTAGCGCCTGGCGGACGTCGCCGCGACGTTGCGATAGCCCATCAGCTCGGTGCCGTGCTTGGGCGCGCCAAACTCGCTGATCACGCGCACCATGCCCGGACCGAGCGGCGGCGGCTCGTATTCGACTAGTTTGGGTTCACGGGGGCCAATTGCGACCAACTCATGCAACGCCACATTTTCCTCCACTCCACATCGACAGTGTGTCCTGCTTTGGCGACGGTATACCATCGCCAAGATACGACCGGCCGGATTATACTGAGCGCTGCGCAGTTGGAAGCTTGTGCTGGGAAGTGAGTCCCCCTTACGACCGTGGCCGTTGCAGGAGCTCGACGGTGATTCCATCCGGATCGCGCAGGTAGACAGCGTAGCCGCCGCGGTTGGCTCCTTGCGTGATCGGTACCGGTGCTGAGACGAAGGTAACGCCCTGCTGCTTGTGCAGGCGCTCGTAGACGGCCGGCAGATCATCCACTAGGAAGCAGATGTGCCCGCAGCCGGGGCGATTAGTGGCCAGCGGCAGGGGCTCACCCGCGCGCGTCTTGTACTGGATGAGCTCGAGAATGTGGCCGCCTGGCGCGAGCTGCAAAAAGACGATTCGAAACGTCGCGCCCAGAAAGCCGGTCACGCGCGCCGGGTAATCGGCTTCCGGCTGCATGTCCGCGACGACCGGCAGGCCGAGCACGTCGCGGTAGAACGCGAGCGAGCGCTCCATGTCGCTCACCGTAAAGCCGCTGTGATGAAACCCTTGAAGCACCGCATTCATCTGCGGCTCCATTCATTCACGCTCGCTGCCGGCAACAATCTCGCGGACGGCAGCAGCGATCTTCTTGGCGCTCACCAGTACCTGCTCTTCCAGGTTGGCGGCGCAGGGGATTGGCACGTCGTCGCACGTGACGCGGGCGATCGGCGCATCGAGGAAATCGAAGGCGTGCTCCATGATCGTGGCGATCAACTCGGCCGCGAAGCCACAATTGCGATAGCCGTCGTTGGCGACGACCACACGGTGCGTTTTCTTGACGGAAGCGGCGATCGTCTCGACGTCGAGCGGCACGAGCGAGCGCAGATCGATCACCTCGGCGTCGATCCCTTCCGCCGCGAGTTTCTCGGCGGCCTCGACGGCGTAGCGCGCTGCCAGACCGCTGCCGACGATCGTCACCTGGCTGTCTCGGCGGCGGAAGGCGGCTTTGCCGAGCGGGATGAGGTAGTCCCCTTCGGGCACCGGGCCGGTTACGCCGTAGAGCAGACGCTTCTCGAAGCAGACTACCGGGTTGCCGTCGCGGATGGCGCGCTTGATCAGGCCCTTGGCGTCGTACGGCGTCGACGGCATGATCACCTTGAGGCCGGGAATGTGCGCCACCCAGGCCTCCAGGCTCTGCGAGTGCTGGGCGGCGAGGCCGATGCCGGTGGGTACGGCGCCGCGCAGCAGCAGCGGTACCGCCACCTGGCCACCGGTCATGTAGCGCAGCTTCGCCGCGTGGTTGGCCAGTTGGTCCATGGCCAGCGAGAGGAAGTCCATCACCTGGATCTCGACCACCGGCCGCGTGCCGGCAATCGCCGCGCCGACGCCCATCCCGGTGAACGCCTGCTCGGAGATGGGCGTATCGATGCAGCGAAGGGGGCCAAACTCGTCGAGGAGGCGCTTCGTCGTGCCGAAGAGCCCGCCCGAGGCGGCGACGTCCTCGCCCATGACCAGCACGCAGGGGTCGCGCTGCATCTCCTCATAGAGCGCTTCGTTGATGGCGTCGGCAACCGTCAGCGTGCGCACGCCCGAATCCTGGGCCGGCACGCCCGGCTCGACGGCGCGGAGCACCGCCGGCGGCGTCGGGGCAAAGACGTCGGTGTACGCCTCGCCCGGCGCCGGCCGCGGGCTGGCCAGCGCAAAGGCCGTCGCCTCCTGGATCAGTGCGTCTTCCGCCGATCTGATCGCCTGTTTCTGGTCGTCGCTCAAGCTGCCGGCTGCCTCGAGCCGGCCGCCGACGATGTCGATCGGGTCGCGCGTCTTCCAGGCCGCGATCTCCTCGGCGGGCCGCGGCTCGCGTACGGCGAAGGCGGAGTGGCTGTGGAACCGGTAGGTCTTGCACTCG
Organism: Chloroflexota bacterium; assembly: GCA_016199265.1. Classification (GTDB taxonomy): domain Bacteria; phylum Chloroflexota; class UBA11872; order UBA12225; family UBA12225; genus JACQGX01. The sequence goes on along the minus strand of JACQGX010000291.1, from coordinate 2,393 downwards.
AGCAGTGTTGGCCCAGCGCCGGCCCGTGCCCGCGCCACCGCTTCCCGGGCCGCCTCGTACACGGCGAAGGCGTCCTGGCCGTCGACGATCACGCCGGGGAGCCCGAACCCCTGCGCGCGGACGGCGACGTCGGGAACGGAGAGCGTCCGGCTGGCCGGCGTGGAGAGCGCCCACAAGTTGTTTTCGCAGACGAAGACGACCGGCAGCTTGAGGACGGTGGTGATGTTGAGCGTTTCCAGCAGCACGCCCTGGCTGGCGGCGCCGTCGCCAAAGAAGCAGAGGACGACGCGCCCCTCGTGCAGCAGTTCCGCCGCGAGCGCGGCGCCGGCCGCGATGGGCGCGTTGGCGCCGACGACAGCGTCGGCGCCGAGCAGGCCGAGGTCAGGGCAGGCGACGTGCATCGAGCCCCCCTTGCCCTTGCAGTAGCCGGTGGCCCGCCCCAGGATCTCGGCCATCATCGGCTTGGGATCGAGCCCCATCGCGAGGCAGTGGCCGTGGCCGCGGTGCGTGCTGGTGACGTAGTCGTGCGACGCGATCGCGGCGCAGGCGCCAACGGCCACGGCCTCCATGCCGATGTAGAGGTGCGCCGTGCCGCGGATGTCGCCCTTGTTGTACAGCTCGAGCACGCTCTGTTCGAAGAGCCGGATGCGCCACATCAGCGCGTACATCTCCCGCAAGCGGTCGGGAGAAAGGTCGAACGCTGCGACGCCGGCCGGCGCGCTGTCTACCGCTGTAGTAATTGCCATGGTTCTTGCCTTCTATCTTCTTCCCCTCACCTCCCTCACCCCCTGACCCCCTCTCCCACCAGGGGAGAGGGGGAATGGTGGTCGGGGGACGGCCGACTCCCCTTTCTCCCCCTGGTGGGAGAAAGGGGTTGGAGGATAGAGGGGGAACGCTACTCTATTCCCACGTCCACCAGCCGCCGGGCGGCACGACGACCGGCTTGACCGTCGCGCGCCCGTCGGCCTGCATCTGGCCGAGAATCGACGTGAACTGCTGCGCTTCTTCGCAGTTCGGATCGAGGAAGTGACAGGCAATGGCCACGTCCAAGCCTAGCCATTGGCAGGCCAGCGCGGCCTCGTACGGCGTCATCTCGCCGGTGACAACGCGCGCCTCGCCCGCGGTGATGACGTCGGGCAGCGCGACGTGGACGAGGCCAATGTTGGGCCGGTAGAGCTCGCCGATGAGGCGCAAATCGCTGAAGAGTGCGGTGTCACCCATGTGGTAAATGCGCGTGCGTTCGTCGACGTAGACGATGAAGCCCATGGGGAAACCGGTCGCCCACCGTCCATCGGGCAGCCTCGCGCGCGAGGTGTGTCGTGTCTCGATCGGGCGCACGCGCAGGCCGCGGAAATCGACGGCCATGCCCCAGGCGAGCTGAAGCACCTGCTCCGGAGGGAGGCCGCCGAGGGTGAGGGCTTCCTTGACCTCGGGTCCGCAGATGATGGGCGCGCCATCACGCGCCGCGATCTGCGCTGCGTCGCCCAAGTGGTCCCAGGCGCCGTGGGTGACGAGCACGAGATCGACGCGCTCGAGGTCGCGCACCTTTACGGGGCTCGCCGGATTCTCGTCCAGGAACGGATCGATCAGGATCCTCATCCCCTGCGGGGTCACGATCTCAAACGCCGCCGCGCCAAAGAACCGGATTCTGGTTGCCATGCTGTTGCTCCACTCGGTTGTGCGGCAGCCCGCCGCCTGCGGGCGCTATAAATAGCGCCCCTACCGTCACTGCCCACTGCCCACCGCCCACCGCCCACCGCTCACTGCTCACTGCGCCACGTGTCCACCGTCGACGTTGAGCGTGATGCCGGTGACCATGCTGGCGGCGTCGGAGGCAAGGAAAATGACGGGACCGACGATCTCGCGGGGCTCGCCCAGGCGCCCCAGGGGGATGTTGCGCAGAAAGTAGGCAAGCGTTTCCGGGTCTTGTAAGCTAGGCTCGATCAGCGGCGTGCGGAAGTGGGTCGGCGCGATGGCGTTCACCAGCACGTTGTACTTGGCCCACTCAATCGCCAGCGTGCGCGTCAGGGCGACGAGGCCACCCTTGGCGGCGGCGTAGTTGGCGTTGCCGGTGGCCACGCCGACCTGGGCGGCAATCGAGGCAATGTTGATGATCCGCCCGCCACCCTGGCGGATCATCACGCGGCCGGCCGCCTGCGCGCACAAGAATGCACCCTTGAGATCGACGTCGATGACCTCGTCCCACTGCGCTTCGGTCATCTCCTCGGCCGCCGCGCGGCGGCCAATGCCGGCGCTGTTGACGAGGATGTCGATCCGGCCGAACGCCGCCAACGTCTGCTCGACCATCGCGCCGACCAGGTCGGCGCGACTGACGTCACACGGCACGGCAAGCGCACGGCGGCCGGTGCTTTCGATGTACTCCTCGACCGGCC
>JACQGX010000290.1 GCA_016199265.1 Chloroflexota bacterium | reverse complement strand
GGCTACTTCCGCGCCAGGACGGCGTTGATCTGCGGCGCAGCGCCGCGGGCGGCGTCCTGGGCCGATTTCTCGCCGCGGCCCACCGGCAGCAGCACCTCCTTGACGAGGATGGTGTGCCACTCCACGTACGTCGGCGAGTGATCCAGGCCGCGCACCGCGTTCTCCAGCTCCTGGACGAGCTTGATGTAGCTCTGCGGGTCCTGCGTGGGGATATCCAGCCGCTTGGCGTACTCGGCGGTGAGGCTCGTGCGGGCCGGCTGCCGGCCCGTGCGCACGCCCCACTCCAGGGTGAGCTCCGGCCCGATCAACCGCTTGAGCGCTTCGGCGGTGGTCGCTTCGTTCTTGGCCCCCTTCCAGAAGTGAAAGCCGTTGCTGAATAGGGTCGGCACGACCCGCTTGCCCGTCGGCGCCGGGTGGGGTACCACGTCCCACCGCCAGGAGGCTGAGGCGTCTTTGATGGCCTTGCGGGTGGGGACGATCTCCCCCGGGTGGCTGGCGACGAGGGCCAGTTGGCCGGCGTTGAAGCCACCCTGCGGCATCCGGTCCGGCAGGGGCGAGGCCTTGTAGCGGGTGGCCAGCGACGCCCATGCGTTGAGCGCCGCCACGCCGGCGTTGTCCTCCAGCACGTACTTGCTGCGATCCTTGTTCAGCACCTCACCGCCAAAGGTACGCACAACGGCCAGGTAGTCGCCCTCCCAGGTGCGGATGACGTAGCCGGTGCGTTCCGGCTCGCCCGGCGGGGTGCGGCTGAGGGCGGTGGCCATGGCCACGAAGGCGTCCCAGTTCCACTTCTTGTCTTGCCACAGCTTCCCCGGGTCAGGCTGGCCGGCACGCTCGATCAGCGTCTTGTTGTAGCGCACGTAGCCCATGCCCATGTCCAGGGGCAGTGTGGGCATGGTGCCCTTCCACGTGTAATCCTCGAGCACCGGCTTGGCCACGCCGCTCAGGTCGAGCTTGTCCTTCTTGAAATAGCTGTTGGCGTCGTGCAGTAGCCCGGCGTTCGCCAGGGCGGGGATGAAGCGCACGTTGGCGTAGCTGAAGTCGGGCGGTGAGCCGGCCACGCCGAGCGCCAGCGCCTTCTCGACAAACGGGTAGCCGCCCGCCACCGACGTCTCCACTGTGACGTTCGGCATCTGCTTCTTGAGCGTGTCGAACACGTCGGGGAACGCCTCCAACGTCTGGGTCAGGAACTGCAGCGACACCGGCGTCGTGGCCACGCCCGGCTTCTGCTGCGCCGCGCCGCTGTCCGCTTCGCTGCCGCAGCCCACTAGGGCCGCGCCGAGCGCGCCACCGACCAGCGCGGCGGCGCCCCGCAACGCCCGCGCCCGGCTGTACTGGGCGGCCGGCAAGTCTTTCCAAGTGTGGATCACGGTCATGATGGCTTCTCCAATTGCGGTGTCATCCTTCACAAATCGTCTCCAGATACGCGTGCAGGTTCGCCAGCGGTGTGTCGGGCAGAATGGCGTTGCCGGCGGCCAGGATCAAGCCTCCCTCTGGGCGATAGAACGTGCGGATTCGCTCGCGCACGGCCGCGCGTACCTCGTCGGGCGTGCCGAAGGGGATCACCTGCTGCACGTCCATGCCGATCCAGAAGGCGATCCGGCCGCCGTAGCGGGCGGCGATCGCTGGGTCGTCCATCGTGCCCGCCTGAATGGGATGCAGGGCGTCCACGCCACAATCGAGCAGGTCGTCCAATAGCTCGGTGACGTTGCCGCAGGAGTGCAGCCAGAAGTCGAGCCCGTTGGCGTGCAGCGTGCCGGCCAGCGCCCGATAGTAGGGCACGTAGATCTCCCGGAACACGGCCGGGCTCATAAACGAGCCGCGCTGCCAGCCCAGGTCGTCACCACCCCACACGCCGTCGGCCCCGGCCGCGGCGGCGCGCGCCGCCCACACCCGGTACAGCTCGAGCAGCCGATCCATGACGACGCGCAGTTCGTCGCGGGCATCGCAGAAGTCGAAGAGTAACTGCTCGATACCGCGCAGATAGGCCAGCCGCTGATGGAAGTAGTGGCCCCAGCCGGCCAGGACGTAGCGGTCGGGATACGCCTGCCGCGCCGCCCGGATGCCGTGCACCGCGGCCGGACGCTCCCCAGCCGGAAACTCGGCCAGGAACTGGTCCAGCTCCGCCCAGCCGGCGATCACCGGGCAGGCGTCGATGGGCAGACCCTCCGGTTTCACCTTGCCGCCAAAGGCGAAGCGGTAGGTGGGGTCGTCGGGTGGCGCGTCCCAGTAGCTGATGCTCATGCCGGCCAGCGCGGCATCATCCGGGTACGCCTTCAGCAGTTGTCGAAAGGCGTCGCCGTGCGCCGCCAGCGTGTCCGCGTTATGCCACAAGGCGTTCGCCCGCGGCGGCCGCGGCGGCTCGCCAAAGCGCACCGCCGCCCGCACCTCCTCCCGCGTGAGCAGTGGCAACGCGCTCATCTCACCGGTAGACCAGTAGCGTTTCGTAGTAGCGGGCGAATGCCTCGGCGTTTCCCGGCGGGGGATTGCCGCCGCCGCGGTACATCATCATGCCCGGGAACTCCTCGTGCAACTCCCGCAGCTTCCTGAGTTCCTGGTAGATCTCCTCCGGCGTGCCGAAGTCGACGTTGCGGGAGTCGCTCTTGATCAGATAGAGCTTGTCCTTTCCGGCGCGGCGCATGAACTCCCCGGGGTCCATCGAACTGCTCTCGATGTACAGGCCGTCCGGCTCGGTGGCCAGCACATCGTCCAGAATGGGCAGGTAGTTGCCGTCGCACATGTAGAGCGCCTTGCGGCCGCCTTCGTGGATGGCGTCGAACAGGCGGCGATACCAGGGAAACACGTACTTCCGGTACCACTCCGGACGCATCAGCGGGCCCCGCGTGCCGGCGATGTCGTCGTGGACGTAGAGCAGCCGTGTCCCATCGATCCGGCACCAACCTTGCACCACAGCCAGCGAAGCCTCGCCGAAGCGGTCGAGAATGCGGCCAAAGGCGTCGGGGTCGATTGCCGACGCGAGCAGCATCGGCTCCCAGCCGAACTCCATCGTCGCCCGCGTGAACAGCGTGCCGTACTGCAGCGGCACCGGGAAGTGGGTCTCGGCTTTCCTGGCCAGCAGCCGGGCCATCTCGTCGAGCATGGCGGGGCCAACTGGCTCCACCTCAAAGCGCTCCAGATCGACGCCGAGCACATCCTCGTGGTCTTTGTACTGCTCGGCGTCGCCCACCGCCCACACGCCGCCGTCGCGCGTGAAGCGCTTCTTGCCGTCGCGGGAGACACCCACCTGGCCGGGCTCGACGACGAACTCAGGTGTGCCCAGATGGTAGACGTCCGGCCGGTACTCCACCGAGGCATAGTCGCCGCTGGGCAGGCGGTCCGGCCGCCCCAAACGAAGCACCTGCTCCATGCGGACGTATCGAGCGTCACGCAGGCTCACGGCACTCACCACACTCACTGGTGTCACGGAGGTCCATTGCTCGTCCACTGCCTGCTCGGGTGAGCCGCTGTTGTCCCCTGCCGGCGTGCCTGACTACACTGTTCATTCGTGCTCCCTCACGCTACCTCCGTCGCGCGCCGCGATTCACTCGCCGTCTCGACGGTGTAGATCTCGTGGTAGGAGCTGTCGATCAGCGCGCCGCCGCCAAACCAGCGTGAGGCGCGCCAGTCGCGCTCGCTTCTGGTCGTCTCCTCCGGCTTGTTGGCGAGCATCTCACCGCGACCGACGATCGGCCGGCCGAGGCTACCATCCTGGAGGAACGCCGCCGCCCCCTGGACCGCCGGCGTGAACAGGAAGCTATGGATCACCGTATATGCGTCTCATGTGGGCTGTGACCACTCAATATGCACAACGAGTTGCGAGTCTTGCAACACCCAGAGCCCACGCTATCTGCCCGGCGGCCACCGCCGCCGCCGAGCGCCGCCTGACGCGGGTTGCACAGCGCTGGCACGGCGCAGTATACTCCATGCGTTGCACACCGCGCAACTCGTTGAGGCATGGCATCCACGAATCGGTTGTGAGAGTCAAGCAGGCGCCACCGGTCGAGGTCGTGGACCGCGCACTCCGGGCGCTGGAGGCGCTGGGCGACGAGGCCGGCGGCCTGGGAGTAACAGGGCTTGGGCGGCGGCTCGGCGTCGATAAGAGCACAGCGCATCGCCTCCTCGCGACGATGCGCGCCCGTGGCTTCGTGCGCCTCAACCCACACACGCAGCGCTATCAACTGGGACTTCGCCTGGTGGGCCTGGGCGCCGTCGCGGCGCATGGGATCGATCTCACCGAGATTGCCCGGCCGGTCATCGAAGCGCTCCGCGACGATACCGGGGAGGCCGCCTCGCTGGCCGTCCTGTCCGGAGGCGAGGTCCTTTTCCTCGCCAAGGCGGTAAGCTCCGGGGCGCTGACGGTGAACCACGGCGTGGGCACCCGATTACCGGCGCACTGCAGCGCGCTAGGCAAGGTGTTGCTCGCCGCGGACAAGGACCCGGAACAGGTAGATCGCGTCATCGCCCAGCGAGGGCTGCCGAGCTACACGCCACGTACGATCACGGACCCCGACGATATCTGGCGCCACCTCACTCAGGTTGCTGCCCGCGGCTGGGCGCTGGACGACGAGGAGTATGCCGTGGGACTGCGCTGCCTCGCCGCACCGGTTCGTGACGCCTCGGGGGACGTCGTCGCCGCGGTCGGCGTTTCTGGGCCTACGGCCCGCGTGGCACTGGAGCGCGTCGAGGCGATGGCCGCGCGGGTACGCCAGGCAGGGCGCGATCTCTCCGCCTTGCTCGGCTACCGGATGCCAGGCGTCAGACAGGAACCAGCCATGGGCACCACCGAACAGACAGAAAGGAGCAGGAACCAATGACCGGTACAGATCGCCGCACGAGCGAGGTGGTGAGCGTTCGTCGGTGGGGCCGAAAGCACGTTCTCCACGGTGCGGCCGGGCTTGCTGCCGGCAGCCTGGGCGTGGCGCTCGCCGGGTGTGGATCCGGAGGTAGTGCAACCCAGCAACCGGCCGCCGCGGGCAAGGGGCCGGTGACGCTGCAGATGCTGACCCAAACGATCGAATGGCTGGGGCCGCTTCAGCCGGCGCCTGGGCACCGTGACTGGCGCGGGCCAGTTGACGCTGGTGCCGTCCTTCGCTGGAACGGTGCGCTCCCTGCGCGTCTACGATCGGTATCTGCGCACGTCCGAGGCCGTGGGCAACTGGCGCGCCGGGGCAGGCAACTGATGAGTGATACCTGAGCCGGCGATCACTTGCCTGCACTCCTGCAATGTGCGGCCCACCGGATCGCGCTCCGAGTAGTTGGCGCTCGTGCGTCAACGTCGCGCCGGCCGCTGTGCCCGCGCCACCACACGCTCGACTTCGGCCAGGAATGCCCGTGCGAACTCCGGACTGTGGACGACGAGCACGTTCTCGTCGTTGCTCTGGGACGCGTTGTCTGAGAAGTTATACGAGCCAAACACCGTCGTGCGGCCGTCGACGACGAGCACCTTGTGGTGCATCACGTACGGGTTCCCGTCCTGGTACACCTCAAGCCCGGACTGCTTCATCCGGCCGTACTCCGAGAACCGGGTTTCTGATCCGGTTGTCTCGAACACGCCGCGCACCTTGGCGCCCGCCTTTGCCTGGTCGACGACCGCTTTCCCGATCGCATCGTGCGTAAACGAGAAAGCCAGGAAGTCGATCGTGAAGCGCGCATCGCCGACAAGTTCGACGAGCCGCGGGGACGGATCGATTGCCGGCGCGAAGTACGTCTCGATCTGCGCGTCGCCAACCCGGATGCGTCGATTGGGCACGCCTTCGGGCTTCGCCGGCCCAAACCTGCGCAGCTCGAACATCTTCTCGAACTCCGCCGTGTAGTTCTCGGCCAGCTCGCGCACCTTGAACACCACGGCGTTGTTGTTCAAGCGGTACGTATCGCCGGCGGTGAAGTTCCACGAGCCCGTCAACACGACTTCGCCGTCGAAGACGGCAAACTTGTGGTGCATGATGGCGCGCCGCTCGTCGGCGACGATGGGGATGCCCGCCCCGCCGACGGTGCGTAGCGCGCGCTGCACCGTCTCGTCCTTGTGCCCGAGCGTATCGGAGTCGGTCACCAGCCGCACGCGCACGCCGCGCCCCTTGGCTCGCGCCATCGCCGCCGCGACGTTCTCCAGATCAAAGTCGTAGATCGCGACGTCGAGCGTCGTGCGGGTTGCGTCGATCAGCGCCACCAGCTTCTCGTCAATGCCGCCGCGGTGATTTTCCGGCCGGTCGGGATAGCGCGGCTCGGTGAAGTAGATCTCATACCAGCCGCCCCGCGCCGCGGTCGCAGCGGTACGCGTGCCGACCCGCGGCAGGAAGATGGCGATCGCGGCTACCATCGCCAGCGCGATCACCAGGACGAGGGCAACACGCGCGCTCACGACGCCGTCTCCGTCTCGCCCGGCAGTCTGCCCACCGGCCGATCCACCGGTCTGCCTGCCCTGGCCAGGGCCTCGCCGATTGCCGTTCGCGCCTCATCCGGCGTGGCGAAGAGCGGCGGACCAAGCAGTGGCTCGAGGCGAGCCCATACGTCGTCTTCCGCCTCGCCACGCCAGATGCCACCGATGGCCGAGAGGACGCCGCGCACCTGGTGCGCGGCCTCATAGGCCAGCTCCTCGAGCCAGGACTCCTGTTCAGCAGCCGATGTGTCACCGGCCGATGCGCCGGTCGTGCGTCGAGCGGCCCGCGCCAGGCACCTGTCGGTCCACTCGAGCGCCCAATCCAGCAAGGGAGTGGCCGCCTCGTCGGTCAGGCCGTCGCGCCACGCCTCGTCCTCCATGACCAGATCTGCCGCCGTGGCCTGGTAACGCTCGATTCGAGCCTTCGATGGATCGGCGTCATCGGGGAAGCCGGCGCCCGGATTTCCGTCAGTCATGCCCGCCTTTGCGTCACACACCGAACATGGTATCGCGCGGACCAGCACTTGGCGAAGGGGCAACAATGCACATGCGAGCAGCAGTTTCGCGGCCGGCGAGGTCTAGACCAAGTGCAAAGTGCAAAGTGCAAAAGGCAAAGTGAGGATCCCTGCGGGTCCCACTATGGCTTTGGTTTAGCTGCACCCGACTACGGCGAGGGCGGCCACGTTGCCGAAGATAGCCCACGGCACCGAGCGTTCAGCCCAAGCGAGTCAACGTGCCGGCGGCAAGCGTGCCGGCGAGGCCCATCAGGAAGGCGGCCACGACCATGAAGATGAAGCGGAGGTCGGTGAGTCCGGCGTTGGACATCGATGCTCCTTTGCACTCGGGCACGGCACACATGCCACCGCCCGATGACGTGACATAAAGCAAGAACTATGCCGCCACCGGGTAGCAGACAAGGCACCGGAGGGCCACACACAGGATACCTGTTGAACGTCTGAACGTCGCCGGAATGCTCGCGACCTACGTTCCTGGCACACAACCTGCAACGCGCTTACCGGAGGGAAGAAGGGGCCTTCTTCGGCTGGAGCAGCGGAATCTTCCCTCCGGTCAGAAGGGAGGAACAGTGCCTTCTCCCTTTGGTTACGCGGCTTGTCGCTCATCGCTCGGTTCTGCATCGCTCGTCTGCGTGCTTGCGCGCGACGCGAGCGCCGCCGCTTCGGGGCCACGATCCCCAGCCGCCAGCTTTTGGGCGCTGGTGACGTTCGTCGCCACGATGTCGCGCGGTGAAACGCCTGCCTCGGCCGCGGCCCGTGGATCGGGCTCGGGCTGCTTGCCCGGCACCTGCTTGCGCGGATCACGCAGCTTGTCCTTGATCAGCTCGGGGTCGTACCGCTTCGCCGCCTCGGCATTCAGCTCGGCGCCAAGGAGCACGACGGTGCTCGAAACGTACAGGTAGAGCAGGAACAGGATCAGCCCGAAGGCCGCACCATACGTCTTGCTGTACGAGCTGGCGCCCATATACCGCACGTAGAGCCCGAACCCCAGCGTCGCCAGGATCCAGATCACCGTGGTAAGCACCGAGCCGGGCGTGATCCACTGGAACTGCTGTCGAACGTTGGGCGTCTTCCAATAGAGGATCGCCAGCGCCAGGCTGATCCCTAAGACGACGCCGACGATCCGGATGATCGTCCATACCACACCAAACCGGGCGCCGAGACCAAGCGCCGACGCGATCCACTCCTGGATGAAGCCGCCCAGCAAGAGCAGAACGAAGCCGGTGATCACCAGCAGGCTCAGCACCACGGTCAACCCCATGGCCATCAGCCGGCGCACGACAAAGTTGCGCGTCTCCTCGACGCCGTACGCACGATTGAACGCCTTCATCACCGTGGCGATACCGTTGGATGCGGCCCACAGGGCGAGCAGGGCGCTGATCGAGAGCACACCGCCGCGTTCCTGGCCCAGCACGTCGTCGAGTGGCCCGCGCAACGCGTCCGCCGTCGACTGCGGGAGCGCGCCGTACAGCCCGTTGATGATCTGTTCGAATAACTGCTCGGTGCCGATGAGGCTGCCGACAAACGCCGTCAGTGCGGCCAGGAAGATCACAAACGGGAAGAGCGCAAAGATGATGTGGTAGGCCATCTCGGCCGCCAAGCCGGATACGTCGTCCCGGCCGTATTCGCGCCAGACCGCTTTGCCGATCTGCTTCCAGTCGGCCTGTGCCAGGTTCATTGTCGCGGCCCTCCTTACGTGACGTGCACGTGACGTGCGGTACTGCAGGCGCGATACCGCGTGCCTGCCCCATAGCTCGCCGGTAACCCGCCACGACAGATGCGCAAGTTTCTTGCCATCGACGCGAAAAAGAAGCTGACTACCTATACGCCAAGCGCGAAGCGACCGATCAGCTCCGCGGCGAGACGATCTGCGCTGCCGGCAGTGCGGCGCCGGGCTGCACCCAGACATCGCCACCGCCGATCCCGATGGCCGCGGTTGGCTGTGCCCGCGTCATGCGCGCAGTAGGCAGGGCGCCGCGTCGTCGCGGCGCCGCCGGGCGTCGTGAGGCGCCTCAGGCGCTGTGTGCCACGGCGGCGGGCCGGATGGCGAGGGCGGCGCTGAGCACGGCGACGTCATCGGGGTGGCGGCGCACCCACTCGACGACCGCCTGCTTGACGGCGACGATCTCGTGCGGCGCGCTTGCCCCCGTTAGCTGATCGAGCAGCGCTGAGCGCTGCTCGTCGATCGTGCTTCGCCTGGGCCGCGGTAGTGCCGGCATCATCTCGCTCTCGACGCTCCTCGGTCCGCTCGGGCCACTCCCGCGGCGTTCCCCGCGTGCGTCATTCTTCACATCGATGATCGGCGGCGTTAATCGAGCGGCGTATCGGCCAACAGGATGATACGGCCGGCGCCGCTCGGGGTCGGGGAACTCCTACTTCCGGTCCTGGAACCGATCGTTGGTCACGATCTGCGCGCGCTGCTGCTCCGCCGTCTTGAGCATGAAGTATCGGCCTGGATTGACACTCGCGCGGCCAGAGCGGGTACGCTAAACTGAAGCCAAGGTGAAATCCACAGGTACCGTCACTTTGGACTTGGTTTAGGTGTACCGGCAGCGCGTATCGCCAATACCGGCGCTTGACCGACCGAACACGTAGCATGCGCTGCCTTCAGGAATCAGCCGTGGGCAAGTACTACATCACCACCGCCATCGACTATCCTAATGGCCCGCCACACATCGGGCACTCGCTCGAGAAGGTCGCGGCCGACGTCGCGGCGCGCTACCACCGCCTGCGCGGCGACGATACGTTCTTCTCGATGGGACTCGACGAGAACAGCCAGCACGTCCTCGCCGCCGCCGAAGCGAACGGTACCCCCGCGCGCGAGTGGGTCGACCTCATCGACGAGGCGTTCCGCTCGGCGTGGCGCAAGCTCGACATCACCTACGACCGCTGGATTCGCACCACCGAGCCGGCGCACTTCCACGCCTCGCAGGAGCTCTTCCGCCGCGCGCAGGCGAACGGCGACATCTACAAGGGCACGTACGCCGGTTACTACTGCCCCCGCTGCAACACGTTCTACACCACCGGCGAGCTCACGCCGCAGGGCACCTGCCCCGACCACCCCACGGTCACGCCCGACTGGATCGAAGAAGGGAACTACTTCTTTGCCCTCTCCAAATACACCGACCGCCTCACGCAGTACTTTGAAAAGCATCCGGACTTCATCGTCCCGGCGACGTGGCGCGGCGAGGTCGTCAACGTCTTGCGCCAGGGCCTGCGCGATTTCTCGGTCTCTCGCCCGGTGCGCAGTGGCAAGCTTGTTGACGGCAAGCCGTGGGGCGTGCCCGTCCCCGGCGATCCCGACCACGTGCTCTACGTCTGGTTCGACGCGCTGACCAACTACCTCACCGCCGTGGGGTTTCCCGAGGAACCGGAGCGCTTCGAGCGCTACTGGCCGGCCGACGCCCACGTCATCGGCAAGGACATCACGCGCTTCCACTGCCTCTACTGGCCGGCGATGCTCATGTCGGCCGGTATCGAGCTGCCCAAGAGCGTCGCCGTCCACGGCTTCATGACGCTCGAAGGCGACCGCATCTCCAAGACGACCGGGAACATTATCGATCCGGGCGAGCTGGCCGACGAGTTCGGCGCCGACGCCGTGCGCTACTACCTCATGCGAGACATCTCGTTCGAGCGCGACGGCGACTTCGCGCGCGCCAACCTCATCCAGCGCTACAACTCCGACCTGGCAAACGACCTCGGCAATCTGCTGAACCGCACCGTCAGCATGATCGGCCGCTACTTCCAGGGCGTCCTGCCCGAGCCAGTCGCGCCAGTCGCGCCAGTTCTGCCGGCCGCGCCGTCCAGCGCCGCGTCGTCGTCAGATGCGACCGGGCTTGACGCCGGCCTCCAGCGCGTCGCGCGCGCCGCCGGCGAGGCCACCGCCGCCGGCATCGAGCGCTGGGACTTCGACTCGGCGCTCGACGGCGCGTGGCAGCTCGTGCGCCGCGCCAACCAGTACATCGACGAGTGCGAGCCGTGGAAGCTCGCCCGCGATCCGGAACAGCGCGCCCGGCTGGGCGCCGTCCTCTACAACGCCGCCGAGTCGCTTCGCCTGCTCACCATCTACGTCGCGCCGTTCATCCCCAGCGCCGCCGCCAAGATGCGCGCCCAGCTCGGCCTTCCCAAGATTGAGCACGGCGCCTGGGCCACCCAAACCACCTGGGGCGGCCTGCAAGCCGGCACTCGACTGGAGAAGGCGCAGCCGGTATTTCCACGCATCGAAACCGCGAAGTGAGGGGCGCGAGACCAGGGGCGAGAGGCGGGAGGCGAGTGGCGAGAGGCGAGAGAATAGCGCGTATGCCGCGTTGTTAACCAGCACGTCGAGCCGTCCCAGGCGCACGACGGTCGCCATGACGAGGTACGTCGCGGCGGCGTGATCCGAGAGATCGAGCGGGAAGACGTGCGCGTGTGTCCCCACCCGGCGGATGTCTCCGGCGAGCCGGTGCAGCTCGCGCTCGTTGCGCGCGCTGATGACCACCTGCGCCCCCGCCCGCGCCGCGGCCAGCGCCGTAGCGCGCCCGATCCCGCTCGACGCGCCGGTCACTACGACCACGCGGTTAGAGAGGGGCCACATTGCGGTGAAGAGCCCGCACCATAATCAGTACAGCCGGCCCATTGGTGAGTCCACCACCGACACCTAAACCAAGTGCAAAGTGAAAAGTGCAGAGTGCAAAATGAGGGTCCCTGCGGGTTCCACCGTGGCTTTGGTTTAGCGGCTTCAGCCCCCGGCGGTCCCGGCCCGGAGGCGACTGGCTCACTGCGAGTCGGTCTCGCAACGAGTGCCTGATCGTCCGTGGCAAGGCCGCCGCTCCAGCGCCGGAACTTTCTGTGCGGCGGCGGCGTCTAGCAGGCGAGGTGAACGTCATGACCAGAACAACTCTCTCCGGACGAAACAACTGGAGTAACGCGCTGCGGGCGGTGCTGGGCGTCATTGCGGCCGGCACACTGCTTCTTTCTGCCTGCGGCGGCTTTTCGCGGAACGTCGGAAGCAGTGTACCGGGCGCGGCACGTGAGCCGGCCGGTACCGCGAAGCAGGAGCGTTCGCTCGATTCGCTCGACGCGCGCACCGACTCGGCAAACGTGGCCGGCGCTCCTGCCCCGGCGATCAAAGGCCAAAGCGCCGCCGCTACCGGTGCGGGCCAGCCGGCTGCCGCGGGCGCGCCGGCAGCGCTGCCCCCGATTCCGTCGTTTGACCGAATGATCGTCAAGACGGGATCGCTCACCTTGGAGGTAACCGACCTCGTCGAAGCGGTCCAGCGCGTCGGTGCTATCGTCGCCGGCATCCCCGGCGCCTACGTCGCCGCCTCGTCGACCAGCTACCGCGCGGAGTCGCCACCACGAGGAGGCGGCGACGGGGTACGCCCGCTGCCCGCCCAGAGCATCATCCCCATACCGCCAAAGCCGGTCCCCGGTCCGGGTCAGTCGGCCAGCGTCACGATCAAGGTACCGGCCGACTCGTTCGGCGACGCGCTCCAGCAACTGCGGGGCACCGGCAAGCCGCTCTCCGAGCACGTGAGCACACAAGAGGTCACCGAAGAGTTCGTCGATCTCGAGGCGCAGGTACGCAACCTCGAAGCGACCGAGCAGCAGTTCCTCGCCCTGCTGCAGCGGGCGCAGAAGATCGAGGAGATCCTGCCCATCCAGCAGCGCATCACCGACATCCGCGGCCAGATCGAGCGCCTGCGCGGCCGCATGCAGTTGCTGCAGCGCCGCGCCGACGTGTCGACGATCACCGTCTCCCTTGTGTTGCCGGCGCACATCGAGAGGGCCCAACCGGCGGGCGAGCCACACGTCGTCCGCACGCTGCGCGTTGCGCTCGCCAACCTGCGTGCCGTCGTGCTCGTCCTCCTCGACGCCGCGATCTACGTGGCCGTCTACGCGCTGCCGCTCGTCCCCTTGGTGCTCGCGTTCCTCTGGTGGCACCGCACCCGCCGGACCACCCCCAGCCCCGGCGGCGTAGTCTGATCAGTGGGCAGTGGGCAGTAGGCGGTAGGCAGTAGGCAGTGGTTCGCCGCGCTTGTTCGGGGGTGGTGGGGAACTGCGTACTGCCTACTGCCTGCTGCCTACTCTCGCCTACTATCCGCGCTGCCATGCCTCCACCACGGCGCCCACCCAGCGGAGGTGCTCCGGGCGTACCAGGCCGTAGTTGTAGCACCCAAAGCCGTCGGCGCCGGCGTCACGGCAGGCGAGCATGCGCGCGACGAAATCGGTCTGCGATGGGTGACTCCCAGGATGGCCGTGGGCCAGCAGATCGGCGCCCGGGCGGAGCGCGGCCTTGCGCCGCCTCACCGCGTCCGTCGACGCACCGGCCGCCGGGACCGATGCAAGGCCACGGTCGAGCAGCGCCGCCACACGTCCGGCGTCGCCGTCGCCCGACTCGGCGAGCGGCACGCTGCCAAATACCTTCACCCCGTGCCGCCGGCACTCGGCCGCGATCGCCTCGTAGGCATCGGCGGCCACCTGCTCGCGCACCGCGAGGAAGCCGGCCAGCTCGCCATCGAAAGCCGAGTGCTGCCACTCGCGATCGGCAGGCGGCGGATTGATGCCCGGCAACGCGAGCAGCGAAGCACGTAGGTGCTCGGCCACCCGTTCCTTCAAACGAGCGGCGGCGACGCCCGACTCGGAGGCCGCCGAGACGCAGTGCTCGCAGAAGCACAAGCCGAGCAGAAAGCCGTCGCGCGGCGCCACTGCCGCCTGCACCTTGGGATTCGACCAGCCGTAGTTGTACGCCAGGTACCCGGGCGACTCGACGAAGATGTAGTCGGGACGGTAGTTCGCCGCCACATCGCCCGTGAGCGCCACCTGATAGGCACGCACGTGGGGGTTCGCGGGGCACAACTGGTTCAGGTACCGGTTGCCCAGCGCATCAACCTTTGCGCACTCGGGGAAGGTACGCGCCAGGTGGTGGTTGTAGTTGTAGACCACCCACGCGGTAAATCCGAGACCGTGATCGCGCATCCGGCTCACGAGCGACGGCAGGTAGTTGGGTCCCTCGACGACCTCGCTCACTTTGGGCCGCAATTGCGTCGCTTCATAGCGACCAGTTTCGGGCTGGAAGAACACGCGACCGTCTTCGCCGAAGTACACCGCCCGCCGCGGGTTGTGCGGCAGGAAGTACGTGCTGACGTGGTACGCGACCGCGAGGCTCACGGCCTCGACCTTCGCCGTCTGCGCGATCGCGCGCAGCGCCGGCTCCACTTCTTCGTCGCTCAGATCCCACGGATACGCCCACATGATCGTTCGTGGCACGGCCATTGCAGTTGCTCCTTCTGCGCGTGATAGTACCCGGATCGTGATGGTACCCGGACGCGACCGGCAGTACAGCCAACAGCCAAGAGACCGGTGCGGCCGGTGTTAGTATGACGCTGAGGCGTGCGGCACACACGGGCGGCAGCCAGCAACACGCGAGGGGATACTTAACAGGGAGACGGCCGAGGACATGGGCTCACCGACGCCATATGCGCGCGCGGCCGGATCGCGCTCCGACCATTCGCTCTTCGTTCCGGTGCTGCTCGTCGTTGCCTGCCTTGCCGCGCTGGTGATCACGCTCCCGTTCAGTGGCGTCCACCTGCCGGGTGAGCGCCGGCTGTACGTGCTGCTCGATCGCATCCCCCAGCCCTGGAAGCCGCCGCGCCCGCTGTACGTCCTCCCTCCCGATCCAGCCGAGGTCGCGGCGCTGCCTGCCGACCCAGCCGGTGCCGGCGTACCGGCCGTACCGGCCGCACCCGACGGATCGGCCGTGACGCCGGCAGCTACCGCTGTGGCCGCGCCGTCCGCCGGGACGTCGATCTCCGTCGAGCCCATTCGGTCGACAGCGCAAGCGAGCGCCGCCGCCACTCAGGTGGCACAGGCCGTCCAAGCGGTCACCAGGCCGGCGGCCGAAGCGTCGCCGGCCACCCCCGTGGCGGCTGGAGCGGCCCCGGTAATGGAGGAGAGCGCCCCAGAGCCGGCGTTACCCGCCCTCCCCGCGCCGCCTTCGGCCAAGCTCGACGGCTTCCGGCACCAGTGGCAGACGTGGAACAACTGCGGCCCGGCGACGATCACCATGGCCACGAGCTACTTTGGCCGGCCCGAGACGCAGGCGCAGGCCGCGCCGTGGCTCAAGCCCAACCCGAACGACAAGAATGTCGGCCCCGACGAGCTCGTCGCCTACGCCCGCTCCCTGGGCCTGCGGGCCGAGTGGCGCGCCGGCGGCGACCTCGACCGCCTGAAGCTGCTGCTGGCCAACAACGTCCCGGTCATCACGTCGATCTGGATCACGCCGAAGCCGAACGACGGCCTGGGCCACTACCGGCTGCTGGTGGGCTACGACGACGCGGCCGGCCGCTTCACCGCCTACGACAGCTTCGTCCCGCCGGGCGCCGACCTGACGGTGTCCTACGGCCAGCTCGACGAGGAGTGGCGGGGCTACAACCGCACCTACATCGCCGTGTACCGGTCGGCGCAGGCCGACGTCGTCGCGGCCATCCTCGGCGCGGATCGGGACGACCAGGCGATGTTCGAGCGCGCGCTCGCGGCGGCCCAGGCGGAGGCGGCCGCGCGACCGAACGACGCCTTTGCCTGGTTCAACGCCGGCACGAACCTCGTCGCGCTCGGGCGCACGTCTGAAGCGGTCGCCGCGTTCGACCGCGCGCGCGCGCTCAGGCTGCCATGGCGCATGCTGTGGTACCAGTTCGGCCCGTTCGAGGCCTACCTCGCCGAAGGGCGAGTGGCCGATGTGCTCGCGCTCACCGGCGCCAACCTCCAACAGACGGGCGACCTCGAAGAGTCGCACTACTACCGCGGCCGCGCGCTCCAGGCGCAGGGTCAGACCGCGGCTGCCCGCGCTTCGTACCAGGCGGCGCTGCGTACGAACCCCAAGTACCAGCCGGCGTACCATGCGCTGGCGACCCTGGGGTAGGGGCAAGGGGCAAGGGGATTTCCAGAGGCGACCCGCTTGATTGTTCGCCTGGCCGCGTCTCCTTCGGGGAGGCCAAGCCGGCGGAGAAGACGCGATCCAATCGCCTGGCCTTGCTCCTTGCCCCTTGTCCCTTCCCCCTCGTAGACTGGCTCTCGTGATCCCAGGTGGCGCCTACTGGTCGCGCGTTCGGACCTTCTCGCCGAACGCGCGGCTCTTTCTCGCCGCTGCGACGCTCGGCGGGACCGGCGCCGGCGTCGCGGCCGTCCTGCTCAACCTGTACATCATCGCCGCCGGAAACAGCGAAGGCGATCTGCTGCGCATCCTTTCGTTCGGGCCCCTCGGCGCCGCGGCCGGTGCGATCCTCGCCGGCCCCCTAACCGACCTGTGGGGCACGAAGCGCTCGATGCTGGCCGGCACGGCGCTGTCCGGCGCTGGCGCGCTGGCGCTCCTGATCGCGCCCGTTCCGGTGGTGTTGCGGAGCGGCGTGGCGCTAAGCAGCCTCGGCGCGGCCGTGGTCTACGTCGCGTACGCTCCGTTCCTCTCCAAACACTCCACACCGCGCGAGCGTGCCCATTTGTTTGGGATGGCGGCGGCGGCGTACGTCGTGAGCACAGCCGCCGGCCGACTCGCCGGCGGGTTCCTGCCGGGCACAATCGAGACGATCATGCCCGGCCGCACGCAGGTCGAGTACTACCGGCTCGCCCTGTTGGCCGGTGTGCTCCTGTCAGCGCTGGGACTGCCCATGCTCGCCTTGGTGGTCGAGCGGGTCAGGGATGCGTCTGAGTCTCGATCGCGCACCGGCGTGGGCGCCGCGGGCCGGCGATTGGGCGGCTGGCTGCGCTCCCGGCTGGCGGACCGGCGCCTGGCCCTGCTGATGGCGCAGTTCGTCGTGTTCGATGGGTTGATCCGGCTCGGCGCCAACCTGGTCGTGCCTATCTTCAACGTCTACTTTGTGCGGCACCTGGGCGCGACCGAGGCGCAGTATGGCACGCTTGCGTTTGCCGAGCGCACCCTGGTCGTCGTGGCGATGCTGCTCGCCGCGCCACTGGCACTTCGCCGGGGCCCGGTGGCGATGGTGACCTTCACTCAGTTGCTTTCGGTGCCGATGCTCTTGCTGCTCGGCTATGCGCCGTCACTGGGAATCGCAGCCGTCGCGCTGCTGGCGCGCGGTGCACTGATGGAGATGACCGTGCCCACACGCGACCAATTCCTCATGGAGGTCTTTCCAGAGGACGCCCGCGCCACGGCGAACGCCACGCTGCTCATGGTCGGGTACTGCATCAGCTTCATCGCCCATCGGATCAGTAGTCTCCTGCTCGATGCCGGCCAGCTCCACACCGCCTTCGTGCTTACCGCCGCGTGCTACACCGCCAGTGCGCTGCTCTACTGGCGCTTCTTCCGTGCCCGCCCCGAAGCCGCGCCCCACCGCGCCATCCGGCTCGCCGCGCTCACGCCCGGTGGGTAGCCCCCTCACCCCCTGACCCCCTCTCCCACGCCACTTCCTTCCCCTCACCCCCTGACCCCCTCTCCCCCCCGGGGAGAGGGGGAGGAGTGGTCGGGGGCGGCCTGCTCCCCTTCTCCCCGGCGTGGGAGAAGGGGCCGGGGGGTGAGGGGGACGCTTATAATCCGGCCTACCAGAGGAGCAGCAAGTGGCCGGACCCCCGCCAGACCCCACCGAACCGGTAGACATTCGATACGACAACGCGCGGCAGCGGCTCGAGATTACGTGGGCCGACGGCAAGGAGAGCGCGTACGACTACGAATTCCTGCGCTGGCACTGCCCCTGCGCTACGTGCGCCGGCGAGATGGGGATACCGGGGCACCTTCAGTTCGTGACGGAGCTGCGCCCCGAGCAGTATCAGCTCGCCTCGATCGAGCTCGTCGGCCATTACGCGCTGCGACCGACCTGGGCTGACGGACACGATACCGGCATTTACGCCTTTGATCGTCTCCGCGCGCTCGGCGACGAGGCCGCGGCCAGTCTGCGCGCCAAGGAACGGGGCAAGAGCCAGGGCAAGAGCCAGGGCGAGGGTCAGGGAAACGAACCGTCGGGACGCGGCCACGGACGAGCGGGCAGTGGTTAGGGCAGGTGGGGGAGAGGGCTCAGAGGGCTCGAGGAGCACAGCATAGCATGGAGCGGACGTATCGTGCCTCCAACGGGCTCTACCTTTACGCGCTATTCTTGTTCATCGATGCAGTCGCCGCCGGCTGGGAAGCGTGGCGGCGTTTCGGCGCCGAGCAGGTAATCTCCGGCGCGTTGCTCGCGCTCGTGGCCGTCATCGCGCTCTTTCTGGCGGGGTTGCTCGTCTGGCGCTGGGGGCGCATCCGCGTCATCATTACGCCCGAGGCGCTGATCGTTCGCGGCGAGCTGCCGGTGCGCCGCGTGTACTGGGCAGACGTCGACCGCGTCCGCGAGATTCGTGGCCCATCGTATGATCTTTCCCTGCGGGGCCTCTTACCGGGTCCGTTCCTGCCACACGGCATCGTGCGCGGCGAAACCGTACTGGAAGTGATCGCCCGCCCCGGCATGCGCCTCGTGTTTCGCCAGGCACTGATCGAGGGCTACGACGCCTTCCGCCAGGACGTGCTCCGCTCCATTTCCAAGACCGCCGAAGTCGACATCCACGCGCGATGGTGGCGGGACGACTGAGGTGCCAAGTTCCTGGTTCCTAGTTGCAGAGTGGGGAACTAGGAACCAGGAACTCGGAACTCACACCGCGAGCTTCTTCTCGATTTCGCCGGGCTCGGGGAAGCGGCCGAGCTGGCGTTTGGAGAAGATGAGCTGGTCCCCCCTGCGTATCTCGAAGACGCCGCCGCCGCTTTTGATCAGCTTGACGTCCCTCACGCGATCGGGGAGCGCGTTCTTGAGCTCTGCCGCCAAACTGGCGGCTTTCTTCTCATAGCCTCAAGACGTGCAGTATTCGATGTTGAGATCGAGCGTATCAGCCATTACTCCTCACCTCTACAATGTTGTGTATTGGGCACGGTACGGGCTACGGTCGCCGCCGCGTCTTACGGAGCGTTACCGTTTGGAAGCGCGTACCCGAGCCAATTCTGCCAGATAGGGGCAAGCCGGTGTAGAATGCCATCTGGAGGAGACGACTTGCGCGACTTCGAGTATCTGGCCCCAAGGTCGATCGGCGAAGCGGTGGCGTTGCTGCAGCAGCACGGCGCAAAGGCACGGTGCCTGGCCGGCGGCACCGACCTCGTGCTGATGATGACCGACAAGATCGCGACGCCGGCGTACGTGATCGACATAAAACACATTCCTGAGCTGAACGTCTTCGAGTGGGATCCCACCGGCGGCCTGACGATCGGCGCGGCCGTGCCGTTCCGCATTCTGGAAAGGTCCGACGTAGTGCAACGGCATTACCCGGGCATGGCCGAATCGGCGGGTGAGGTCGGATCGTGGCAGATCCGCAACCTGGCCACACCGGGCGGCAACCTGTGTACCGCCTCGCCATCGGCCGAAATCGCACCAATCCTGTGGGCGCTCGACGCCCAGGTGACGATCGCCGGCCCCAACGGCAGCCGCCGCATCCCGGTGCAGCAGTTCGTTACCGGCGTCCGGCGCACCGCGCTCGAGCCGGAAGAGTTGTTGGTCGACATCCGCGTGCCGCCGCCGGGTGAGCGCGCCGGCAGCCACTACATCAAGCTCAAAGAGCGCCAAAAGATGGACATCGCCTTTGTCGGCGTCGCGGCCGCCGTCGAGCTCGAGCCCGGCGACGGCGTCATTCGCGAGGCGAAGATCGCGCTCGGCGCCGTCGCGCCGACGCCGATTCGTGTGCCCAAGGCGGAAGCGACGCTGCGCGGCCAGCGGCTGACCGACGAACGTCTCGAAGAGGCCGGTCGGGAGGCTGCCGATGCGGCAAAGCCAATCACCGACGTACGCGCCTCGGCTGAGTACCGCAAAGAGATGGTGCACGTGCTGACCAAGCGCGCCATCCGCCAGGCCGTCGCCATTGCGACCCAGCACTGACGAACGGCGGTTTCATTCCAACATCTGGAGTAAGCTAAGCAGTGAGACAGTTGATTGAATTGAACGTCAACGGCGAGGTGTACCCGATCGACGTCGAAGGGCGCACCCGCCTGCTCGACGCCCTGCGCGACAAGTGCCTGCTCACCGGCGCCAAAGAAGGCTGCTCGACCGGCGACTGCGGCGCGTGTACCGTGCTGCTCGACAGCATGCCGGTGACGTCATGCCTCGTGCTCGCCGCCAGCGCCGTCGGGAAGCAGATCACGACGATCGAGGGTGTCGCCAAGGGCGAGGCGCTCCATCCGGTGCAGCGCGCCTTCATGGACCTGGGCGGGCTGCAGTGCGGTATCTGCACGCCGGGCATGATTATGACGTCGATCGCCCTGCTCGAGGAGAACCCCAACGCGACACGCGATGAAATCCGCTACGGTCTGCAAGGCAACCTGTGCCGCTGCACCGGTTACGACAAGATCGTCGACGCGGTGCAGGCGGCCGCGCACGAGATGGATGGCCGGCGCCGTGGCACGCCGCGTGTAGAAACCGGCGGTAACCCCGCGATGGCCGGGCCGCTCCAGGCCGACACTACCGGGGGCCGCTCCCCGGGAGCACGATAGAGACGAGGAGTTACCAACCGATGACGGCGACTGAGACGAAGACGACGACGACGAACGGCCGGACGGACGGCGCAAATGGCGTCCACCAAATCGGCCGCTCGGTACCGCGGATCGACGCGCTCGACAAGGTGACGGGCCGAGCGCAGTACACCGCCGACCTCCACTTGCCTGGGACGTGCTACGGTGCGTTCCTGCGCAGCCCGCACGCCCACGCCCGCGTGGTGAGCATCGACACGTCCGAGGCCGAGAGGATGCCCGGCGTCGTCGCCGTCATCTCGGCGGCATCGATCGCGCGCGACCTGGCCATTGTGGTGGAGGAAGAGATGCACGCGGCACGCCGGGTGCTGTCGCTCTTTCCCAACGTTGGCGGCAAGGTCACGTACCACGGCCAAAAGATCGCCGCCGTCGCGGCGGCGACGAAGGAGCTCGCCGAGGAAGCGTGCGAGCGCATCAAGGTGGAGTACGAAGTGCTGCCACCGGTGATCGACGTGCGCGAGGCGGTTAAGGAAGGCGCGCCGCTCGTCCACGACGAGACCAAGCCGGTGGATGGCCTCGACCATGGCCCGTTCGCCGCGCCTACGCTCTTCAACATCGCCGGGCAGAACCACCGCAACGAGGGCGACGTCGACGCCGGCTTCCGGGAGGCCGACCGCATCTTCGAGGACACCTACGTCATCCCGCGGGCGCACCAGACGTACATCGAGCCGCAGTCCACCGTGGCCGACGTCGCGCGCGATGGATCGGTGACGGTGTGGACGAGCACGCAGGGGCACTTCGCCGTCCGTTCGAACCTGGCCAACAGCCTGCGCATCCCTCTTTCCAAGATCAACGTCATCGGCATGACCATCGGCGGCGGGTTCGGCGCCAAGTTCGGCGGCATCGTCGACACCTACTGCGTCCTGCTCGCCCAGAAGGCACGCCGCCCGGTCAAGATCATTTACACCCGTGAGGAGGAGTTCCTCGACGCCAAGCCGGCGCCCGGCGCGGTGATCACCGTCAAGACCGGCGTGAAGGAGGACGGCACGATCACCGCGCGCCAGGCGTGGGCGCTGTGGGACACCGGTGTCGGCTCGGGCGGATGCTACGCCACCAATCGCGTCAAGGGCGTCTACAAGATCGAGCACTTCAAGGTCGACGCCTACGACGTCCACACCAACAAGCCCGCGCCGGGCGCCTACCGCGCGCCGGGCGCGCCCCAGGCGACGTTCGCCGGCGAGACGCAGCTCAACCGCATCTGCGCCGCGATGGGCTGGGACCCGGTCGAATTCCGCCTCAAGAACATGCGCGAGGGCGACCAGATCGCCTTCAAGGAGACGCTCCAGGCGGTGGCCGACCGGGCCGGCTGGGCGAAGCGCCAGAGCAAGACGGGGCCGAACGAGGGTTGGGGGGTAGCCGTCGGCGAGTGGACGAACGGCGCCGGCCCGGCGTCCGCGGTCGTGTCAGTGCACGAAGACGGTAAAGTCCACGTCTTCTACGGCCTGATGGACCTCACCGGCACGGATACCGCGATGGCCCAGATCGCGGCCGAGGTGCTCGGCGTGCGCTATGAAGACGTCACCGTTTCGCGCGGGGACACCAACTCGGCACCGTTCGGCACCGCGAGCGGCGGCAGCGTGGTCACCTTCTCGTTTGGCAACGCGGTCAAGCGTGCGGCCGAGGACGCCAAGAAGCGCCTCCTCGAGCTCGCCGCCGACCACCTCGAGGTGGCGGTAGAAGACCTCGAGCTCGCCAACGGGCGCGTGTCGGTCAAGGGCAACGACGAATCGTTGGTCACCGTCGCCCAACTCGGGCAGATGGCGCTGCGGTCGAAGGGCGGCCCGATCGTCGGGCACGGCTCGTTCGCCAGCGAGCCGAGCGCGACGACGACGGCCGCACAGATCGTCAAAGTCTCGTTCGATCCGGACACCGGCCAGGTGCGCCTGCGCAAGCTGTACGGCTCGCTCGACGTCGGCAAGGCGCTCAACCCCATGGCCTGCGAGGGCCAGATGGAGGGTGGCCTCGTCCAGGGCTTCGCCTGGGGGCTGATGGAGCAGATGCGCTACGCCGAAGACGGGCGCAACTGGAACCCCGGCCTCCTCGACTACCGCGTGCCGACTACCCTCGACTTCCCCGACATCGAGTCAGTGATGGTCGAGATGCCGACCAAGAACGGCCCGTTCGGCGTCAAGGGCATCGGCGAGCCGCCGATCGCTCCCGGCGTCGCGTGCCTCGTCAGCGCCGTCGCCGACGCCACCGGCGTTTGGATCAACGAGGTGCCATTGACTCCAGAGCGGGTGCTGCACGCGATCAAAGCCAACGGGAAGAAGTAGGCAGTAAGCAGTAAGCGGTAGGCAGTTGGCAGAGCAATTGCCGAGCCCAACCGCCCACCGCCCACCGCCCACCGCCTACTGCCTGCTCACATGAAGGTCACCGTTGTCTATTTTGGCGACTTTGCGCGGTTCAAGCCGGCTGATTGGCCGGGCAAGCGTGGCACCATCGAGTTGCCGGAGGGCGCTACCGTCGACACCCTGGCCGAACAACTCGGCATCGGCGACGAACCCTTCGTCGTCATGCTCGACGAGGCACAGCACCACCGCGGCGCCGAGCTCCACGACGGCGACACCGTGACGTTCCTGCCGCCGATCGCGGGCGGCTCCTCGTCCCCCCTCTCTTTGGGAAACGATTCAGCGTCCCCCCCCCCTTCGGGCGGCGGTTCAACGTCCCCTCTCCCTTTGGGAGAGGGCTAGGGTGAGGGCGGCCGCGCCTTGCCTAAACACCCCCGCCGCTCCTTCCTCGGCGCATCCCTCGCCCTTCCCCTCGTCGACTGCGCCGGCTGGACGCGTCGACCGGAGCAACTGGCCGGTGTCGTCGCGCTCCCGGAACGAAGTCTCTCCTACGCGCCGCTGCTCTTAGCCATCAAGCGCGGGTTTGGGGCGGAGCCGCCGGTGTACGTCGCGCCGCTGCTGCGCACCGGTGGACGGCCGGTAGCTTCGGCCGTCGTCGATGGCAACGCCGGCGCGGCCGCGATTTCGCTGCTCGATTTCCTCGACGCCGTCGACGAGGGGGCGCCGCTCGTCGCGTTTGGCGCGCTTACCCGACGGTTCGGCGGCCAGCTCGTCGTCTCGACCGAAACCGACGCCGCCGTGGGAGGCTGGGGCGCACTCCTGGATGGCCGCTGGCGCGCGGCGCGCTGCGGCCTCAGGACCGGCGCCGACGGCACCGAGCGCGCGATGCAGCTCCTGCTCACTCTGCCTCGGGGGCCACTCGACGGCGGGCCGCAGTGGCTGCGCTACCCCACCGACGAGGCGCTCGTCGCGGCGCTGGTCGATCACCGCGTCGACGCGTATCTCGGCCGCTCCTACGCCGCCGCGCAGTCGCTGCTGCTCGGCGGCGCCGAAGTCGCGGCAAACTTCTCCGATGGGAGTGTCGCGCCCGAGGCGACCGAAGCGTTGGGAACGGTGCTCGTCGCCCGCGGCGACCGGCTGAACGCGCCCGACGAGCGGCAGGCGCGCCTCTTCCGCCTGGTCGTGCAAGGGTGTGCCGCGGCCGGCGCCGAGCTTGCCGCGCCCGACGGCGTCAAGGCCGCGCTGCACGCCTTGCCCGATCGCGATCCGCTGGACCTGGCGACGGCGCTGCGGCTCGATTCCCCGAGCGCCGAGCGCAGCGTTTACGCCACCCGCCCAACCGATCCGGCACCCGCTATCGCGCGAGCGGTTGACCTGCTGGCACGTACCGGCCGCCGGCTCTCCGTCGACCCGCGCAAACTGGCGACCGACCGGTTCCCGTGACGGCGGCTCCCTATACGCCCGCCGGTGCCGATTCGGTATCCGCGACCGTGGTGTCCGCGCGCTGCGCCTGAGCCACGAGCTCGCGCAGGTACGTCTGCGCCAGCGCGGCCTGCCGGTCGACGAACTCGATACCCTGCACTTCTTTGCGCGCGTTCAGCACCGGAGCGGCGGTCTTGTAGCAAAGATAGCCGTCGTAACCGGACTCCTCGAGCGCCCGCACGAACGCCGGAAAGTTGATCCACGACCGGTCGCGCGCCGGCAGCAGCTCCACCGTACCTTCGTTGTGCCGGGTGAAGCTGCCTTCGACGTGAGACAGCACCACCGCGTCTGCCACGTCCTGGACTGCCTGCCGCACGCCGTCGTCGTCCTGGCGAGCAAGCGCCGCGGCGTCGATCGACGCGCGGAGCCACGGCGACTCGACTTCGGCGATCATATCGAGCACGTCGTGGTGATCGCGGATCACCGGCGGCTCGTTCTGGAGAGCGAGCACGATGCCATCGTCCTCGGCGTACCGAACGACCTCACGGAGGCACCGCTTGCAGGTACTCCACGCCTCGAGCCACGTCGTCTCGCGCCACAGCGCGTCGAAGCGGCGCTGTGCCGGCTCGATCGCGGCGATGCCGTCGCGGACGACGACGCCCGGCCAAGCGAGAAAGAGCCGCAGCATCGGCGCGCCCAGATCGCGCGCCAGCCGAATGTGCTCGCGCACCATCAACAAGTGACTCTCGCGGTGCTCGACGATGGGGCTGGAGAAGTCGTTGTAACCGGCAATCGCCACCAGCTCCAGATCGAGATCGGCGCACATCTCGCGGATCGCCCGCCGCCGGGAGGCGTCGAGCTCCATCGGATTGGCGTGCGGCCGCCGGCCGTCGAGCTCGACGCCGTCGAATCCGAGGTGACGCGCCCGGCGCAAAAACTCGAGCGGCGCCAGCCCCGGCCCGTCGTACCAGAGGCCAGAGTACGTAACCGAGTGTAGACCGACCTTCATGGCCCGTGACGCGACTATAGCCGGTCGGTGCCTATCCGAGCAAATGCCGCGGCCGGCGCACCAGTTGGCAGCGCCGGCGATCGTGGCGCCGGGACGTCAGACGTGCGCCAGCGACGCGACGAAAACGGGTACGCGGCGAGTGCAACTCCAGCCCACGTGATCGCCGCCATCATCAGCGCGGCCGACCCGAACCCGGCCACTACTTGGGCGGCCGCCACGCCGTTACCGGCCACCGTGGCACTCAATACGCCGCCCATCCCGGCGGTAGCGACCGCCACGCCGAGCGTGTGGCCGTACTGCCGCGTCGTCTCGAGCATCCCGGACGCGAACCCGCGAAACTCCGGCGCCAGCGCGCTCATGATGCGCGTGTTGTTCGCCGTCATGAACGCGCCCGAGCCGATGCCCATGAAGACGATCGTCGCCGCGTACTCGCCAAAGCTCAGTCTTCCGGCCCGCGCGGCCATCACGGTCAACCCCACGGCCACCATCGAGAGCGAGGCCGCGCACAGCCACTGCCTCAGGCGATGCCAGTGGGCCCGGTCGTAGAGCCAGCCGCCGACGAGCGTCATCACCGTCGTACACGCCTGCATGCCCGTCAGCAGCAGGCCCGTCTCGACGGCACCCAGCCCCAGCCCCCGCTGGAGCAGGAACGGCGTGGAGAAAACGGCCATCATCATCGACATATGCAGCACGGCGTTGGCGCCGATCGCGGTGGTGAATTGGGGCATGCGCAATTGGTCGAGCCGGATCAGCGGCGCCGCCACCCGGCGCTCGACGGCGACGAACATCACCAGGAGCGCGCCGGCCGCGGCGTGCATCGGCAGGTGCCACCGCCAGCCGCCGGTGAACGTTTCCGGGCCCTCGTGGAAGTGGTTGAGCGAGAGCGACGCCACCGACATCGTCAGCAGGAGCAACAGCGCTCCGGGCCAATCGAGCCGCGGCCAGCGATCGATCGCCGGCTCGCGCTGCATGCGGAGCGCCACTGCCAGCGCGGCGGCGCCGGCGACCCCGCCGGTGTAAAACGCCCAGCGCCAGTCCAGGAACAGGACGAAGAGCGGCGCGAGGCCGGTGCCGGCCATCGCGCCGAGGGAAGACGACATCGTCGCCAGGCCGATCGCCCGGCCACGCCGTTCGGGCTCGATCGCGGCGGTGATAATCGGCAGGCTCGCCGCCGAGACGAGCGCCGCGCCCGCGCCCTGCGCTGCTCGCGCCAGCAACAGCGACATCAGATCGTGCGCCAGGCCGGCGCTCAGCGCTGCAAGCGTGACGAGGCCGAGGCCAAGCGTGAACAGGCGCCGGTGCCCCACCATGTCGCCCAGACGCCCTGCCGGCAGAAGCAGCGCCGACAGCGGCAGCAGGTACGCCGCCATTACCCAACTCGCGGCTTCGACGTCGACGTGTAAGCTGTCGGCCAGCGAGGGCAGTACGACCGACACCGGCGAGACGGCGAACATGATGAGGAAGTAGCCGGCGGTGACGGCAATCAGGGCCCGCTGCGGGTGCTGATCGACACTACGTCTGTCGCCGGTACCTCGGCGGGCCGGTGAGCGCCGCACTTGGCTTCCGCGATCCTGCCCGTGCTGCCCGCCGAGGGCTGAAGATTCCACGGTTGCCAGTATACCGAGGTGGGTAGAATTGGCCGACGTGGCCACTCCGACGAACGCCGGCAGCCCCAAGAGCGGCGCGGTTGCCGGTGCCCAAGAGGCCCCGGCCGCCGAGCCCGCCGGCATGACAACCGCCGGCGCGGCGGCCACGTCCGCATTTCCCGCGCCGCGCCGGTTCGTGCTGCCGGCGTTCATCTTCGCGCACTTTGCGCACCACGTCGGCACCGGCGGCCTCGCGCCGCTCCTGCCGCTGATCCGGCAGGCGTTCGAGCTCGACTACGCGCGCTCGGGCCTGCTGCTTTCGGCGCAGGGCCTGGCCTTGGGCTTCGGACAACTGCCGATCTCCGCCCTCGCCGACCGGTTCAGCAAGCGCCTGATGATCGCCATCGGGTTGATCGGCGTTGGGCTGGCGGGTATCGCCATCAGCCTCTCTACCAGCTTCATCCACCTGATCCCTTTGCTGGTGGTGACGGGCCTCATGGCGGCGACGTACCACGCCCCGGCGGCCTCGTACCTTGCCGGCACGTTCAGCGCAATTGGACGAGGACGCGCGCTGGGTACGCACGTCATCGGTGGCGCCGTCGCTTTTTCGGCGGTGCCGGCGATCGCCATCGGCGTCGTGCAGCTCACCGGGAGCTGGCGGACGGCCTTTCTCGCGCTGGCGATCGCGCCGCTCGTGGCCGGCGTCATGATGCTGCTGCTCACCTGGCGCAACCCCGATGCGCGGCTCGACGGCGCGGCGGCCCACACCGAGCGCGCCGCGCAGGTCAAGGCCTTCGCCGCGCTCAAGGCGATTGGTCCGCTTGTGGCGGTGGCGCTGGCCGAGCAGTTGCTCACCGCCAGCATGTTCGCCTACATTCCCCTCTTTCTCGTCGACCGGCACGGCGTCGCCGAGAACCGCGCGGGACTGTTCATCGCACTCATCACCGGCATCGGCATCATCGCCGCGCCGCTCGGCGGCGCGCTCTCCGATCGGTTCGGTCGCGCGCCGGTGCTCGTCACCGCCACCGCCTCCGTCGGGCCCCTCATCTTGCTCTTCGCGTACGTCCCCTTCGGCTGGCCAATCGTGGTCGTGCTCCTACTCTACGGCCTCTCGATGAACACGCGACTGCCGGTGCTCGAATCGCTGTTTGCCGACGCCATCCCCGCGCAGCGCCGCTCGACCGTGTTGGGTCTGTACTATTTCATCGGCCAGGAGACGGCGTCGGTCACCACGCCGCTCGTCGGCCGGCTGATCGACGTCACCAGTCCCGTCCAAGCGATGACGCTGCTCGGCATTGCCGGCACCGTCTTCTCGCTCGGCCTGCTCGTCACCCGCCGCCGGCTCGTCGCGCCACGCTGACTGCACTTGCGCGGTCAGGTGGTGATCAAGTCGTGATCAAGTCGTGATCAAGTCGTGATCAAGTTGTTGTGATGTTGTACCGCCACCTGATCACCACCTGATCACCTGGTCCGGCACGTAAGGTGCACCCTCCGTGCGGCGATGGCCACTGAGGTCGAGCGCGACCGGGACTACGCGTTGGGGGAGGTACGCCGGCAGGCTGCCGGGTGCCAAAACTGCCCGCTGTGGGAGATCGGCACGCAGACGGTCTTCGGCGTCGGTCCGGCGAGTGCGATGCTGATGCTCATCGGCGAGGCGCCGGGCTACCAGGAGGACCAGCAGGGCATGCCGTTTGTCGGCCCCGCCGGCCGACTGCTCGACGACGCGCTGGCGCAGGCGGGGATCGACCGCGAGGACATCTACGTGACCAATACCGTCAAGCACCGCCCCTGGGTGCCGGGAGGGAGGCAGGGCAAGAACCGGCCGCCGAAGCAGAACGAGATCAACGCCTGCCGGCCGTGGCTCGAGCAAGAGCTGGCAATCGTCCGGCCACAGATCGTCGGTTGCCTGGGCGCGATCGCCGCCAAGTGGATCTTGGGCCGCGACTTCAAGCTCAGCCAGCAGCGCGGCCGGTGGCTCTCGTCCGACGTCGCACCCCACGTCCTGGCGACGATCCACCCGTCGTACGTGCTGATCCAACCGAGCGACAGCCGCGACCGCTGTCGAAACACGTTCTTCGCCGACCTCCGCCTGATCGGGCAGAAGCTCACAGAGCTCGAACGCCGCGCTGCCTGAGCCCGTCGGTAGCTATAGACAGTCAGAAAACCTTCTGGACTAGGCTGCCAGGGCCGGCTCTGCTGCGGCGGCGGGGTCGGCCATGTGCTTGAGATAGAAGCCGAACAACTCCTTGACCCGCTCGGGATGCACGGCGAAGTACGCGAGCGCC